>JAHHUC010000013.1 GCA_020024215.1 Oscillospiraceae bacterium | reverse complement strand
CCCTTCAATCCCTCCAAAGCATCAATAATCACCTGATTTGTTATCTCATAGGGTGTATCTCCTAAAAATCTGGCAGAATAGATTCCCGGCAGACCTCTTAGGGCATCAATGCTTATGCCGGAATCATCGGCAATGGTGGGAAGTCCTGTCCTTTCAAATATGTGCCGGGCTTTGATGAGGGAATTTTCACGAAAGCTTTTGCCGTTTTCAACAATTCCCTCCAAGGCACTTTTATCCGCCGGAATAACCTCAAAGCCCATAGGCTCCAAAATTCTTCTTAACTCGACCAATTTATGTGCATTTCCTGTTGCCGCAATAAATTTCTTTTCCATTTTGTTTCTCCTTAATTAAAGAGGGAGACTGCGAACTCGTGGGGGTCAAAGGGTATGAAGTCATCAATTCCCTCACCTGTACCCACATAGCAGACAGGGAGCTTAAGCTCGTTGGCTATGGCTATTACAACTCCGCCCTTTGCTGTTCCGTCAAGCTTGGTCAGTATGACGCCGTCAGCTTTGCAGGCCTCCTTGAACATCTTTGCCTGCACAACCGCATTCTGTCCGGTGGTTGCATCCACCACCAAAAGCACCTGAGGAACGCTTTGGGGCAGCTCCTTTTCAATAACTCTTCTTATTTTTGAAAGCTCATCCATAAGATTTTTCTTGTTGTGAAGCCTGCCGGCTGTGTCGCAGATGACCACGTCGGTATTTCTGCTCTTTCCTGCATCCACTGCATCATGAACAACCGCCGCAGGATCGGCTCCTTGAGAGTGGGCTATGATTTTGCAGTCTGTTCTCTCGCTCCATACGGTAAGCTGCTCGATGGCTGCGGCTCTGAATGTGTCGGCGGCAGCTAAAAGCACGGTCTTTCCCTGCGATTTATATATTTTTGCCAATTTTCCTATGCTGGTTGTCTTGCCCACACCGTTTACGCCTACAACCAAAATAACCATAGGATGCTCTGTGGGTGTGTTTATAGGAGGAACAGTCAGCATATTTTCGATTATTTCCTCCATGACAGACTTTAAATCCTCGGCATTGGAAATTTTTCTTGCCCTTGCCTCTTTTCTAAGTGTTTCAGTAAGCTCTGCTGCGGTGACTGTGCCCACATCCGCCATAATGAGCTGTTCCTCCAAATCGTCAAAATATTCGTCATCCACCTTTGCGGAAAAAGAAAAATTCTTGAATCCTCCGGTTAGCTTTGAAAAAAATCCCATGCTGTTGTCCTCCTTATTTATAAAAATCCTTTTGAATATTGCTCACATCCAGCCTTAAAAGCTTTGAGACACCCTCCTCCTGCATGGTGACACCATAGAGCACGTCTGCCTCCTCCATAGTGCCTCTTCTGTGTGTGATGGTTATAAACTGGGTTTTGTCTGTAAGCGTGTGCAGATAAGAGGCAAATTTATTTACATTCACATCATCCAGCGCAGCCTCTATTTCATCCATAAGGCAGAAAGGGGAGGGATTTACCTTTAAAATGGCAAAGAATATGGCTATCGCCACAAAGGACTGCTCGCCTCCTGAGAGAGAGGAAAGATTTTTAATGACCTTTCCGGGGGGAGCGGCTGAAATTTCTATGCCGCTTTCCAGTATATTTTCAGGCTCTGTAAGTGTAAGGTGCGCCTGACCTCCTTTGAAAAGCTCCCTGAATATAACAGAAAAGTTTTCGCTTATTTTTTTGAATTTATCTGAGAATATAAGGCGCATCCGGTCTGTAAGCTCCGATATAAGCCTGTTAAGCTCTTCTTTTGATGAGGTTATGTCCTTTATCTGCCTTGACATTTCATCATATCTTGCCTTGACCTCCTTATATTCCTCCAAAGCCTCCAAATTGACATTTCCAAGGCCCTTTATTTTAAGCTTCAATTCTGTAAGTCTTTTTTGTGATTGGGGAATGTCAGAAAGCTTCTGCGCCGTCTGCTCTGCCATTGAGAGCGTCATTTCATAGCTGTCGTAAAGATAGCCTATGACAGCTGATATCTCCTCTTCCTTTTTTTCCTTTATCTGGCTAAGGCGCATCACCTCTTTGTAAAGACTGTCGCGCCTTTGGGAAATTTCCTTTTCCTTTTCACGCATAAGCGCAAGGAGGCTGTCATTTTCCTTTCTCTTTTCTATTTTTTCCTCAATTTCCTTTTCCAAAGCCTTTATTTTAAGCCTGTTGCTTTCATCCTCAGCAGTAAGAATCTGAAGCTTCTTGAGAGAGTCCTCCACTTTCTTTTTAAGGTCAACCAGCTTTAAAAGCCCTTCCTTTTTCATATCCTCATTGGAATTTATCATAAGCAGCCTGTTTTGAATGTCCTTTTGGAAATTTTCTATGCTGCCTTTAAGGACAAGCAGTTGGGCATTGTCATTGCTTTCCTGCTGCAAAAGCTGCTCTTTTTTTGCTCTTAGGCTGTCCCTTTTTTCCCCGAGTGTGTTAAGTGAGGCCTGAAGACTGTTAAGCTCATTGTTAAGGCTTTCAAAAAGGTTGTCGGATAAAGAATCCTGTCCCTTAAGCTCCTCAATCCTTTTTTCCACAAGAAGCTGCTCCTTCTCTATGTCAAAAAGCGACCTTTCTTTTTCTGCAAGACGTACTGCAAGGGATTTTTCCTGCATTTTTGCCCTCAGCATATCCTCGTTGAGAGTCTTTTTTCTTTCCTCGCAGGCATTTATCTCTGCATTTATTCCGATAAGCTCCCTATCGTATAAGGCTATATCCTCCTCGTCCTTTTCTATGGAGGCAGCAAGACGGCTGCTATCCTCCTTAAGCCTTTGAATTTCTCCTCTTCGGCTGAGAAGTCCCGAGGATTTTGCAACAAAGCCTCCTGTCATGGAGCCTCCTGCATTTATCACCTGACCATCCAAGGTTACAACCCTGTAACGGTTAGAGCTTTTTTTTGCGATTGCCATTGCGTGATCCAAATCCTCTGCAATGATTATCCTTCCTAAAAGATAGCTGAAAATATCCTTGAAGCGAGGCTCAAAGCTGATAAGCTCGGATGCCCTTCCCACAAAGCCCTCCATAAGTGAAAGGCTTTTAAAATCGGCATCATTTCCCTTTATGGTGTCAATAGGGAGAAAGGTTGCCCTGCCTGCCTTTTGATTTTTTAAAAGAAAAATTGCACTTTTGGCGCTTTCGCTGTTTTCTGTGACAATGTTCTGAAGGCTTGCCCCAAGGCTTATTTCAATGGCTGTGGAATATTTTTCATCTGTTGTAAGAAGGGAGGAAACAGTTCCTATTATCCCCTTTAGCCTTCCTGCTTTAGAGGATTTCATAATAAGCTTTACGCTTCCTACAAAGCCGTCCATAGAATTTTCCATGTCCTCAAGCAGCCTTGCTCTTTCCTCTTTTCTGTGTATTTCCTCTTTTATTTCCAAAACTCTCTGCTTTTTTTCAGAAAGCTTTTTTTCCCTTGACTGCCTTTTCAAAATATATCCGGAAATTTCATTGTCAATATCCAAAAGCTTGCCTTCTGTCTGCTCTGAAAGCGTGTCGCAATCCAAAAGCTCTCTTTTTATGCTTTCTATCTGGCTTTTAAATTCCAGCTTTCCGGAATCTATCTGGCAAAGCCTTTGGGTGCTTTCGGAAATAACCGATTTTGACGATGCCATATTCACCCTGGCCTTTTCGATTGCCTCAAATATGCCGCTTCTTTTTATTTTGGAATCCTCAATAGCTTTTAAAATATCACTTTGCTGCTTATCCAGCAGGCTTTTTTCCTGCTTTTTTTCCTTTAGCATATCGCTTATAGAGCAAAGGTCAAGAAGCTTTTGCTCCTTTTCAGACTTTAAACTTTCCAGCTCCTTCAAAAGCTCCTCCTTGGAGCTGTCGGATTTTTTCAAGGAATCCGAAATTTCATCCATTGATTTTTTAAAGTGCTCAATATCATTGTTTATGACAGCGTTTTTGGAGATTAGGGATGACACCTCGTCATTTACCTTGGAAAGCTCTGCCCTTAAATCCTCAATATCGGAATTTATTTTCTTTGAATTTTCTAATTTTAGGCTGTATTCCTCTTCATTTTGGGCAAATTCCTCCTTAGCCTCATCATGCTGATTGGAGGCTATGATAAGCCTGTCCTCATTTGCAAAATTCTCTTTGTTGAGAAATGAAAGCTGATGTATTGAAAGAGATATATCCAGCTGCTTTTTTTCCTGTGCATAGCTTAAGTATTTCTTCGCCTTTTCACTCTGTATTTTCAAAGGCTCCAGTCTGCCCTCTATTTCCGATTTTATATCCAGCAGCCTTGAAAGATTTTCCTCTGAAAGTGAAAGCTGCTTTTCTGCCTCCTGCTTTCTGTATCGGAATTTGGAAATTCCTGCTGCCTCTTCAAATATTTCTCGCCGTTCTCTGCTTCTTGCCGATACAATTTCAGCAACCTTGCCCTGACCTATTATTGCATAGCCGTCTCTTCCTATGCCTGTATCCATAAACAGCTCGTATATGTCCTTGAGCCTAACAGAGCTGTCATTTATGCGGTATTCGCTTTCCCCGGAGCGGTAAAGCTTTCTGCTGACAAATATCTCATCTGAATCAAAGGGAAGGCTTTTGTCGCTGTTGTCAATCACAAGCGTCACAGCTGCAACGCCCTGTGCATTTCGCTGCTTTGTTCCGTTGAAGATGATGTCCTCCATCTTCTGACCTCTCAGGGTTTTGACCGACTGCTCTCCCAAAACCCATCTGACCGCATCGGCAATGTTGCTTTTTCCTGAACCGTTAGGACCTACAACGGCGGTTATTCCGCTGTCAAAATTAAGCTTTATTTTATCTGCAAAGGATTTGAAGCCCTGTATTTCCAGTGCCTTTAGTTTCAAAAATGCTCCTCCTCATGTGTTTGAAGTTGGGGTGAAAGAGGAGGGATTCCCTCTTGCTCAACTATTTTTATGTTGTAGCCCAATTTGTTAAAATATAATATATTGCTCCTTTTTTGACCTACAAGCTTGCTTGTTTCTCCTTTTTTAATGTGTACCTGCACATCGCCTGCAGGAACATTTTCAAGAAGCTCTGAAAGCCTTTGGCGCATTATTCTGCTCATGACCAGCTCCCCGAATGCCCTGTGATAGGGACCTGCTACAATTTTCTCCTCCAGCTCCAAGGAGGGATGAAGCCCCACCTTTATTACCCTTATGCCGGCATTGTCAAACATGGTTACAAGCTTAGAGCAAAGCTCAACTGTCTCTTCCAAATCCTGCGGAGCATACCTTTTGCTGTTGTAAAGCTCGGCAAGGTAGGTGTTCTTTATGGTGATGGTGGGATATATCCTGACCGTGTCAGGAAGGATGGATATTATTTCCCGGGCGGTTTTTACATCCTTTTCAAAATCGGACATATAAAGTCCTGTCATCATCTGAAGCCCCAAAGAAAAGCCAAAGCTTTTTATGAGTGATGAAGCCTTTATGGTATCCTCTCTGCTGTGGCCTCTCAGGTTGGCAAAAAGCACATCATCGCACATGCTCTGAGAGCCCAATTCAATAGATGTCACATGGTACATCTTCAAGATGGTGAGAATTTCTTCATTTATAAAGTCCGGCCTTGTAGAAAGCCGTATTCCTTCTATAAGATTTCCCAAAAAGGGCTGGGCAGCTCCTAAAAGCTCTGTCATATAGCTTCTTGAAAGCCCTGTAAAGCTTCCGCCGAAAAAGGCAAGCTCTAAATTTTTCTTGCCCTTTTTTTCCTTGGCTTCAAGACAGGCATTCACCACATCCTGTGCAGAGGGGGCCTTTGTCTTTCCCGATATAGCCCTCTGATCGCAGAAGGAGCATATGTGGGGACAGCCTATATGGGGCACAAAGATGGATATGTTTCCGTGCTCTGACATTACAGCACACCCATCAGCATCAAGGCCTCTTTGGCAGCAGCCTGTTCAGCGCCTTTTTTGCTTTTGCCTGCACCTTTTCCTATAACATTGGAATTTAAAAGCACATGAACCACAAATTCCTTGTCATGGTCAGGTCCTGTTTCGGAAATAAGGTGATAGACAACCTTTTCCTCAGGATTCTGCTGGATTATCTCCTGAAGCTGGGTTTTATAATCGTGAAGGTCTGCCCCTGTCGCGTTTTCAACAAGATCGGTGATAAAGGGCAGCACGAATCTGGAGGCTTCATCCATGCCGCCGTCCAAATAGATTGCGGCAATAAGCGCTTCAAAGGCATCGGAAACTATGGACGGGCGCTCTCTTCCGCCGTTGTGCTCCTCTCCCTTTCCCAAAAGCAGATAAGAGCCGAGATTTATCTTTTCTGCAAACTGTGCAAGTGCCGTTTCACACACCAAAGACGCCCTTATTTTAGTAAGCTCGCCCTCTGCCACCTTTTTGTGCTTGAATATATAATCGGCAACAATGATGGATAAAACAGCATCACCTAAAAATTCCAGCCTCTCGTTGTCGTTTGCCACATTTTTCTGCTCATTCTTATAGGAAGAATGGGTGAGCGCTGTATTTAAAAGCATCTGATCCTTAAATGTGTAGTTGATTGTTCTCTGAAGATTTTTAGTCGACATCGGCAGCCTCCTTTTCCTGTGACAAAAGTTCCTCCAGCTTGCTGCAAATATTTCCGTCCACACAGAAATATGCCTGTCTCACAGCATTTTTAAATGCCCTTGCATCAGATGAGCCGTGGGCCTTTATAACAGGCTTTCTCACGCCTAAAAGCGGCGCACCGCCGTATTCCTTATAATCCATAAGTGATTTAAAAGCGCTTATTCTTTTCTTTAAAACCAAAGCGGAAAGCTTTGTTGAAAGGTTGGCAAATAAAATGTCCTTTAAGGAAATGGATATGAATTTTCCAAAGCCCTCTGAAAGCTTCAATATGATATTTCCGGTAAAGCCGTCGCACACTGCTATGTCACATTCTCCCAAAGGGAGTGATCTGGCTTCTGCATTTCCTATAAAATTAAGGCTTTTTTCCGCTTTTAAAAGTTGATAGGCTTCTTTTCTCAAATCGTCGCCCTTGTGCTCCTCTGTTCCTATGTTGATTAAGGCAACAGAGGGATTTTTTATTTTCAGCACACCCTCGCAATAAGCCTTGCCCATAAATGCAAACTGCTTTAGCATATCGCTTCTGCAATCGTGGTTGGCTCCTGCATCCAAAAGAAGATAGGGCTTCTTTTTGGCTGTGGGTATCATTGTCCCTATGGCAGGTCTTTTTACGCCCTTTATTCTCTTTACAATAAATGTGGAGCCAAATAAAAGGGCTCCGGTTGAGCCGGCGGAAACAAAGGCATCGCCCTTTCCCTCAGCTAAAAGTGAAAGTCCCTTTGCCATTGAGGACTCCTTATAGGATTTTAAAATAAGTGAGGGATCTGCATCCATAGGTATGACCAAGGGTGCGTTTACAATTTCTATGTTGTCTAAAGGTATGCTTTCCTTTTTTGCAGCTTCCTTTATCCTGTTTTCGTCCCCTGTCATTATAACAGAAATCTTTAGCTCCTTTACAGCCTCATAAGCTCCCTTTAAAACCTCGGTCGGAGCTAAATCTCCGCCCATTCCGTCCAAAATAATTTTCAACTTTTTCCCTCCTATATATCTTTTATCGCCTTTTTAAAATCTGCCACCGCTCTTTGGGCTATCCTTTCATATCTTTCCTGCTTGTCCTTTATCTTTTCCTCCAAAGGCAAAAGAAGCCCCATAGCAGCTCCCTGCGGCTGATAATTTTTGCTGGTTGCATCCTGTGTGTGCTTTAAAAGCGCACCTGTCATGGAGGTTAAAGGAAAATCTATACTTTTTCTGCCGCTCATATAAAGGAAAAAATCTATGCCTGCCACAATACCTGTGAGGGCAGATTCAAGATAACCCTCAACGCCTGTTATCTGACCTGCAAATTTGATGTTGGGGTTGTCCTTTAGGGTAAGCCTTTCACCGGTCACAAGAGGGGAATTTATGAATGTGTTTCTGTGCATAACCCCATATCTTGCAAAAACGGAATTTTCTAAGCCCGGAATCATAGAGAAAACTCTTTTCTGCTCGGAAAATTTAAGGTTGGTCTGAAATCCCACAATATTGAAAAGGGTTTTTTCTCTGTTTTCGGCTCTTAACTGCACACAGGCCCACGGCCTTCTGCCGGTTTTTGGATCTATCAAGCCCACCGGCTTCAGCGGGCCGTATCTCATGGAATCCTTTCCTCTTGAAGCCAATATTTCAATGGGCATACAGCCCTCGTAAACATTTATCTTGTCAAATTCATGAAGCTTTGCCCTTTGGGCATTTACAAGCTCATTGTAAAAAAGCTCATACTCCTCTTTGTTAAAGGGGCAGTTTATATAGTCTGCCTCTCCTCTTTCATATCTTGCTGCCCAGAAGGCCTTTTCCATATCTATGGAGGAAAATTCCACAATGGGAGCTGCCGCATCATAAAAGCTGAGGCCCTCATCCTTTGTCAGCCTTGCAATCTCACAGCTTATGCCCTCAGAGGAAAGAGGTCCTGTGGCTATTATTGTGGGAGTATCCCCATCTATACGGGTTATCTCCTCTCTTTTCAGGTGTATGAGAGGATGGCTCTCTATTCTTTCTGTCACCAGAAGAGAAAAGGCATCCCTGTCAACAGCCATAGCTCCGCCTGCGCCCACCTGAGTTTTTTCGGCACATTCCATAATAAGGGAGCCTAAAAGCCTCATCTCCTCCTTTAAAAGTCCGGATGCCGAATTGAGCCTTGATGCCTTCAAGGAGTTAGAGCAGACAAGCTCTGCCAAATTGTCATTTTTGTGAGCCGCTGATTTTTTATAGGGCTTCATTTCATAAAGCTCTGTTTCTATGCCTCTTTGGGCAAGCGCCCAGGCGGCTTCACAGCCGCTTAAGCCTGCACCTATAACCTTTACCATAAAATTTATTCATCCTTCTTAAAGATGGGCTTTGAAAAGTCGCAGCCCTCGCCCAGACAGTGGATTATGCCGTTTCTGCCGGTCTTTTTAAACAGGGTTTTGCCGCATTTGGGACAGGTTTCCTCCAAGGGAAGATCCCATGTCATAAAGTTGCAGTCGGGATAGCCCTCACAGCCGTAGAAGGTCCTGCCCTTTTTGGATTTTTTGGCAATTATTTTTTTGCCGCACACAGGGCAGTTTCCCTTTGTAGGCTCCACTATCTTTTTTGTGTTTTTGCATTCGGGGAATCCGGGGCAGGCCAAAAACTTGCCGAATCTTCCCACCTTGATGACCATTTTTCTTCCGCACAGCTCGCATACAACATCTGTTTCCTCTGCCGGAACCTTTACCCTTTTGCCCTCCATGTTTTTCTCGGCATTTGAGAGCGTAGCTGAAAAGTCCTTGTAGAAATCGTCCAGTGTTTTCACCCATTCCACATCGCCTGTTTCAACCATATCCAGCTGCTCCTCCATAGAGGCGGTAAATTTGACGTTTACAATATTTTTAAACTGCTCCTTTAAAAGCTCGGTGACAGCCTCGCCCAACGGCGTGGGGATGAGATTTTTCTGGCTTCTCTCCACATAGCCCCTTGCAAGTATAGTAGTGATTGTGGGTGCATATGTGGAAGGTCTGCCTATTCCGTTTTCCTCCAAGGACTTTATGAGAGAGGCCTCGGAATATCTGGGTGGAGGGGCTGTGAAATGCTGCTCCTTGTCAAGGGACATAAGCTTCAGCTCCTCATTTTCCTCCAGGGGAGGCAGCTCCTTGCTCTTTTCCTCCTTGTCATCGGTGCTCTCTTCATAAAGGGCGGAATATCCGTCAAATTTAACTGAAAATCCGCTAGCCTTGAATGTGTAATCGCCGGCCTTTATATCCACAGAGGAGGTGTTCAAAAGCTTTGATGCCATCTGGCTGGCAATAAATCTTTCCCAGATAAGCTTATACAGCTTGAACTGATCTGAGGTGAGGGATGCCTTTGCCTGTGACGGGGTGAGGGAGGGCATGGTAGGCCTTACAGCCTCGTGGGCATCCTGTGCATTGCCTTTGGATTTGTAAACCCTTCTGGAGGATGGAAGATATTCCTTTGAATAGTTTTTGCCTATAAATTCCTCTGCTTCCTTTTGTGCATCGGCAGAAACCCTGAGAGAGTCGGTTCTCATATAGGTTATAAGACCGACGGCGCCAATTTTGTCAAGGTCGATGCCCTCATATAATTCCTGAGCCACCTTCATTGTTCTTTTTGCCTGAAAGCCCAGCTTTCTTGAGGCCTCCTGCTGCAATGTGGAGGTGGTAAAGGGTGGGGGAGGGTTCTTTCTCTTCACCGCTTTTTTTACAGAGGAAACAATAAATTGGGCATTTTCAGTTTCCTTCAATATTGCCTCTGCCTCTTCGGCATTGTTTATTTCCAGCTTTTTTCCGTCCTTTAAAGAAAGAAGGGCTTTGAATTTGCTTCTGTCGTGCTGGCGTTTAAGCGATGCCTCCAAGGACCAATATTCCCTAGGCTTGAAATTCTTTATCTCATTTTCCCTGTCGGAAATAAGTCTCACGGCAACAGACTGAACTCTTCCGGCAGAAAGGCCTCTTCTGACCTTTCTCCAAAGAAAGGGGGACAGCTTATAGCCCACTATCCTGTCAAGTATCCTTCTTGCCTGCTGGGCATCCACCAGATTCATGTCAATGCTTCTGGGATGCTCCATGCCCTTTAAAATTCCGCTTTTAGTTATTTCGTTGAAGGTGACACGGTTGTTTTCATCTGTCGGCAGATCCAGCATGGCTGCAAGATGCCAGCTTATAGCCTCGCCCTCACGGTCGGGGTCGGTTGCAAGATATACAAAATCCGACGCCTTGGCAGCTTTTTTCAATTCGGCTATAAGCGATTCCTTGCCCTTTATCTCCTCATACCGGGGCTGGAAATTGTTGTCTATATCTACTCCGATTTTAGATTTGGGCAGATCTCTTATGTGCCCCATAGAGGCAATCACAGAATAATCCTTGCCCAGATATTTCTGAATTGTCTTTGCTTTTGCAGGGGACTCCACAATTACAAGGTTGTTCATATTAAAAATTCACTCACTTTACAGGTCAAGTTATAAAAGAGATTTGTACATTCCGCCGGGCATAGCCTGTATATATGAAACAAGCTCCAGCTCGGTGAGGATTGACAAAAGTCTGTAAGATGGCAGAGCGGTTTTAGCAGCCAGCTCATCTATCTGCAACGGCTTCTTCCCCAAAAGCAGCAGGACATCCCTTTGCTCCTTGGGCAAGCTGTCCAAAATTTTCTTTTTCTCGTCATTATTGCAGCAGCTCTCCTTTTTTTCAGGCAGAGTGTTATCAAAAATCTTTTTCGCTTTGGAATTTTTATTTTTCCCCTTAAACGCTGCTGCATCCACTTTTAAATTATTATCTGCTGCTTGAGGTAATATAAGTGGTTTTTTGTAAATATTTCTGTAATGTTCTATTATGGCAAGGCTTTCTATAAAGGGGGATGCCCCATCCTGCAAAAGGGATAGCGGACCTTGTGAAAGAGGATTGTAGGGATCTCCTGTGAGCACATATACATCCCTATCCTGACCTATTGCATAATTTGCCGTAAGCATAGTTCCGCTTTTGACAGTGCATTGAATCACAATGGTGGAAAGAGAAAGCCCTGAAAGAATCCTGTTTCTTATGGCAAAGTTCTGCCTGCGGACAGGATAGTTTATGGGAAATTCGCTTATTATGCAGCCGTTTCTGCATATTTCTTTTTTCATGCTGTGGCTTTCCTTGGGATAATCTATATTTATCCCGCAGGCACACACTCCGATGGTGCTGGCGTTGTTTTCAACAGCCGCCATGTGACATTCCCTGTCGCAGCCGTTGGCAAGGCCGCTTACTATGCAGGCTCCCAGCAAGGCAAGCTCGCCTGATATGTTCCTTGCGGATTTTCTTCCGTATTCATCCGGATTTCTTGTACCCACAATTGTTATGGGATAGCTTGAATTAAGGCTTTGGGTATTTCCTGCACAAAAAAGCACAAAGGGGGGATTTGTTATGTTCTTTAAAAGCGTGGGGTATAGGGGATTGTCTATTGAAATGACATGGATCCCCTTTGAAAGAAGATTTGCAATCTTTCTTTTTTGATGGATGGTGTCGCACATGATAATCTCCTTTTTCTCCTTGAGAGAAAAGAGGTCATCATTCATAAGAACCGATTCGGGAATTTTAAACAGGCCGTCAATAGAATTATATTTCTTTAAAATCATATTAGTCCTGTTTGAGGAAAGCCCGAAAATTTCTGTAAACCAAAGCCAGAGAGCGTCTCTTTCCATATCAATTACCTGCTCGACCTATCTCCCATGCGAAAATAGAGCCTGCCACAGAGGCATTTAAGGATTCTGAATTTTCCGCTATGGGTATTATGATTTTGCTGTCACAGCTTTTTGCAAAGCCTTCCTTTAATCCGCTGCCCTCGTTGCCTATGGCAACGCATGCTCCCTTTAGGGATATATCATCCATATTGACAGCCTCCTTATCCAAAAAAGCGGCATATGTGGGTATATTTCTTTCTTTTAAGGCAGAGAGCGCATCAAATTCGTTTTCAAAATAGATCAAGGGCAGCTTGAAAGCACCGCCCATAGATGAGCGCAGAACCTTTGGAGAGGTAACTGATGGGCAGCAGCCTGTCAATATCACGGCAGAAAGTCCGAAGGCGGCAGCAGATCTTATTATCGTTCCCAAATTTCCCGGGTCCTGAAGATCAGAAAGCAGGAGAGAGCCTTTTGACATATCAAAGGGAAGGCAGGACAATGCAATTTTTCCCTCTGCCAAAGCCACAATTCCCTGAGGTGTTTTTGTATCGGTTATTTTGGGAAGGATAAAATCATCTATTATATATATCTGGCACCCCTTATCCAAAAGGGGAAGGAGCTTCTGCTCAAATTTAGCAAGAAATTCCTCTGTCAGAAAAATTTCTCTGATTTTCACATCGGATTTTAAGGCGTCATCAGTAAGGCGCAGTCCTTCAAGCACAAAGAGACCGCTCTCACTTCTTTCCTTTTGTGATGAAAGAAGCTTTGAAAGCAGCTTTATCTTTTTGTTTTCTTTAGATGTTATTCTTTGCATCTTTGGATTCCTTATGTTTATTTTCAAAAATTTTCAGCCGGATATGACTTGAAAATGTTAAAATGCATATCCGGATAGAAAATAATTGAATAGGGAAAACGTCCGCCACTTAAAAGGACGGACGTTTGAAAGTTGATTAAAGGGCAGCCTTTGCTTTTTCGCAAAGAGCTGTGAAAGCAGCTGCATCAGAGATTGCAAGTTCAGAAAGCATCTTTCTGTTCAGCTCAATTCCTGCCTTCTTGAGACCGTTCATGAAGGTGGAGTAGTTCATTCCGTTAGCCTTGCAGCCGGCGGAGATTCTTGTAATCCAAAGACGTCTGAAATCTCTCTTTCTCTGCTTTCTTCCGATATATGCATACTGACCGGATTTCATAACAGCTTCTTTAGCTGTTCTAAAGAGCTTGCTCTTGCCGCCGAAGTATCCCTTAGCGAGCTTGAGAACCTTCTTTCTTCTCTTTCTGGTCATCATAGCACCCTTAACACGAGCCATGGTTCTTTACCTCCGTAGTTATAATTTAGTTAGTGGTTTTTACTTGTAGGGAATCAACTGCTTGATAACCTTTGCGTTTGTCTTGTCAGCCATAGCGCTCTTGCGAAGATTTCTTGTGCGCTTTGTAGGCTTCTTTGTGAGAATATGGCTCTTAAAAGCGTGAGCACGCTTTACTTTTCCGTTTTTGGTAAGATTAAAACGCTTCTTAGCACCACTGTGTGTCTTGAGCTTGGGCATTTTTATTTCCTCCTCAGTTTACTTAGTTGGTTTTGCTGCCATGAACATAAGCATGTTTCTGCCTTCTAATTTTGCAGGCTTTTCAACAACTGCTATGTCGGATAATCTATCAGCAAATTTTTCCATTACTTCAACACCCAATTCAGGATGAGCCATTTCACGGCCTCTGAATCTGATGGAAACCTTCACCTTTGCTCCGTCCTTGAAGAACTTGGCAGCCTGATTGACCTTGGTGTTAATGTCGCCCACATCAATATTCAAGGAAAGGCGAACCTCCTTGAGCTCAATCACCTTTTGGTTTTTCTTAGCTTCCTTTTCCTTCTTTGTCTGCTCGAAGCGATACTTGCCGTAATCCATGATCTTGCAGACAGGGGGATTTGCTCCGGGAGCAATCTTTGCCAGATCGAGATTGTTTTCGTAAGCAAGGTTCAAAGCATCGTCGATGGACATTATACCCATCTGCTCACCGTTGCTGTTAATTACTCTGACCTCTCTGTCCTTAATATCCTCGTTGATTAGCAGTTCCTTAATGCTAATGTCAAAGCACCTCCATCTAATGAAATTAAAAACGAGCGCAGACAGAACAATCCACACCCGTTAACATCTTTTTTGATATTAACCATGCTCGCTTGAAGCTCGCAGGTGAGAACCTGATTCGTTCTGCTTTGTTTTACCAGTATATACTAGCACATAAGCTTTCTTATGTCAAGGGCTAAACAGAAATTTCTTTTTCCAGATGAAAGGAATAGAGAAATACGCCGCTTACAGGCAGGGAAAAGGAGAAGGAAAGCATATCCTTATAAAGCAGCACCTGATTTTTATAAAGATCCCTCAGCTCCTCTTCATTTCGCACTATATCTGTTTTATAATCTATTATGTAAAGCCTGTTGTCCTTTATGGCTATAAGATCGGCAACTCCCTCAAGCATGGCTGAATTTCCCATGTCATCGCAAAGCTCCCTTGAAATTTCCGAAACGTAAGCAGGAGCAAAGAATCGGTATTCCCTCAATATTTTGTCGGATGAAAATATTATGTCGCCTATATGACCTGAAAGAAGCCCTTCTATTTTTGAAAAGGACAGCAGCTCTTTTTCATCCTCCCTCAAAAGGTTTAAGGAAACCAGGTTTTCCGCTTCCTTTTCTGCATTTTCTCTGGCATTTGAAAAGGAGCAAAGCTGCATGAATTTGTGAAAGGCATTTCCCCTTTGGCTTCCCATGTGTCCCTTGCCGAGGGCAAATTCCGGCTTTTTTGAAAAGACATAGGCTGACTTGAGATTTCCCGAAAGCTGAGAGGCTGCTATTTTAGAAGGGATTTTAGAGCAGCGCTCAAAGGGATAGACAAAGGATAATCTTTTAAGTATATCATCCTTTATCTGCTCATCGCCTGAAAAGTCAAAAGAAGCCTCCTGAGTTTTTTGCTCCTCACATTCATCATATTTTTCAGCTGTCAGCTTTATGAGTTTATTTTTATAAAATCCCTCAATATCGTCTATTTTCATGCCTGTCAATATCCAATCAAGATAGTTTTTCTTTGAATATACTATGTCAGGATAAACCGAATCATCCCCCATATCAAGATTGTCGGAAAGCCTTTTTTGTGTGTCGGCAACAGAGCCTGTTATAATGAGCTTTTCCTTGCTTCTTGTAAGAGCAACATAGAGAAGTCTCATCTCCTCAGCTGTTGAAAGCCTTTTATTCAGGCTTCTTGCAGAGGCAAGAGGCACTGTGGGAAATTGCAGTTTAAGAGCACTGTCTTGTCTTAAAGAGGCAAAGCCCAGATCCCTGTCCAATATATAGCTGCTTATAAGGTCATTTTGATAAAAGGAAAAGCTTGAGGAGGTTTCACACAGCAAAACCACAGGCCACTCAAGCCCCTTTGAGGAGTGTATGGAGGTTATGCTCACACAGTCTCTGCCCGATATGCCCTTTGAAGAAAAGGAGACGGAATTTTCTTTCATTGCCTCCAATGCCTTTAAAAATCCGTTCAAAGACAGGGAGCCTCTTTCCTTTAAGCTTTGGGCATAGATGAGAAGAAGGTTGAGATTGTCCTCCATATATTCCCCCCCATCCATTGCAGAGCAGATGGTCTTATAGCCTGTGTCATAATATATTTTGGAAATTAGTGAAGCAGGTGTGTTGGTTTTTGAAAAGGCCAGAAGTGAATCAAAGTAGATTTTAAAATCCTTTCCCTTTGAGCCGTCCTTGCACATATGAAGTGAGGAATAAAGATTTTTTGCGCTGTGCTGTGTTTTTATCTGTGATATTTCCTCATCTGTAAAGCCGAATAATGGGGAGAGCATCGCACCTGACAGCTCCATGCTTTTTGTGGGGTTGCATATGGCAGAAAGCAAATTAACCATTGGCTTTATTTCAAAGGAGGTGAGAAAATCCTCATCCTTTAAGGCAGAGGACTTTATTCCCTCCTTTTCCAAAGCCCTTTGATATATATGGGCTTTGTTTTTGGGATTTCGCATTAAAATGGCTATATCGCAGGCTTCAATGGGCCGGCTTTGCTCATTGTCTTTGACAGTAAAGCCCGATTGCAGCAGCTGCTTTATTTTTCTTGCCGCACAGCCTGCCTCAGCCTCTTGGGAGGAAACCTCACTGCATTGCTCTACAAGGATTATTTCAACAGGGTCACAAAGGCAGCAGGGATCTTTTATCATGGGTATAAGCTTGTGTCCGTCACTGTAATTTATTTCAGATGCCTCTTCTGTCATCAGGTTGAGGAAAATATGGTTTATAAAATCGGTTATTTCGCTTCTTGTTCTGAAATTTCCGTTGAGAAGTATTTTCCTCGGGTATATGCCCTTTTGAGTGTTAAAGGAAGAGAGCATATTTATAAAAAGGGCAGGGCACGCCTGTCTGAAGCGATATATGCTCTGCTTTACATCTCCCACCATAAAGCGGTTTTTTCCGTTGGAAACGGCCTTTAAGATGGCATCTTGAACCTCGTTTACATCCTGATATTCGTCTATCATTATTTCATCTATCTCTTTTGAAAGCTTTATTGCCGCATCGGTTTTATCAAAGCTTCCGTCGGGGTTTTTATTGAGCAGCAGCTTTAAGGAAAGCTGCTCAAGGTCGGAAAAATCTATCACCTTTTCCTTCAGCTTTTCACTTAAAATAAGCCGGTCTGCCTTTTTTGCAATGTCAAAAAGCTCCTGTACAATTGGCTTAAAATAGCCTAAATCGCTGCAAAAATCACTGTATGAGCTTAAAATGAGCTTTTCCTTTATGTTGGAAAAGGCTTTTTTGCCCTTTTCGCGCAATGCTTTGGCATATTCCTTGTCATCTGCATCTGCATCCTTTGCAGCCTTTAAGGATGCGAATTTAAAGGAATTTAAAAATTCATAGGAGCGGTCCAGATCCTTGAATTCTATATAATCCTCCAGCTCCTCTAAGGCTTCAATGTCCCTTTCTATGGCTTCTCTGTACGGTGAAAGCCCCCTGTCATCACAGCAGAATTCCTCCGCCTTGAAGAAAAATGAAAGGGCTGTATGCAATTCTCTTTCTGCCTCCTTGAATATTATCTGTTCCCATATTGATGAGCCCTTTGCAACAGGAGCAGAATATCTTGAGGGCATATCATCCAGCCATTGGCTGTAAAAGGGAACAGAGCGGGCAAAATTGAGCAGCTTTAAAATAGCAAGCGGAAATTCTTTGTTGTTCCTTCTTGCCCCAAGCAGCTCCGCAAGGCTTAAAAAAACAGGATCCTTACTTGAAAAGCCCTGCTCTAAAATTTTTTCGACAGAGGAAAGCTCTATTTTTTTTATTTCGTCCGTTTCACCAAGTCTGAAATCAGAAGGGAGCCCCAGGAGGCTGAAATTATCCCTTAATATTTCTGCACAGCAGGAGTGTATGGTTCCTATTCTTGCTCTTTCAAAGAGTGAGATCTGCCTTCTTACAAACATATTTTTTGGCTGCTGCGATGAAATTTCCGAAAGCCTTTTAAGTATTCTGGCTTTCATTTCGGCAGCTGATGCCCTTGTAAAGGTTACTATCATAAGGCGGTCAGCAGGTATTTTGTCATCTATAAGCTTCCTTATTGCCCTCTCTGTAAGAACTGCGGTTTTTCCGCTTCCTGCGGCGGCAGAGACAAGGATATTTCCGCCATCTGACAAAATGGCGCTCTGCTGCTCCTGTGTAAAGCTAATCCTTGACATATTCCTCTGCCTCCTTTAAAAATTCCTCTTTTTTGATATCCGCTATTTCCTTTCCCTCGCCGTCTTTTCTGTGGCTGCAAATAGAATAATAATCGCAATATTCACAGTGGAGTATGTTTTTCTTTTTGGCAGGCAGGTCGGAAATATCTCCGTCAGAAAGGCTTTCAGCCATATCAATGAGCTTTTTTTCCACCAGATTTTTAAGGATCTTAAATTCCTCTATGGAGAATGTCCAATCCCCCTTGTCTTTGCTGCCCTTAAAGGGAATAAATTCTCCGTTCAAGTTTTTATCCATGCCCTCTAATGCCTTGAGGTCATTTAAGAGAAGTCCGTTCATTTTAAAGCCCTTGTTGTGCTCGCTTTGGGCCTTAAGCTTTTCATTTCTCCCTGCATTTACATATTTTCCTAAAGAAGGCTGATAGAGTATGCCGGCCGGAATAGGGTCATGAAAGCAGGCTTTGCCGTTTTCCCATATGGAAAAAAGATATATGAGCATCTGCATGTTCAAGCCCTCCATCACATCTCCCAAAAGAAAGTCCTTGCTGCCGGACTTGTAATCTATGATTCTCACATAATTCTTTCCGTCTATCTGTGCGGTGTCCACCCTGTCTACAACTCCAAAGACTGACACCTCCTTAAACCTGCTCTTTAATTTTACAGGCTCCACCATTTCCCCCTCTTTTATGGGCATTTCAAAAAATTGGGGTGTGAATTTGCTTTGCCCCAATTCCAGCGCCAGATATTTTATAAGCTCAAGAACCCAGCGGGCTATGCTGTAAAAGTTATATCTCTCCCTTGAAGAAACAGAGGAGGAATCGGTTATCCTGGATTTTATATAATTGTCAGTTTCCTTCAAAAGTTCCTTTTCAATTTCAGGAAGCCTGCTTTCGTCAATTGTTTTGCCATATTTTTCTAAGATAAACTGCAAAAGGTGATGTATCAGCGTGCCTGTCTGCATATTGTCCAGCTTTGCCTTTAAAAGGGGCTTTAGCTTCAGGCCGTATTTGAGAAAATATTTGTATTTGCAGCTGTAAAAACATTCCACCTGCGACGGCGAAAGCAGCATATTTTTTCCAAAAAGCTTTTGGGCAAGCTCTCTGTTTTCTATTTTGTGCGTGATTTTGCCCCTTGCATTTTCGATGCGCACTATATCCTTGCTGCTAAGACATTCCTCTGATGCGGATTTAATTGCAGCTGAAACGCTGTTGTTTTCACCTATGCTTTTTGCCAGCTGGTCCCTTAAAGACAGGGGGCTTTCAATAAGAAAAAGGCTGTCGGGTGTTATGCTCGAATGAGAGGACAGCTTGCGGCACATGGAAAATACAAAGGAGGGGACCATCTCCTCGCCCTTAGAGTCATTTCTGCATATGCTTACAAAGACAAAATCAGAGGCGGCAGTAAGACATCTGTAACATACGGCCCTTTCCAAAAGCTCCTCAGAATAAAGATCTGTCACCAAAAGGCTGTTCTCTATCATAAGGCATCTGTCGTGATCGTTGAGTATATGGTTCTCAGAGGCTGTTTGGGGAAAGCTTCCCATAGATGTGCCTAATATAAAAACGCATTTAGGCTCGTCTGTCCTCATCCTTTTAGGAGAACCTATATCCACAAGGTCCAAAGCCTTAGGTATGGTTGAAACCTTGATTGAGGAGACAGCCATAGTCAAAATCTCGGCAAACTGTGCAGAGCTTATTTTTACAGAGGGGGAGAGCTTTACAAAAAGATCCAGAATATCACAAAGCTTTTCCCACACCTGATTTTGCTCTGATAAAAATTCCTCCCTTTCGGCATCATCCATTTTAGCCGCTATTGAAAATATGTTTTTCACAGCATTACATTCCTGAAGATAGCTGTATATCCCTTTGGCAGAATCCTTGAGTGACCCCTTTGAAAAGGCAGCTTTTAGCCTTATAATAGGCTCTGCAAGATTTTTTCTGGTGTTCTCTATGCCGGCAAGCTGTTCTCTGTCCTTGTCGGTAAAATTTTCCTTAATTCCCTGAGGATTATTTTTAAATTCCGACAGCTGGTCCTTTAAGCTGAGCGACCACACATAGCAATAGTTGAGAAAATCTCCTGCATCCATGACATCAATTCCGTTTATGGGGGAAAAGGCGAGATCGGTAAGGTCAAAATCCCTTATTCCGGCAGCTGTTTTTGCAGCGGCTGCAACGCCGCTTACAAGGGGAGAAAAATCCTTTGAGGAAAGCTCATCCGAGAAAAACGGCACCTCATATCTTTTGAATACATTTTCCATAAGCGGAGCATATTTTTCAAAATCCGGTATAAATATGGCAAAATCCTTAAACCTGAAATTTTTTTGCCGCACAAGCTTTTTGATTATTGAAGCACAGCTCTCCAGCTCCTCTGTGGGATTTTTTGCAGATATGGTGTAAAGATTGCTGCATTTTTTTCCCTCATCCTCTGCATACAGCCTTGCTGCTGCACATTCCAAGGGCTTTAAATTCTCGTTTATAAAGCTTTCATTTAATACTGTTTCCTCAAAAGGAATGTCATTCTTGCAGCAGTGCTGCTTTAAAAGGCGCATTGTTTCACAGGCGGAGGCAAAGGCCTCATCCTCACATTTTTGGGCATTGAGGGCTATGTAAACATCGCTGCATGAATTTATGAGCGCTTGCAGAATAAGCCTTTGGGGATAGGTGAAGCTTACAAAGTCATCTATAAATATGTTGAAATCCTTAAAGTAGGAGGAATTTTTATTTATAAGATGGGCACAGCGGGCATATTCCTCACCCTCAGAAGAATAGCTTTCGCTGTAAAGCTGCTCATAGAGATCCAAAATTAGCGACAGCTCATGTGTTTTGGTTTTAAGTATGCCGTCTTGCTGCTTTAAGGAAAAAAGTGAAAGGTCGCAGGGGCTTGTGCCGGAATTTGCAAGCTCGTCATAAAGGGCTATAAGCTCCTGCAAAAAGGGAACATTGGCAGGATATTTTTTGTAAAAGCTAAGCTCGCTGCTTAAAATTCCGGCAGCGGAGGACATTATCAAAAGCTTTTCAACATCTCCGCCCTCCTTTTTCCCGTTTTTTCCGTAAAGTGAAAAAATGGCTTCTGAGAGCTGTCTGAAGCCTGTTACAGATGTTTTGTAGCTGTTTGGAGGAAGAATTGAGCAGAGCTTCTTTTCATTTTGAAATGTGGCCTGCTCAGGAACCAGAAAATATGTTTTTAAGTTGTTTTCAGCCCTTTTTGAAATCAGGCTTTGAATATATGAGGTTTTGCCGCTTTTGGCTCTTCCCAAAATAAAATGAAGCATATGACTTCCCCCTTTGATTTTATTATTGTAGCAAAAGTGAGAGAGTATTTCAATCTGAGGCATTTAAGAATAGTGCCCAAAAATTAAAGCGGCAGGCACATATCAAATCTGTGATATATGCCTGCCGAAAATTTTATAATCATCTGTCAAAGGCAGAAATAACATTCCTATGTAAAATTACAAAAGTACAGCCTCTCTTTTGATTTTAAGTCTCAATTTGTCTGCGATCATTGCAATAAATTCCGAATTGGTGGGTTTTCCTTTGGCATTGTGTATAGTATAGCCAAAAAATTCTGTTAAAACATCCACATCGCCTCTGTCCCATGCAACCTCGATAGCATGCCGTATTGCTCTTTCAACTCTTGAGGGGGTTGAGGAAAACTTTTTTGAAACCGTGGGATACAGCTCCTTGGTAACAGAATTTATTATATCGGGATTTTCTATTGCCAAAATTATGGCCTCCCTCAAATAGTGATAGCCCTTTATGTGCGCCGGAACACCTATGAGATGAAGGTTTTCAGTTACTCTTATTTCCAGCTCCGCATTGTTTATCTCATCCATCCTGCCGACGCTAGAATGAGAAAAGTTGTTCTGGGCAAATGACATGATTCTCTCAGCCATCACATTGAGATCAAAGGGCTTGATAAAATAATAGGAAGCCCCTGAGCTTATTATGTCTCTGGCAAGATTCTGGCTGTCAAATGCCGATGTCATGATAAATATGGGCTCAGGCAGATTGGTCCGCTCCTTCACCTTGTTTATGACACCTATTCCGTCAATGGTGGGCATAAAAATATCCATAATAACAATTTGAGGGGCATATTGCTCTATGGAATTTAAAACTGCT
Organism: Oscillospiraceae bacterium; assembly: GCA_020024215.1. Taxonomy (GTDB): domain Bacteria; phylum Bacillota; class Clostridia; order Oscillospirales; family Ruminococcaceae; genus Yanshouia. Next base: position 16,557 of record JAHHUC010000013.1, on the reverse strand, counting down.
CTTCCGTCGCGAGGACAGATCATTGTCTCCAGGCCCCTGTCTCTGAGCGCCTTTTCTAGATTGCTGCAAAATTCGGAGCTTTCATCCGAAATTAAAACCCTGACTTTTTCTGTCATTACATTAGTGCCTCCTTGGAATTGCAAAATTTATTGTAACCATATATTAACATATCGTGACGAGAGTGGGCAAGAATAAAGCTCCGTTATATAATATAAAAAAATACATTCATTTTTGTAAACAAACACTACGGAATTACTATATAAACTTAAAATTTTGAATCCGCTGACAGCAAAAGACATTATTTGACAAAATGCGCCCTCAGTTTACAGACAGAGAAACACTTTATAAAAGATTATTTTCATAAAAATTAACAAATTTGTGAAATAAGCAATTTATTATCCAAAAAACAGGAAAAAATTTAGCAATAAAGCCAAGGAAAAAGCAACAGCAAATGTAAAATATTTAAAGCGAAATGTCGAAAAATGCCGCAAAACAAAGAAAAAGGTATTTTGTTTCAAAAAGAAAATTAAATTTTATCTACATAAAGCAAATGAAAAAATCCAATAAAATCTTATTTTTGCAAAATCAGCCGGCGCAAAAAATCGGATTTTAAATTCTTTCAACATATGGTGAAGCTTAGAATAAAATAGTGGTTAAAAATTTGAAAAGCTGTTAGATATGAAGGGATTTTATGACTTTGCTTCATGGCTGAAAAAGTGTTTTCAACAATAATTCACCGTCTTTCAACAGGTTTTCAATATATTCTACATAATTTTTAAATGCAATAAATCTGCATACATATTCAAATTGTGCATATTTTAAAATTTGTCCTAAAATTTAAATATTTTTTAAATTTCTTTGTATAAATAATATGCCTTCCTAATCACAAAATCGGACATTTTGCTTTTTTCTGCTGCATTTTATAAAAAGCTTATGGAAAAATGCTTTTTAACCATGTTATTTTATGCAGCAGCATGAAAATTTTTTCGTGATTTTATACGTCATCAAAGGCTTTGCCTGCATACATAAAATAAATTTCATTGCAGAGGTTCAAAAAGGAAGGCGTATGTTTTTAAAAAAGAAATACCTGCACTTTATATTAAATTTACATATAAAATGCAGGTAAAAACAGAGAATAAAAAGAAAAAACAGTGTTCAGCAGCTAAAAGTTTTTTTCTTCACATATATGCAGTGGGCACTGAAAACTTTCCATGCATTGGAAAATTTTGCTCATTTCCTCCTTGCTCATGTTGTGGCATTCAAAAACCAATATCTGATGCTCTCTTTGAATAGCTGTCTCCCTGCCGTATTCAAAAATATTAAAGCCGGTATCAGTCCAATATTCCTTCTGATTTGGGCTGCAAAAAAGCCAGCTTTTTTCGCCTTCTGCATCTTCATCCTCCCAGTTGGGAAATTCCTCTCTCAGCTTTTCCAATATCTCTTCTAAAGGAAGTGGCTCCAAAGCTTTTACAGTTCCTTTTCCAAAGCGATATTTTTCGTAAACTTCCTTGTCATTTAACACAACATTCGGCTTGTATTTCCAAAATGCCATTTTTACTTCATTGGTTGGAGGATAGCTTTCGTGAAACATAAAGTATGCGGTCTCCTCCAAAGAATTATGGCTCCAATATTCACAGCAGGCTTCCTGCAAATCCTCTGCGGACCAGTTGATTCCCGTCAAGAAATTCATTTCTTCTGTTTCTTCATCTGATGGAAGATCATAGCAGTCAGCAATAGAATCTATAAGCTCCTTTACACCTTCAAGATTTTCCAATTCCCGGCTCATAAAACCTCTCCTTTATTTTTTTATTATTATAGCATAATTTGTCTTAAATGTGCTGAAAAAGGGGAAAAATAAATATTTCTTTTTAATATAACCAGCCGATAATATATGTAGAAGCAAGTTTTGATATTTAAAAACAAATAAGCTCAATATATTCTGAGGGAGGATTTTTTGTGCATTTTTCAGCTATCCATATATCAGGAAATAAAAATAATTTTATAAACACAGCATCCATAAATAGAAGTGTGTCCAAAACGTCTTTTCATGGCAGAGGCTCTGATACAAAAGCAATGAGAAAGGACAGCGTTGCAATTTCTTTATATGGAAAAGCAGTCAATCTCATTGATACTTTGAATAAGCAGAAAGCAGATATTATTGAGCGAAAGAATCGCTTTTTAAAGGAAGCCGGCGAAAAGGGAATGTCTGATGATGTGATAAAGTCCACTCTTGAGCAGCTCAATCAGCAGCTAAAGGATATTGACAAGCAGCTTCAGGAGGCCATGCTCAAAAATATGGCAGATACCCCCAAAAAATCCGAGGAAAAAGCCAAGAGCAGCAAGATAAAAACAAAGCAGGATGTACAAAATAAAATACTTGCCAATATCACAGAGGCATCCTCTTCTTTGGAAAGAACGGAAACAATAGATGTACAAAGGAGCAAGCTAAATAACTCTGCAAATATTTTGGAATCGGAGATAAAGCTGGATAAGGCATATGATAAAACCGGCTCCGGTGCAAAATTTATCTCCCAAAAGGAAAGCCTTTTGTCAGAGCTGGAAAGCCGTTTTAGCAGCCTTCTTGAGGATATTGGCGAGGGCCTTGCCCAAACAGGGGAGATTCTGAGAGAAAATGCAGAATTATCAAAGACGGATCTGCCTGAAGATAAAAAAGACAGCAGCTCTTCAAATTCAGATGATGACAAAGAAATTGAAGAACATAAAATTTTTGACAGCAAGGTCTATCAGAGATATGCTCTGTCAAGAGAGAAAGATCAACATAAGCCATATTCCGGGCATGAAAATTGATTTTGATAAACTTTTACACAAAATAAAAGATGGCTGCCGCTTTAAGCGTGACAGCCATCTTCTTTTTGTTTTTACTTATATAATAAGGGCTTTAAAGCTCTCTTTGAGCAACTATCATGGTGTAATCATCCGTAGCAGTGCAAATTCCTGTTTCAAAAAATAAATTTTTGTGCCAAAAGCTTTCGCTCTGATAATTCCCCTTTACCCAGCACAGCCTTATATGCTTATAGCCATCGGCTTTCAGATATTCGCTCAGCTCTTTTATTATCTCTGTGCCCACACCTTTTCTTTGAACAGACCTATCGGTCATGAAAAAACCGATAAAGGCTGTCTGCTCATTGGGGTAGGCATCTATCAAATCCATAACAGCTGTCAGGCTGCTGCCGCTAAAAAATCCTATATAATATTTATCTGCCTTGCCTTTTCCGTCAGGCAGGGCATTCATGTCATCAAGTATGGTTTTTTCTGTTGCAAAGGGCGGACAGTATTCATAAAACAGGGTGTTTTTCTCACAAAGCTTTAAGATAAGCCCTATATCACTTTCTTTAAGCCTTCTGACATTGTATTTCTTTGAAAATTTCTGAAAATCCAGCATATGACAGCACCTCAAAATAAATATATCGTTTTTTGCCCCCCGGAAAATTTATTGCATAGCCTCTGCTATAAGCTGCGCCTTCTCAAATAAATTGCAGCGCATCTCCTTTGTTATCCTCCATTCCCACTTGGGTGAATGTTCATTTTCAGGGTGGATATCCGAGGAAATCAGCATAGCTGCCGCCTTTAGCTTTAAAAATCTGCTTACACTGAATATGGCAGAAGTTTCCATATCAACACCCACAGCTCCTTTTTCCCTCCAAAGCTGCTCTTTATAAAAGGTCTGACGATATACGGCATCTGTTGAAACAATGGGATATGAGCTTCCCTTTGAAAGAGAAAGGGCAATGTCCCTGATATTCTCATCCGGCTTTATGTACTCAATGGATTCATAGTAGTGAAGCGAGGTTCCCTCCTCTGAAAAGGCTTTTGGGGGTACAATAATATCTCCCACATCAAATCTTGTGTCAAATGCTCCAAACATACCCACTGAAAGTATTTTTTTAACCCCCAGCGCAGAAAGTGTTTCTATGGTGTCAGCAGCCTGCGGCGCACCTCGTCCGCCGTCTAAAAAGCATATTCTCTCACTGAGGCTGTAAACAGGGCAGCCCTGCAAAAAGCGGGGAAGCTTTTCCATAAGCAAAGGACAGTGATTTTTTTGTGCGAGATAGTCAACTCCGCTGTGCATAAAAAATAAAATTGCCGTATCGGGAAATTTTGGAATATCAGCACAGTGATGCATGCTGTTTATATGCTCGATTGCTGTCAATACAGGTTTTGTTGTATCCTGTCCATATTTCCATTGCATGATATCCGCTCCCTTAATAATTTTATACATTATAACATAGAAATTTCCAAAATTACACAGATAAAATTGTTCTGATATTCCATTTGATATGGGATATGACAAATCCGGAATATTTACTATAAAAATTCCATCGCCTTCATTTTTGAAGCTTATAAGATGTATGATGCAAAGGGCCGGTTTTTAATCCTCTTTTATCCACTTTCCATAAACTTCCGAAGCAACCTTTTCTGAATAGCCCAGATGTGCATAGCCCAATTTTTCAAGCAGAGCAATGCTGGCTTTGTTTTCAGGTTCTGTAAAGCAGATAAATTCCCAATCAGGATAAATTGTATGAAGCTTTTGGATAAGCATAGATAGTGCTTCAAAAGCATAGCCCTTCCTGTGGTGCTTATATGAAAATGTATAGCCCATAGATATACAGCCGTCGTTGGGCATCACAAGAATTTCTCCCACAATTTCATCGGAACTTTTTAAAGCAGCTGCAAGCATATAGTTTGAGACGACTGATATGGAATCATTTTTTTGCATTTTTACAAGCAGGGATATTTCTTCAAGACTTTTGACCTGTCCTCGCTGATACCTGGCACAGATTTCATTGTTGCGGTAATCGTAGATAATGGGTATATCCTTTTCAGATACATTGCGAATAACCAATCGTTCTGTTGTAAAAAATTCCATAAAAATCCCCCTTGAATATAAATTCAGCAGCTGCTGTAATGGCTTTTTGGCTGTCTGCCATTATATCACATAAAAGCAAAACGGCAAAGAAAAATTTTCTCTGCCGCAAATTTTTGCCGCTATGCTGCCTCATTCAGCATATTTAAAATAAAAAATGATAAATAAAAAACAATTTGATTTTTTATTTGGTAATGCTATACTTATCTATCATTTTTATCTTTGGTCTAACTCTTTTAAGTATAAAAGGGCAGGGCAGATGCTTATATGGATTTATACTAATTCTTTAAGATCCATATCATCCGTAACTTATACCATTTTGGAAGGAGAAACAAACTTATCAAAGTCTTCATTTGATACTAATCCAAGCTTTAAGGAAGCCTCTTTTAATGTGAGCCTTTCTTTGTGCGCAAGCTTTGCTATTTCTGCGGCATTCTCATAACCTATATGAGGTGTGAGAGCTGTTATCAGCATAAGGGATTTATTTAAGTTTTCCTTTATTTTTTCATTGTTTGGAGTTATTCCCACAACACATTTTTTTCTGAAAGAGGTCATTGCATCAGCTAAAAGCTCTGAAGATTCAAGAAAGTTGCATATAATAACAGGCATAAATACATTTAGCTGAAAATTGCCCTGGGAAGCTGCAATGCCTATGGCTGCATCATTCCCCATAACTTCAACACAGACCATAGTAAGTGCTTCACACTGTGTTGGATTAACCTTTCCTGGCATAATGGAGGAGCCGGGTTCATTTTCGGGAATGTTGATCTCTCCTATACCACATCTTGGTCCAGAAGAAAGCCATCTTACATCATTGGCTATCTTCATAAGGTCACAGGCAAGAGCCTTTATAGCACCATGAGCATAAACGATGGCATCCTTTGATGTGAGTGAATGGAACTTGTTGGGTGCTGTGATAAATTTCTTACCTGTTATTTGGCTTATATATTTTGCCGAAACAGAGCCAAAGTCTTTATGTGCATTAAGGCCTGTTCCAACAGCTGTACCACCTAATGCAATTTCTCGTAAAGGCTTTAGAGAAAAGACTATCATCTCTTCGGTGTGATCAAGCATAGATCTCCAACCGCTTATCTCCTGACCTAATGTGAGCGGAGTGGCATCTTGAAGATGGGTTCTGCCTATCTTTACAATGTTCATATATCTTACTTCTAAATCCTTTAAGGAATCTCTTAAATTCCTCAAGGAAGGCAGAAGCCTGTCCTCAATTATTGTAGCAGCTGCAATATGCATAGCCGTAGGAAAAGTATCATTAGAAGATTGTGACCTATTTACATGATCATTGGGATGAAGAAGTTTTTCTTTGCAGATATCATTTCCTCTATTTGAAATAACTTCGTTCACATTCATATTGGATTGTGTGCCGCTTCCTGTCTGATAGATAACAAGGGGAAAATTACCATCTAACTTTCCCTCTCTTATCTCTTTGCAGACTTTGATTATAATATCAGCTCTCTTATCATCTAAAATGCCAAGCTCTCTGTTTGCCTTTGCGGCAGCTTCCTTTAAAACAGAAAATGCAGAAATAATTTCATTGGGCATTGCCTTATGCCCGATTTTGAAGTTTTCAAAGCTTCTTTCAGTTTGGGCTCCCCAATATTTATTTGCAGGAACCTTAACCTCACCCATTGTATCTCTTTCAATTCTAAAATCCATCAGTTGCTCTTCTCCTTTTCAGCAACTGCCATAACAGCTGCTCTTACACTTTCAACAACCTGAGGATTGAATGGGTCCGGAAGTACATAATCAGGGGTCAATTCTTCCATTGGAATAACATCAGCAATAGCTCTTGCAGCAGCTTCTTTCATCTCTTCTGTAATCTTGGAAGCTCTTGCATCTAATACACCTCTGAAGATTCCGGGAAAAGCTAAAACATTGTTTACCTGGTTGGGAAAGTCAGATCTGCCTGTTCCTACAATTGCAGCTCCTGCCTTTTTAGCTAGGTTGGGCATAATTTCAGGGATGGGGTTGCTCATTACAAATACAATGGGGTCTTTGGCCATGGAAGCTATCATTTCCTCAGTGACTACACCGGGTTTGGATACGCCTATCAAAATGTCTGCACCATTCATAGCATCAGCTAAAGTTCCTGCAAGGTGTTCCTTGTTGGTGATTTTAGCTATCTTTTCCTGTTCAGGATTGTTATAGGGAGCTCCTTCATAAATTGTTCCATTGCTTTTGCAAAGGATAACATCACCAAATCCGAATTTTAAAATCATCCTGGCAATGGATATTCCGGCAGAGCCTGCACCACTTATGGCAATTTTTAATTTTCCCATCTTTCTGCCTGTTACTTTGCAGGCATTGATAAGACCTGCACAGGTAATAATGGCTGTTCCATGCTGGTCATCGTGGAATACGGGAATATCGCACTTTTCAATAAGTTCTCTTTCTATTTGAAAGCATCTGGGAGCAGAAATATCCTCCAGATTGATTCCGCCAAAGCTCTTGGAAATATTGCAGATTGTTCTGATGATTTCATCAGGATCTTTGGTATTGATACATATAGGAACTGCATCAATATTGGCAAATCTCTTAAATAAAGCACACTTTCCTTCCATGACCGGCATACCGGCGGAGGGACCAATATCACCTAGGCCCAAAACTGCAGTACCATCTGTGATAACTGCAACAGTATTGCCTTTGCCGGTGTACTCATAAGCTAGGCTTTCGTCCTTTTCAATTTCTAAACAGGGTTCTGCAACACCGGGGGTATAAGCTACGGCAAGCTCTTCCTTTGTTGTGATAGGGGCCTTACATATAATCTCAAGCTTGCCTTTCCACTCCCTGTGCTTTAAAAGAGCATATTCTTTTTTATTCATAGTAATATCCTTTCTTTAAAAACCCCAATTTAATTCAAAGGCAGGAAGCTCTTCTATCCACTTCTGCCCAACTTTGATTTGTCTTATCACTTCCTTTGGAGATGTGCCCCCAAAAGAAAGTCTTGCATCAACGCATGCTTTAATGGAAATATCGCCCAGAGAATCCTTGGAAATTCTGGAATCTATGGACTTTAATTCTTCATCTGTTAAATCATCAAAACAACAGCCTCTGTTCTCACATACTTTAACCATTTTGCCAACGATAGAATGTGCCTCTCTGAAGGGAATATTCTGTGTAACAAAGTGCTCAGCAATATCTGTTGCATTTAAGAAGCCCTGTGAAAAATGCTTTTGGATTTGATCAAGTCTGAATTCTGTTTTGTCAATCATATTAGCAAAGATCTGAAGGCTTGCTTTCCATGTATCAATAGCATCAAACAAGGATTCCTTGTCCTCCTGAAAATCCTTGTTATAAGCTAATGGTGTTCCCTTCATAACTGTTAGAAGCTGCATAAGATCTCCATAAACCCTGCCGGTTTTTCCTCTTAAAAGCTCAGCCATGTCAGGGTTCTTCTTTTGAGGCATAATGGAAGAACCCGTGCAGTAGGAGTCATCAATAGAAATGTATGAGAACTCCTGAGAGTTCCACCACACAAATTCTTCTGCCCATCTGGAAAGGTGCATCATAGAGATGGAGGCTGCACTTAAAAATTCGAGAGAATAATCTCTATCACTGACAGAGTCCATTGCATTTTCTGTCGGGGAAGTAAATCCCAAAAGCTCAGAAGTTCTATGTCTGTTTGTGGGTAGTGTTGTTCCTGCTAAAGCACAGGAGCCTAAAGGGCAGAGATTAAGTCTTTCATAAGCATCCATAAGTCTTTGAATATCACGTTTGAACATCTGAAAGTATGCCATAAAGATAAAGCCGATTGTAATAGGCTGTGCGTGTTGAATGTGTGTAAAGCCAATTGTGAGGGACTCGGAATATTTTTCAGCTTTTCTTAAAATAACAGACTCTAGGTAAACAAGTCTATTTAAAATTTCAATTTCTTCTTTTCTTAAGTACATTCTTACATCTACCTGGCACTGGTCATTTCTGCTTCTTGCTGTGTGAAGCTTTTTGCCTGCATCCCCAATATCAGCAATAAGTCTGGATTCAACACCCATATGGATATCTTCATCATTTACATTAAAAACAATTTCTCCGTCAGCAATTTTATTTCTGATATCCTTTAAACCTTCAATGATCTTGTTTTTTTCTTCATGTGTAACAATGCCCTGTTCTGCTAACATTGTAACATGGGCGATGCTGCCCATAATATCTTCATTGTACATTCTTTGATCAAAGAAGATAGATGCGTTGAAATTCTTTACAATATCATCCATTTCCTTTTCAAATCTTCCACCCCATAAGCTTGCCATATTGATTTCCTCCCGATTATTTATTGAATCAAGAAGCAGATGCACTTGATGCACTTGCCCTTACGCTCTCTGCTTTGAAATATTACTTGTTCCTCCAGTAATCTACAACCTCAGATCCTGTTGCGAACCATACGTCGCCAAAGGATTTGATGTAGTCAAGAAGTTCATCCAGTATTCCGATTCTTCCAGGTGTGCCAATAGCGGCAGGATCCAGCTGAAGGACATAGAGAAGACCATAATCGTAACTTCCGAAAAAGTCATCCTTCCAGTTGTTCAAAACTCCTGTATAATTTGCAATTCTGCCCTGACCCGAGGGAAATGCAGGATGATAGTTAAATGCAAAATAAGGAAGGTCATAATTGTCCCAGTGGTTTGGAAGCTCCCATATGGAATCTCCGTTCTTGAGGTCTAACCGATATGGAAGATCATCATCATTTAGATCAGAAGAATATATCATTCCATGCTTCTTTGCGGCTCTCAATGTGTCAAGAGTTAATTCCCCTTCAGGGCTTCTGTAACCCTTAGGTGAAACCTTGCAAATTTTTTCGATTGCCTCCTTGCCCATTTTGATAGCTTCATCCTGCTCTTTAGGAGTAAGAAGAGCCATGTTTTCATGCTTGTAGCCCAAGCAGCCTATTTCATGGCTTCTGTCAGCACACATCTTAGCCTTTTCAGGGTAGTTCTCAGCCACCCAGCCGGGGATGAAGATTGTAGCTTTGATATTTTTTGCTTCAAGAATATCAAGCACTCTCTCCAGTCCTCTTGTCATTCCATACTGACCTAGGGATAATGTTTTCGGCATATTTACACAGTTTGAATCCAGCTGAAGCCAGAATAATTCTGCATTTAAATTCAAGGTAATCATTACACAGCATTTTTTGCCGTCCTTCCAAACAGGTCTTTCTACTAACATTATTGCCTTACCTCCTTGATCGGTGTATTGCTTCTGTACCAATTGGCAATTTCAGAGCCGGTTGCTATCCATACATCATCTTTGGAGGATATATATTCAAGAAGATGATCTAATATCTGAATCTTTCCCGGTGTTCCTATTACCTGAGGATGATTCATGTAAGAAATGCAAAGACCTAACCTGTAATGACCTTCAAATTCTCTTCTGAAGTTGTCCTCAACAAGTTTATAGGAAGAAATTCTGTCCTGCCCCTTAGGTTCAGCGGGATACATATGATATGCAGTAGCTACATAGTCATCAACTTCCCACTTTGTAGGTATTTCTATCATGTCTGTTTCTTTGCCATCTATAATAGTCCTGTAAGGTCTGTCATCACCTCTCATAGAGCTGGAATACATGATTCCTCGCTCATAAAGTAGTTTTGGAGTTTCAACCGACCAATCACCGGAGGGTGTTCTGAAGCCTTGAACTTCATGGCCAATGAGTTCCTTATAGATTTTTTGAGCTTTTTCTATGATCTCAATCTGCTCTTGTACAGAATGATCTGCAAATCTCTCATGTGCATATCCATGATGGCCGATTTCATGATCTGCTGCTGCAATTCTCTTTACAACCTCAGGATATCTTTCTGCTGTGAGACCGGGGATAAAGAATGTTGCCTTAACTCCATACTTATCCAGCTTTTCAAGAATTCTGTCGACACAGCGCTTAGGACCATACTGACCTACGGATAAAGACTTTAAATACTTTGCTCCATTAGGCAGGCCGCGATTTCCGTTTTCCCATGTGCAGTCGCCATCTAAATCAAATGTAAACATAACTGCACTTTTTTTCCCTTCAGGCCACTTAATACAATTATCCATAATTTCTCCTTATTTCTGCAATTTAAAACTGCATTATTCTTACATTTATAATATAAATGCAATTTATGTGCCAAAAATAATTTGTGGATTTTAGAGCTGTTCCAAGCATTTGAAAAATGAAAAAACGATAAATAGGATAATTTTTAACCTATTTATCGTTATAAAGATAATTCTTTTATTTTAGATAACAATTCCCCTATCATAAAGATTTTCAACAGTTTTTAAAAGATTTATCCCTTCATGTGTTATACTGCTGCCCCCTCTGCCTTTTGCAGATCTTGCAAATCCATAAGTTGAGAGTTTGAGAAGTGCTTTTCTCACTTCACCTTCGGTGTAATTTACATCACATTCTCTAATTTTTTCCAAAAGGGCTTGTCTGCCATATCTTTCATTTTTGTCAAATGAATCGCTTAAAACCTTTAATACCCAGTAATAAAGCTCCAGATCTCTTCCTTCATTGAGAATAAACCTATCAATTATATTAGATTCTTCTCTAAAGGCAGATATTTCTCTTTTGGACTTTGTTGAATATTTTAAGGGCGGAAGATCTTCTGTGTCTATAAAATTCTTTTTCTTGCTGACAATATATTCAGCAACATTTCTCAATTCTCTTACATTTCCTCTCCATGTATAATTTGAAAGCAGTTTTTCAGCAGCATCGCTTAATCTTAAATTGGAATTCATTTTGGTTACAAAAGTATAAAGCAGGGGAATTATATCTTCTTTTCTGTCTCTTAAAGAAGGCAGTCTTAAAGGAAGGACATTAAGGCGATAGTAAAGATCTTCTCTAAATTCTCCTTTTTCTACCATTTCAAAAAGATTTTTATTTGTGGCTGAAATCACTCTTACATCAATGTCTATATTTTTATTGCCGCCAACCCTCATAACTTTCTTTTCTTCCAACACTCTTAAAAGCTTGCTTTGAAGCTGTAATGGCATCTCTGCAATTTCATCAAAGAAAATAGTTCCCATATGAGCAATTTCAAAAAGCCCCATTTTTCCGCCTTTTTTTGCTCCTGTGAATGAGCCTTCCTCATAGCCGAACATTTCACTTTCCAGAAGATGCTCCGGAATAGCAGCACAGTTGACTGCCACAAAGTTATATTTTTTTCTCATAGAAGCATTGTGTATACTTTGGGAAAAAAGCTCTTTGCCTGTTCCGCTTGCACCTGTTATCATAACCGCAGAATCAGAATCAGCAATTATTCTTGCTTCTTCCTTTGTTCTTGTGATTGCTTCAGAGAAACCTATAATATCCTCAAAATGATATTTTGCGGTGTGATTTATGCCGGAAACTTTGGATCTGATGCCGTGCTGTTTTTCTTCCTGTTCTTCAAAGTCTGTGATGGTTATAATATGTCCTATAACTTCTTCCCCGGCTCTTATTTCAACAGAAGAAACAACAAGGTTTGAAGTTGATGTCTTTATGACCTTGTCCTTCGTAGAATTGACGTCCACCTCAGGCAGAATTTCATCAACTCCAAAGCCTTGCAGAACCTTTGATCTTTCCATCAGAAGCTTTTGCGCCTTTTCATTGCTTAAATAGATTGTTCCACCTGAATCAACCAGAATAATACCATCATTCATCAGCTTTAAAAGTGTGTAAAGCTTCTGATTGGTTCCTGCTCTGTCATCTAAGATTTTTTCCATACTGGAATTAATGTAGTAATATTCTTTTCTGGCTTCATAGGCTTCATTTCTTGAAAAGGATTCATAAACCCCCAGCTTGTCAGCAATTTTATAAAGAGAATTCATATCAACGCTGCTCTCTCCTACATTGTACACATTACTTATTCCAGGCGGAACATGGGATTCCTCGTTAGGCGTCACAGCTATATCAATAGATTTATCATAATCACCAGATCCACAATAAGGTATAAGCTCAATATCCATTTTGCCTGCATCATAGATACTTGCTATGGTGTGCATACAGCTTCTCATATCATAGTTAACCAGAAGCACTTTAGAGCCTGGGGGAATATCCTTGAGCATAGCCATCTGTTTTTTGCTCAGAGCTATGGAAAGAACAATGATTTCTGATTTATCACCAATTTTCGGTCTTACTTCCTTGAGAATATTGAAAGCTGAAATCAGCACAAAATCTTCTTGAAAGAAAGATAGTTTTTCAACATCCTTTAGTGTATAGGATTGAAAATGGGCATATCTATGCAGATATTTTTCTACATTGGCAGTTAAAAAATCTGCATATTCCTTTTCTGTGGCAACAACAGCTATATTTTTCATCTATTTTACCCCTTTTGCCTTTATAAAATCTATTATATATGACACAGTATTTTCTTTCAATAGTCATAAAAAGCGAATGCCATATTCGATTTATGGAATACAGCATTCGCTTTTTATGAAAGTCAGAGGTTTTATAAATTTACATTGCTTGTGTTTGTAAATGTAGGATATACAGCAGGAATGTGGGCAAGATGAAGTCTCGCAGCCATTTCAGCATATGCAACAGCAATAAATGCAGGGTCAAACACTTTAACAGGAAGCTCTCTTTCCAAACTTTCTCCATAACTTGCCATTCCAAGGCATCCTAAAATTACGCCATCAACATATTCATTTTTAACAGCCTCTTCAATAGTCTTTTTAAGATACCTGCCTGTTGCAGCAGGATCTTTTCTCAATTCTCCAATGGGAATATCCAGAGCTCTCACAGACGTCATCTTTTCCCTTGCGATAGGGTTCTTCATAAGTCTGCGATATGTTCTGGCAATATTAAAACTTTCTGTTGTAATAACTACAAAGCGGTTGCAAAGCATGCTTGCTGCACAAAGAGTTGTTTCGCCGGGACCTATAACAGGAATTTTTACATTTTCCCTTACAGCATCAAGTCCTACATCACTGAAACAGTAAATGATAATTGCATCATAGCCTTCTTTTTCAGCTTCTATGCATCTTTTTATAAGATCTGTTGCAGCAAATGCCTCGTCTGTGTGGCAATCAAGCTCATCAGGTCCTTCCTTTATACAGTCAACAGAGATTTTTGCATCAGAAGATAAAGCTAGAGCTAACATATCCTCTCTTAAATCCAATGTGTGTCTGTCCATTGCCTTATCAGGCATAATAGCTTTAATTTTCATTTGACCCTCCGAAAGTTTAAATCATGCTAATTCTCGTTAGCTTCAGCAAAGGAATCTGTCCAAACTTCTGTATCAATGCCTATATCAGCAGAAACAAATCTCTTTGGGTTGGAAGCTTCATAGTTCCTGTAAGAATTGCAAATGATATTCCTTGCCGCAAATAAAGTTGGGATATTGATAAATACAAGAATAACATTGATTAGGTCTGATACATACCAAAGGTTATCAAGTTGAAGTCCTGCTAAAACTGTTATCGTTCCAAGAGGTACAAAGAAGAGGGCGCCAAGAACTCTTATGAATCTGATAAAGCTTTTGCTTGTTGAAATCTTATTTGCTGCGATTTCAGAGTATGTAAGGTCGCAAACTAATGTTGTGAATGCGAAAAGCCCAAAAGCAACTACGGTTATGATAAGAACAACAGAGTCAAATGCAGTTCCGGGAACCAATTCCTTGATAGAAGCTAAAAATGTGCCAATTTTGTCAAGTTTAATCTCATCCCAGCTGAGGTTGGGATTTGTCCACACAGCACCAGCTGTAATTACAAATCCTGTGAGAGAACAGATAATGATTGTATCAACGAAAACGCCAATCGCTTGAATAAACCCCTGTTCACATGGGTGATTTGCATGTGCGATGGAGGAAGCCTGTGTTGCAGTACCCATACCGGCTTCATTTGAGAGAAGGCCTCTTTTAAGACCTTGTGCTAAAGCTACACCGAATGTGCCTCCAAACATTGCAGAGGGCTTGAATGCACCGGCAAATACAGATGAAAAGAATGTTGGCATCTTGCCAATATTTATGATCATAAGAAGTACAATGATACCAATATAGATAATTGCCATTGTAGGAACGCAGGAATCAGCAAAGGAAACGATCTTTTTTATGCCGCCAAATGCAATAATTGCAATAATAATTATTATTGCAGCAGCAATGATGTAGTAGATAGGCTCATTAACTTCTGTTGTTCTTCCCGTAATTTCATTAACTATTGAAGAGGAGGCTGTAAATACATGGAATGTATGGACAGGAATAGACAGCATATTGTAGATGAGGTAAAGTATACACATACCCGAACCTATCCATGCTTTGTTGTGCCAGATTTTCTGAGTATAATAAGTGAAACCGCCCACATACTCATCGTCCTTTTTAACTTTGTATATTTGGGCTAGGGTTGCTTCACCGAAGGATGTTGCCATTCCAAAAAATGCAGATACCCACATCCAAAAAATAGCTCCGGGTCCTCCAATTGTTACAGCGCCTGTAACACCTACAATATTGCCTGCACCAACTCTACCAGCCATACTGATAAGAAATGCTGCAAGTGGAGATGTGCCAACCTTCGATTTGGACTTCTTTGTGAGAAGCTTTACACCTGACTTAAAGTGTTTGAGCTGTACAAAGCCAAACTTAAATGTAAAGTAAAAGCTTCCGCCAAGAAGGAACAAAATTGCTAAGGAAAATCTGCCGAGAATAGGTATGTTAGCATACCATTCAAAATTGGTGGGAAAATCCCACAGGAAGTCTGCTATTGGAACTACGCCCGCAAACAGATTATCAACCATAGTGAAAATATTGTTCATAGGGTTTATCTCCTTTTTTCTATTCTCGCATATCGAGTTGCTTTATTATTTTGCAAATTTTGTGCCAAGGTAAAAAATATCCTAAATCTTCATTTTATGAGCAATTTATTAATTATCTGTAAACCAATATATAAATAATAGGCTAATTATTAACCTATTATTTATAATATAAAATAACCTAAAAGTCCTGTCTGCAGCAAATATAAAAGTACCACCAATGATGGCAAAAAAGACTTATGTTATTCCGGATCATATACATATACTTTTTCAATACCATCGGGTTTATGTGTTTCTGATTTAATGCGTTACTTTAAAGATAGAAGTACATTGGTGATATTTGAAATACATACAAGTCTAAAATATGAACATAGCGCAGATTATTTTTGGAAAAATGGTACTGGAAAGTGCAGAGAGAGCAAATAAAGCAAATATTAAAAAATATAAAAACCTAGGAGATATAAGATATAAACTAAAAATAGTCAGCGTTAATAATAACACAAGAATTTGTTTGCTAAAAAATAGGAGTACTAATTTTTTAGTGGTATTGTTTATCTTTATATAACTATGCCGCCATGCTGCCTCATTCAGCATATTTTAAAAAACCATAGCCTTTTGTGGAATTATTTATAAAAATATGTGTTACAGCTCCTATGAGCTTGCCGTTTTGAATGATGGAAGAGCCAGTCACAGGCAATTTCTATTAGGGATAACAGCTCAGCCGGATATGCGGTAGAGATGATTGTATTGCCAAAGAAAACATGCTACAATGTTCACACAAGGGGGAGAAACAGCTCATGGCTAAAGCAATGAAAGGGATTACACTTATTCTCATAATCCTTACAGCCGGACTGTGGACTATGAAGGATGGCCGTAATGATGGCCTTTTTTTGTCTCTCTCTATCACAGCATCCACATTTCTGTATCATTTTGGAATGCGGCTGTTTGTAGGGTCTGCGGTA
>JAHHUC010000012.1 GCA_020024215.1 Oscillospiraceae bacterium | reverse complement strand
AAGGATAAAAAGCAAAGAGTACCAAAGCTGAGAAAAAAGCTGGGCTACTTCCTTTTGGAAAAGAGCGAAAAAGCAGAGGGGATTTCTCAGATTTTTAAAAGATTTATGTTTCAGTTTGACAGAGTGTGCTGCTTTATCGGCATGTGCATACTCCGCGATCTGGAAAGTTTGAATAATACAGTCAATGGCATTTATCTGAGGATAAGCAGGCAGATCAGGAGATTTGACCGCTATGCAGCTGTGAAGCTGCGGCTTTTCTGCGCCAGAAACGGCATAGATCTGACAGAAAAAAAAGAGGCTGTAAAAGCTGTATGGAATGATCTTAAGGCATCCTATGATGTGGGCTTTAGGCGATTTTTTCTCCATCTTTCCTACATTTTTATAAGATTTACAGCCAGGGTGTTCAAAAATGTTTTTGGTTCAATAAATTATATAGCGCCCATTTTGGCCGGGTTTGCTCTGTTTGTCATTGTATCTGTTACATTGGATATGACCTTTGCGCTGAAGGTCACCTACAACGGAGCGGCAATAGGATATATTGCAGATGAATCTGTTTTTGACAATGCCGAAAAGGAAGTGCTCAAAAGGATAGTTTTTGAGGATTATATAAGACCTAAGGAAATTGTTCCGGAATTTTCTATAACTCCTGTGAAGAACAACAGGCTCTCCACAGAGGATGACATAACAAATGAGATAATCAAGGCATCCGGAAATGAGCTGACAGAGGCATCGGGACTTTATGTCAATGGTGAATTTGTGGGAGCTTTAAACAGCAGAGATGACCTTGAGAACATTTTGGATGAGATCAAAAAGCCCTTCAGGTCAGGGGACCCGGACGAGGAGATAGAATTTGTCAAGGATGTTCAATGCAGAGACGGAATTTATCCCACAAGCTCTGTCGTATCAGAGGGCTATCTTTCCGGGCTTGTAAAGGAGGAGCAGTCACAGCAGAGAGTTTATACCACTGTTGCAGGAGATTCTCCCATATTGATAGCGCAGAAAAACGGCGTTCCTTACAGCCAGCTCAAGGCGCTCAACCCGGACATCGAAAAGGCTCTTTTCATAGGTCAGGAAATAGTTGTTGAAAAGGCTGTTCCGATGCTGGAGGTAAAGGTTGTAAAAACCGTCAAGGAGGAGGAGCCCATAAACTTCAAAATAGAGCAGGAGCCTGACCCAAGCCAGTATCAGGGGTATGTCAAGGTGGTTCAGCCCGGAGAAAAGGGTGTTCAGGAGGTAGTTTCCAAGGTCACCTATATAGATGGGGTTGAATCCGAAAGAGAAGTGATTTCAACAAAGGTCATCACAGAGCCTGTCAACGAAAAAATCGTCGTGGGCGGAAAAAGACCTCTTCAGGAAATTCCATCCACATCGTTCGGCGGTTCACAGGGAACAGCTCACAGCACCAGCAGCAACTTCATATGGCCGGCACCCGGCGGAGTTGTAACCTGTCTTTTCGGAAATGCAGGCTATCCCGGCCACACAGGTCTTGATATAGGAAGAATTCCGGCCGGCTCACCGGTGGTTGCAGCAGCATCCGGAACCGTTGTAAAGGTAAGATATGACAAGTGGGGCTACGGCTATCATGTAATCATTGATCACGGCGGAAATGTTCAGACGCTTTACGGTCACAATTCCCAGCTGTTTGTGAAGGTCGGAGACTGGGTAGAACAGGGGCAGACCATCGCCGCTATGGGAAGAACAGGAAATGCCAGCGGAGTTCACGTTCATTTTGAGGTGCGTGTAAATGGTAAATACATGAATCCGGCAAATTATGTGGGTATACGCTAGATTTTCAACAGGTGTATAAGCATTTTGTTGTGCATAAGGCAGGGCATTTATAGAAAAAAACTATAAGTCGAAAAATGCTGTTGCTAAAATTTTCACAGTGCTATATAATCTAGCTAAGGATGTATGACAAGCCTGTTTGGCTTACATTTTAAGTTAATAGTTGTTGTTTGACGATGACGGGAGAGACCGATTGAAATCGGCGCCGAAGGAATAAGTTTGGAAGCATAGCCTTGTTTTCCATCCGAATATCTCAGGTAAAAGGACCGTTATCTGACAGAACTCTGGAAAGCTGCGTGCACCGACGGGGCAACTCAATTTAGAGGAAACTCTCAGGTTATAAACAGAGAAAGAGGGCTTCTTTTAAGCTTTCTTTTTCTGTTTTTTTGTTTTATTTGGAGTTGTTTGTTATGAACGTAAGAATTATAACCAATAATAGGATGGTAGCCGACAGATTCAAAGACAGCTACACAGTTGAGCTTTATGATATTTCCTACCGCGACATACTTATAAAGGCCAGGGACTGCATCCATGAGGGATACAGGCTTTTGAGCCATCCTCTCTCAGGAAGTGTCAAGCCCAACGAAACACCCTACAAGTCACTTCTCATTTCAAAGGAAAAGAAAAGCCTTGACCTTGACTCTCTGAGGATTATTGAGGGTGCAATAGCCACCTGTGACAAGTTTGGACAGAACAGGTTCCGTCTCACAGAGAGTATATGTGAGGATTTTATGATAATCGACCTTTCTCTGATTTCGGGCGCACTTTCCGAATCAACAAAGGTTTGATATAAAAAAACATTTTAAAATATTTAAAAGGAGGTGTTTCATTTGAAACTGACATTAGGATATGTTAATATCCATGATATTCAACTTTCAAATGAATCAAAGGTCGCAAACGGTGTGCTCTATGTAAACCCTGACGACATTACAAAGCTCGTTTTAGAGGATGAGCATCTCAAGAGCGCAAGCGTTGACGTTGCAAGGCCCGGCGAAAGCGTTCGTATCACACCTGTTAAGGATGTAATTGAGCCCCGTGTCAAGGTTGAAGGCAAGGGTGGAATATTCCCCGGAGTTATCAATAAGGTAGACACAGTCGGAAGCGGCAAGACACTCGTTTTAAAGGGTGCAGCTGTTGTTACAACAGGCCGTATTGTAGGCTTCCAGGAAGGCATCATCGACATGACAGGAGTAGGCGCCCAATATACACCCTTCTCCAAGACAAACAACTTAGTTCTCACATGCGAGCCTGTTGACGGACTTCAGAAGCATCAGCATGAAGAGGCTGTAAGACTTGCAGGTCTTAAAACAGCTGCCTTCATCGGCGAGCTTGCAAGAAACGTATCTCCCGACTCTGAAGAGACATTTGAAACATTCGGCCTCTTTGAGGGCGCAGAAAAGATGCCCAATCTCCCCAAGGTTGGCTATGTTCAGATGCTCCAGTCTCAGGGACTTATGCATGACACATATGTTTACGGCGTAGATGCCAAGAAGACACTTTCCACAATCATCGATCCTCTCGAGACAATGGATGGTGCTATCATCTCCGGCAACTGTGTATCCGCTTGCGATAAGAACACAACCTATCACCACCTCAACAACCCCGTAATCGCCGATCTTTTGGCTCAGCACGGAAAGACACTCAACTTTGCAGCTATGATCATCACCAACGAGAACGTATATCTGGCTGACAAGGAGCGTTCCTCCAACTGGAGCCAGAAGCTTGCCAAGTTCTTAGGTCTTGACGGCGTTATCATTTCTCAGGAAGGCTTCGGCAACCCTGATACAGACCTTATCATGAACTGCCGCAAGATTGAAGAGGCAGGAGTTAAGACTGTTATCGTAACTGACGAGTATGCAGGTCAGGACGGTTCTTCTCAGTCCTTAGCAGATGCTCACGAGCTTGCTAACGCAGTGGTAACAGGCGGAAACGCTAACCAGGTTATCACACTTCCCAAGCTTGACAAGGTTATCGGACATTTAGAGTTCGTTGACAGAATTGCCGGCGGCTGGGACAAGAACACCAACGAAGATGGCTCTATCACAATTGAGCTCCAGGCTATCACTGGCGCTACAAACGAACTGGGCTTCAACAAGCTCAGCGCAAGATAAGAAAGGAGGAGGCCACAATGAGCAAGATTAAAATCGTACACTATATCAACCAGTTCTTCGCACAGATAGGCGGAGAGGAAATGGCTGATTACAAGCCTGAAGTACGCGAAGGAATCGTAGGACCCGGCGCTGCTTTCATGGCTGCTTTCGGCGATGAGGCTGAAATTGTTGCTACTGTTATCTGCGGTGACTCCTATTTCAACGAAAATGTTGAAGAAGCAAAGAAGACAGTTATTGACATGGTTAAGAAGTACAATCCCGACCTCTTTATTGCAGGTCCTGCATTCAACGCAGGCCGTTACGGCGTAGCTTGCGGAACAATCGCAGACGCTGTTAAGACAGAGCTGGGAATTCCTGTTCTCACAGGTATGTACGAGGAAAACCCCGGTGCAGATATGTTCAAGGCTAAGGTTTACATGGTAGCTACAAAGAACTCTGCTGCCGGCATGAGAGATGCTGTCGGCAAGATGGCTCCTTTAGCCCTCAAGCTGGCAAGAAAGGAAAAGATTGGCGCTTCCTGCGAGGAAGGCTATATGCCCAACGGCATCAGAGTAAACTTCTTCGAGGAGAAGAGAGGCTCTGCCCGTGCAGTTGATATGCTTCTCAAGAAGCTTGCCGGAAAGCCCTTCACAACAGAATTCCCCATGCCTGCATTCGACAGAGTTGCTCCTAACCCCGCTGTTAAGGACATGGCTCATGCCAAGGTAGCTCTTGTAACATCCGGCGGTATTGTTCCTAAGGGCAACCCCGATCACATCGAGTCCTCTTCCGCTTCTCACTACGGAAAGTATGACATCGAGGGTGTTATGGATCTGACAGCTGAAACATACGAGACAGCTCACGGCGGATATGACCCTGTATATGCAAATGAGGATTCCGACCGCGTTCTCCCTGTTGACGTTCTTCGCGACATGGAGAAGGAGGGCAAGATCGGTTCTCTCCACAGATATTTCTACACCACAGTAGGTAATGGTACTGCTGTTAAGAGTGCAAAGGCATTTGCAGCTGAATATGCTCAGGAGCTGAAGGCTGACGGTGTTGATTGCGTAATCTTAACCTCTACCTGAGGAACCTGCACACGTTGCGGCGCAACAATGGTAAAAGAAATTGAAAGAGCCGGAATTCCTGTTGTACACGTTTGCACAGTAACTCCTATCTCTATGACAGTTGGTGCTAACAGAATCGTTCCTGCTGTTGCTATTCCTCACCCCCTGGGAAATCCTGCTCTTCCTGCTAATGAAGAGAAGGCACTTAGAAGAAACATTGTTGAGAAGGCTCTCAAAGCCCTTGAGACAGAGGTTTCCGAGCAGACAATTTTTGAATAATACAAGCATAGCTTAGCTATTTACCCGCTTTGACCTGTGCTTTTTGGGCACAGGTCAAAGCTTAAATTAGTAAAGGTAGGGAAAGTCCAATGGAAAAAATATATGACGTTATTATTATCGGTGCAGGTCCTGCCGGTCTTTCAGCAGGTCTTTACTGCGGCCGTTCCCGTCTTTCAACTCTCATTATCGAGAAGCAGAAGGAAGGCGGACAGATAGCTATTACTGATGAACTTGAAAACTACCCTGGTTGTCTCGAAGATGAAGGCGGTCCCTCCCTTATCGAGCGTATGGTTAGACAGACCGAGCATTTTGGCTGTGAGAAGGTTTATGACACCATCACAGACCTTGAGCTTGAGGGTGATGTAAAGACACTTAAGGGCAACAAGGGAGAATACAAGGCAAAGACAGTTATTTTGGCACCCGGTGCTGCTTCCAGACCTATCGGCTGCCCCGGTGAGAAGGAGCTTACAGGCAAGGGCGTATCTTACTGTGCAACCTGCGATGCTGCTTTCTTTGAGGATATGGAAGTTTATGTAGTAGGCGGCGGCGACTCTGCTGTTGAGGAAGCTATGTACCTTACAAAGTATGCAAGAAAGGTTACAATCGTTCACAGAAGAGATGAATTGAGAGCTGCAAAGTCCATTCAGGAGAAGGCTTTCGCCAACCCCAAGATGGCTTTCAGATGGAATTCTGTAATTAAGGAATTAAAGGGCGACGGACTTTTGGAGTCTATCGTATTTGAAGATACAAAGACCAAGGAGCTTGAGGAAGTGTTTGCTCCTGAAGAGGATGGAACCTTCGGTGTGTTTGTGTTCATCGGCTTTGATCCTAAGACACAGTTCTTAGAGGGCAAGGTTGACATGGAAAAGGGCTACCTTCTGACAGATGAAGATATGCACACAAATATTCCCGGCGTATTTGCAGCAGGAGACTGCCGCAAGAAATCCCTTCGTCAGGTAGTTACCGCAGCAGCTGACGGCGCTATCGCAGCTATGCAGGCTAACCACTATATCGAAAACCACCAGTAATCTATTTTAAGGAGGATGTTCCAATGATCGAGTTAGACAAGAACAATTTTGAAGAAGAAGTTCTCAAGGCAGAAGGTCCCGTTTTGGTTGACTATTTCGGAGACGGATGCGTTCCCTGTGCAGCTTTGATGCCTCATGTTCATGAGCTGGCTGAAAAGTATGGCGCAAACATGAAGTTCGGTTCACTCAACATCACAAAGGCAAGAAGACTTGCTATTGGACAGAAGATTATGGGTGTTCCTGTAATCGCTATCTACAAGGACGGCGTAAAGGTTGAGGAGCTTGTTAAGGATGACGCTACTGTTCCCAACATTGAGGCTATGATCCAGAAGTACATCTAGGATCAGAAATCCGATAGTAACGCCCGGTGCGTTTCTATATTAAATCCCGGAGGAAGGAGGAAGAAAAAATGAGTATCTTAAAGGATAAGAAGGTAATTATCATCGGAGACAGAGATGGCGTTCCCGGTCCTGCTATCGAGGAATGCGTTAAGTCTGCCGGTGGAGAGGTTGTATTCTCCTCTACAGAGTGCTTTGTCTGAACCGCTGCTGGTGCAATGGATTTGGAAAATCAGAAGAGAGTTAAGGAATTCGCTGAGAAGTTTGGTCCTGAGAACACTGTTGTTCTCTTAGGAGCAGCTGAAGGCGAGGCTGCCGGCTTAGCAGCTGAAACCGTTACAAACGGTGACCCCACTTTCGCAGGTCCATTGACAGGAGTCCAGTTAGGACTCGCCGTATATCACATTTGCGAAGAGGCTATCAAGTCCGAGGTTGATTCTGCCATCTATGATGAGCAGGTTGGCATGATGGAAATGGTTCTCGATTTAGATGATATCGCTAATGAGATGAGCAGCATCCGTGAGCAGTACTGCAAGTTCTAGGAAATAAATTTCTTATAGAACAAATAGCGGTAACAAGGCATTTTGTTGCCCTGTTACCGCTTTTTTAGATTTTAAGGTTTTAAATGCAGATATTCTGCATATTTTATAAACAATTTTGTTGTTTTAGGGAGGCAAATCCAATGAACAGTGTAATCAAATCCGCAAGCTATGTTCTTGCACACACTCCCGATATGGTTATGAGAAACGGTACAACTCAGACAACTGAGAGAATTGTAAATCCCGATTCTGAATACCTCAAGGAGTTACCCAAGCATTTAAGAAGCTTTGAGGATGTTTTATCCTATCTTCCCAACCAGACCTACATCGGCAACATGACACCCGATGAGTTAGCCGAGGTGGAGCAGCCCTGGTATGACAAGAAGAAGGAAGGCCTCAATGCAAGAAGAGGCAAGTTCGGCGAAATCATGCCTGAGGATGAGTTCTATGTTCTCATGCAGGTTTGCGATGTATTTGACCTCATCAAGCTGGAGAAGAACTTTGTTGCAAAGGTAAAGCCCGCTTTTGCAGCTAATCCTTCTGTTACCGAGGAAATGGCAGCTTTGGTTAAGGATGGCGTTGAGCTTTCTGAAATTGAGGCATTTGTAAACAATGAGCACTCTGAGGGACTTTATTTCAATGATCAGCTCATCGGCTGTGTAAACAGAGCACATGATGTTGATACATCCCTCTCTGCACACGTTATGTTGGAAAACCTTTCCACAAAGGCTTCCTCTGTTCTTTCACTGCGCAACCTTATTCTGGCAAGCGGAATTGACGCCTCTGAAATAGAGTATGTTATCGACTGCTGCGAAGAGGCCTGCGGAGATATGAACCAGAGAGGCGGATGCAACTTTGCTAAGGCTGCTGCTGAAATTGCAGGCTTTACAGCTGCTTCCGGCTCTGATACAAGAGGCTTCTGTGCAGGTCCTACACACGCAATTATTGAAGCTGCTGCTTTGGTTGCTTCCGGAGCTTACACAAACGTAGTTGTTACAGCCGGCGGCTGCACAGCTAAGCTGGGCATGAACGGTAAGGACCATGTTAAGAAGGGCATGCCTATTTTAGAGGATTGCTTAGGCGGATTCTCTGTTCTTATTTCCAAGAATGATGGCGTGAACCCCGAAATCGATCTTTCTATTTTGGGCCGACACACAGTAGGAACAGGCTCTGCTCCCCAGAATGTAATCGGCTCCTTGGTTGCAAACCCCTTGGAGAAGGCAGGACTTAAGATCACAGATATCGACAAGTTTGCCCCTGAAATGCAGAACCCCGATATCACAAAGCCCGCAGGTGCCGGAGACGTTCCTCTTGCAAACTACAAGATGATCGGTGCCTTAGCTGTTAAGAAGGGCGATATGGACAAGGCTGATCTTAAGGATTTCCCTGTTAAGCATGGTATGGTAGGCTGGGCTCCCACACAAGGTCACATTCCCTCCGGAGTTCCTTATGTCGGATTCTGCCGCGATGATATTTTGTCCGGAAAGATCAAGACAGCTATGATCATCGGAAAGGGCTCTCTCTTCTTAGGAAGAATGACAAACCTCTTTGACGGTGTTTCCTACGTTGTCAGAGCTAACCAGGGCGCAGAAGAAGAGGGCGGTGTTTCCTCCGAGAAGGTAAAGTCTCTTATCGCTTCTGCAATGAAGGATTTTGCAATGTCCCTTATGGAAAAGGAGGACTAATCATGGCTAACAAGGTAAATCGCCTGGTTGCCGAAACATTCCTTGACATTGCAAAGGGTCTTGAAACCGGATCCTTCGGAAATAGACCTAAGATTGCTGTTACCGGAATAGGCAGCGAACATGGTGAAGAAAATGTTATGGCAGGAGCAGTTATGGCTGCTGATGCCGGTGTTGATGTTTATTATATCGGCACATTGAAGAATGAAAAGGTAAACACAGTTTATGTTGAGGATGAGGCTGAGGTCCACAAGACCATGGAAAGGCTTCTGGATTCAAAAGAGGTTGATGGCGCAGTAACAATGCACTATCCCTTCCCTATCGGAGTTTCCACAGTCGGCAGAGTTGTAACTCCCGGAAGAGGCAAGTCAATGTATATTGCCAACACCACAGGAACCTCCTCCACTGACAGAATTGAGGGCATGGTGAGAAACGCAATTTACGGCATTATTGCCGCAAAGGCCTGCGGAATCAAGGAGCCCACACTGGGCATAGCCAATGTTGATGGTGCCCGTCAGTGCGAAATCGCTCTCAAGAAGCTCAATGAAAACGGCTATCCCATCAACTTTGCCACATCTGCAAGAGCAGACGGCGGCTGTGTTATGAGAGGAAACGATATTTTAGGAGCTTCTGCTGACATTATGGTTACAGATTCTCTTACAGGCAACCTCTTTATAAAGCTGCTTTCCGCTTTCACAACAGGCGGAAGCTTTGAGGCAACAGGCTGGGGCTATGGTCCCGGAATCGGTGAGAACTGGGATAGATTGGTAATGATCGTTTCCAGAGCTTCCGGCGCTCCTGTAATTTCCGGCGCACTTTGCTATGCTGCTGAGCTGGTTAAGGGCGATTGGAAGAAGGTTGTCAAGGAAGAGCTTGAAAAAGCCAACAAGGCAGGCCTTAAAACAGTTGCAAAGCCTCAGAAGAAGGAAGCAGCTGAGGTTAAGGAAGTGAAGGCTCCTCCTAAGGAGGTAGTTACAGCTGCCATTGCAGGTGTTGAGGTTATGGACCTGGATGACGCTGTAAATGCACTCTGGGCAGAAAACATCTATGCTGAAAGCGGCATGGGCTGCACAGGTCCTGTTATTATGGTGAGCGACGCCAATCTTTCTAAGGCAAATGAGGTTCTTAAAAAGGCAGGCTATGTAGGCGAATAGCCTATGCTGCAAATTAAAGCAGACATCTTTTTTAAAGGTGTCTGCTTTTTTCTGTTTGAAGATATAAAAAGCTCCGGTTTAGATGTGCGCCTGCAAGATGTAAATGCTGAATAAATTGCTGTTTGGTAAGGCTTGAAAACGAATGTTTGGCGTTTGTCTCCTCCTTAATGCCGTTGGCTTGTTTGGAGAGAAAAGCTCTGTTTTATGGCGTGTACAATAAGGCCTGTGATATGTATGTTTTCTGTCGTTTTAGCTTTAAACACCTGCTGCTTTGTAAGCAGCTGCAAAAAATAGTTTTGCTCATAACCTAATGCTTGAATATAGAGAATAGTCTATATTACCAAAATGCTTCAAATCGCTTTGTTTATAAAAGCCTGCCTTATTGATTCATCAAATTCCGGCAAGACTATTGTAAACTGCATGATTGTATGCAATAATGTGTATGTAAGAAGAAACAACCAAGAAAGAGCAATTACAAAATGAAAAATGATAATAGAAAATACTATGCGGCTTATGAGGAACGCTATAAAACTGCTCATGCACACGGCGTCAGCTGGTCAAGTGATGTAAGTACGCCTGTTGTGATGGAAGTGATCAATAGATATAAAATAAATCAAAGCAATCGACTCCTTGAAATCGGATGTGGTGAAGGCAGAGATTCTAAGATTATACTTGAGCGTGGTTTTCAGTTAACGGCAACTGACATTTCAAATGAAGCTGTTGCATATTGCAAAAAATCAATGCCTGAATATGAAAATCATTTCAGTATTTTGGATTGTCTTTCTGACGAATTGGATGAAAAATTTGATTTTATCTTTGCCATTGCTGTCATTCATATGCTTGTGCTTGATGAGGACAGAAACGGCTTTTATCAATTCATCCGCAGCCATCTTGCCGCAGATGGAATTGCGCTGATCTGCACAATGGGAAATGGTGAATCCGAGCAAAAAAGCGATATTTCAACGGCTTTTACACTTCAAGAAAGAAATCACGAATCCGGGAAAATGATGGTTGCAGGAACGTCATGCAGAATTGTATCATGGGACACATTTGAAAATGAGATTTCAGAAAATGGCTTGACATTGGTTGAGAAGGGAATCACAAGCTCTATTCCAAATTTTGACAGCTTAATGTATGCAGTTGTAAGAAAATAAAAAAATGGTGAAGAAATGAACATACAACAGTTTTGGTCTGATATTCTGGCACAGAGAGCAGGGGAGATAAGAAAATATTTTCACGCTGATGCGTATGTGAATTGGCATTGCTCCAACGAGCATTTCACACTTGAGGAGTTTATTAGAGCCAACTGCGAGTATCCCGGAGATTGGGCCGGCAAGATAGAAAAAAATATAATTGCGGATAATATGATTATTACCTCTATACAGGTGTATCCTAAGGACTGCTCCGCCTCCTTTCATGTCACGTCCTTTATAGAACTTAAAGATGATAAAATCGTCGCTATGGATGAATACTGGGCAGACGATAGCGAAGCTCCGAAATGGCGCAAGGAAATGGGTATAGGTGTACCTATAAGGAATAAAATTGAGCTGCGCAGCAGAACAGAGGCTCATGTGAAAGAGTATTATTATAGAGTGCAGGATGCTGAAATCCAAAAAATGATTCCCCTGAAGGCTCAATCCTTGGAGGAAGCATTGGATGATTATTACTGTTCTATTTCCCCTGATTCCAAAAGCTATGGACGCACGATATATGTAAATGATATTTATGTTGGCGATGTTTGGTGCTATTGCATAGATTTATCAGAAACTCCCAATGCCATGCTTAGCTACTGCCTTTTTGCAAAGCAATACTGGGGGCGCAAAATTGCCACAGCTGCGGTAAAGCTTTTTATTGAGCTGATTCGCAAGGAATTGGGCATAACTAAAATAGGTGCATTTACATATACCGACAACGCTGCTTCTATTGCTGTTTTGGAAAAATGCGGCTTTCGTTTGGCGGAGGTCTTTGTTGAGGATGGCGTTTCATCCTCTTACTTTGAACTTGATACCCCGATGCTTTCTGCTGATGAAAGCATCGCCTTATCCGTAAGAAAAGTCAATGATAATGGAGCATAGCTAAGGATGACAGAATAATCGGCAAGCCGAATCGGCTAAAATGACAAAGCCAAAGAGAATGATTGTGAAATTTTCCTTTCATAAAGCTGCTCATAGAATATCAAAACATGGGATGCTTTCAGAAAAATAAAGGTATATTGGATTTAAGAAAACAGGCAAGGTGGCTGACAGCGGCGGCCCTTCCTGTTTCTTTTTGCTTTACTTGTTTTCCTGATATAAATAAGTGCTATCTTTAATTTATTTTAATTGAAGATGAGGAAAAAATATGCTAGAATAAAGACAATTATTGATATTGGGAGGAAAGAAAATGGCAAACAAAAATTTGCTGAGAGACATTCCAAAGGTAGATGTTGTTTTGGCTCACAAAGAGCTTTCAGAATATGACTCTGTACTTCTCACAGAGACAGTGAGGGAAATTTTAGATGATATCAGAAAGGGTGTGCTGGATGGATTTTTAGAGCAGCTTCCGACACTTGATGAAATTGCAAAAAAGGTGAAGAGCAAGCTTGAGGAAAAGGAAACCCCGTCATTAAGACCTGTTTTCAATGCCACAGGAATAATACTTCATACAAATCTGGGAAGAGCCTGCCTTTCTGATAAGGCGCTGAAGGCTGTTTCTTCGGTTGCCTGCGGATATTCCACATTGGAATATGACCTTGAAAGAGGCAGGAGAGGCTCAAGGCATGACCATGTAGAAAGCCTTATATGCAAAATTACCAATGCTGAGGCTGCGATGGTTGTGAATAATAATGCAGCAGCCGTTTTGATAGTTCTCTCTGCACTTACAAAGGGCAAGGAGGTCATAGTCTCAAGAGGTGAGCTGGTGGAAATAGGCGGCTCATTCAGAGTGCCTGAGGTTATGGAGCAGGGCGGTGCAATTTTAAAAGAGGTTGGCACAACCAATAAAACCCATCTTTTTGATTATAAAAATGCAGTCAATGAGAATACAGGTGCATTTTTAAAGGTACACACATCAAATTACAGAATTTTCGGATTCACAGAATCTGTAAGCCTTGATGAAATGGTAAAATTGGGCAGAGAGCTGAATATCCCTGTAATAGAGGATTTAGGCAGCGGATTTTTGGTATCTCCCAAGCTTTTCGGACTTGACGACGAGCCATTTGTAATAGACAGTGTAAGGTCAGGTGCAGATATTGTAACCTTTTCCGGGGACAAGCTTTTGGGAGGTCCTCAGGCCGGAATAGTTGTGGGCAAAAAGGAAATGGTGGAAAAGATAAAGAAGCATCCTCTGGCAAGGGCAATGAGAATAGATAAGCTCACACTCTCTGCTCTGGAGGCTACACTTCGATCCTACCTCAGCGAGGATGAAGCACTCAAGGACATTCCTGTTTTGAATATGCTCTCAATGACACCTGAAAAGCTTGAGAAAAAGGCGGAAAAATTCAAAGAGGTTTTAGCAAAATACAATGTGGAGTGCTCTGTTGTTCCCGATGAGGGACAGGTGGGCGGCGGCTCAGTTCCGGCTAATATGCTGCCTTCATTTGGAGTTGCGGTAAATACCAAAGGAGTCTCACTCCAAAAGCTGGAGGAAAGGCTCAGATTCGGCGAAAATCCTGTTGTTGGCCATATAACCAAAAACAACTTTATACTCAATGTTCTCACTGTAAGGGAGAGGGACTTTGACACCATAGCCAAGAAGGTTGGAGAAACACTTAAGGAGTGCATGTAGTTGAAGCATATTATTATAGGAACCGCAGGTCATGTTGACCACGGCAAAACCAGCCTTATAAAAGCACTTACCGGCATAGATGCAGACAGGCTCAAGGAGGAAAAAAAGAGGGGCATAACCATTGAGCTGGGCTTTTCCCATATAGAATTTCCCAACGGCTATCAGGCGGGAATAGTGGATGTTCCGGGCCATGAGGCATTTATAAAAAATATGCTTATGGGTGCCGGCGGAATAGATTTGGCAATGCTTATAGTGGCAGCTGATGAGGGCTTTATGCCCCAGACCATAGAGCATTTGGAGATACTTACACTTCTGGGAATTAAAAAAGGACTTGTGGTCATAACAAAAACAGACTTGGCTGAGCCTGATTTTGTTGAGATGGTTAAGGAGGATGTTGCAGAGCACACAAAGGGAACATTTCTTGAAGGCTGCCCGATAGTGCCGGTTTCATCCTACACAGGGGAAAATCTGGACTTGTTGAAGGATACAATATGCGGTCTTATTGATGAAGTGGAGGACAAAAACAGCCATTCTCCCTTCCGTCTGCCTGCCGACAGAGTATTTTCCATTGAGGGCTTTGGAACGGTTGCCACAGGAACATTGACAGACGGAAGAGTTTCTGTGGGTGAGGAAATTATGATTTACCCGGAAAAGCTTACAGCCAGGGTGAGAAATCTTCAGGTCCATTCAAAGGATGTGGACACTGCCTATGCAGGTCAGAGAGTTGCCGTGAACCTTGCAAACATAAAGAAAAATCAGCTTAAAAAGGGCAGTACACTGGCTTTTCCAAACAGTGTAAAATGCGCTATGATGCTGGATGTGAGGCTGGAAATTTTAAAGGACTGCCAGAGAATTGTTAAGAATAATTCAACAGTTCATGTTCATCACGGCTCTTCATCTGCGGTTGCAAAGGTCTGCCTTTTGGATAGGGATGAGCTGAAAGCCGGGGACTCCTGCTTTGCACAGCTCAGGCTGACAAGCGAGATGGCAACGAGGGAAAAGGACAGATTTGTAATAAGATTTTTCTCACCTCTTGAGACTATCGGCGGTGGAGTGATTTTAAATGCCGACCCCAAAAAGCATAAGAGATTTGATAAAGAGCTGCTTTCTTCTTTGGAAAATACGCTCAATGGCAGCGAAAGACATATGGTGCTGGAATCCATAAAGAAAAATGCACAGTTTTTGCTGGGCAAGAAGGACATATACAAGGATGTTTCCCTTACACCTGAGGCTGTGGATTCTGAGATCGAAACACTTTTATCCGAGGGGGAAATAGTTGAATATCTGCCGTCCTTCTATGTGGATTTGTCTGCCTTAGGCAGCTTTAAGTCCGAAATAGGTGAGATTTTAAATAGCTATCACAATGCCAACCCGCTTTCCTTTGGAATTAAAAAGAGCGAGTTAAAGCAGAAAATTTTCCCAAAGTCGGATACAAATGCCTTTGAGGGAATTCTGTCACTTTTAGAAAATGACCGGGTGATAAAACGCCAAAATGAGTTGGTGGCACTTTATGATTTTGAAGTGAAGTTCTCACCGAGGCACAAAAATATTATGGGCAGAATAATGAAAGCCCTTGATGAGGGAGCATATGCTCCTCCTTCTGTTGATGATATATATAAGCTTTTTACATCCAAGGAAAAGGACGATTGCAAAATGGTCTTTACAGCGCTTTTAAATGATGAAAATATAGTTTTGGTAGCGCCTAAGATGGTATTTTCAGGTGAGCATTATAAAAGGGCCTTGGATATGCTTTATAAGCATTTTGAAGAAAATGATGAAATAACATTAGCACAGATGAGAGATTATCTGCAAACCTCCAGAAAGTTTGCACTTTCGCTTTTGGAATATTGGGATAAGATAAAGCTTACCAAAATGGAAGGCGAGGCAAGAGTTCTTTTGAAAAATAAATAGAACGCAAAAAAGCTCTCAGGGCTCATTAAAATACCTGAGGGCTTTTGTTTTGATATACTATTTTATCATTGTAATTTTTTTATGCGTGTATTGTTTGAATGACAATATTGTTTTTATACTATGAAAGCCGGCAGAAATGAAGGCTATGATTCCCAAAGCAAGGACAAACTGAATATATATATGATATCTTGTTTAGCTTTCTTCAGGCAGTCAGTATAAGAGAAAAGGCTTGCTTTAATAAAAATTACATTTTAAAATCTGATAAAGGTGCTTAAAAAATGAGAAAGCAATTTTTTCAAATTGTTAATCTTTAAAAATATTTTATTTTACGGATATGTGATATTATTAAAAATAAGAAGAATGCAATTTAGGCTGATAGGAGAATCAAAAAGCGATATAAATAGTGTCTAAAAAGCAATTTTGCTGCCAAAAAGCCTGTGACTAAGCCGATTTTTGTAAACAGCTAAATTTATTTTTGAAAAATAGAAATTTTGTATTGACAAATACAGCCGCATATGTTATTATTATGAAGTCGCCGGATGAGCGGTGTAAATTAAATATCGCGGAGTGGAGCAACCCGGTAGCTCGTCGGGCTCATAACCCGAAGGTTGTAGGTTCAAATCCTGCCTCCGCAACCACCAAACCTGATTCTTTGAATCAGGTTTTTTTGTTGTTGGCTTTAGCCAAAATAAACTCTCCTTAAACCGGAGGTTATGCTTTAAAAAGCAATCAAGAATATATAAAACCGCTTGTATCGCTGAGGGGATTAGTCCAAAATGACTAGATATGTTGAAAGAATGATAGGTATATGATATTATAAAGACAATATTTTGATAGGAGAATGTTTTGATAATGTCATTTAAACAAGCAATTAAAAATATCAGAATGAAATCATTGCTTTCTCAGGAAGATTTTGCAAGGAAGCTGAATGTTTCTGTCATAACCATTAACCGTTGGGAAAACGGAAAGACAATGCCTAATCTTATTGCAATGAAAGCAATAAAAGCCTTTTGCGAAGAAAACAATTCAGAATATTCAGAAATAGAAGCCGAATGGCTTAACGAGAAAAAGAAATCAGAATAACGGAGGAATAGAAATGATAACAAAATCCAATCTTAAAGATATGCTTTCTGTTATCGGGTTTACAGCAGAGGGAAATAAGTATGAAAAGAAATTTGCATCACCGGGCGTTTCTCTTAGGGTGGATTTTGATGCCGAAAAGTTGATTTATCCAAGTGAAATTAAAGGTAGCGATCGCAATGATGGCTTTAATGCGCCTGAGAACTTTGTGGTTTTTGAGTGTGTCAACAGACTTCTTGCTAAAGGATATCGCCCTGAACATATTGAATTGGAAAAGCAGTGGCAATTAGGGCATGATGGCAAAAGTGGTCGTGCAGATATTTGCGTAGTTGATAAGAATGGATGCATGCTGTTTATCATTGAGTGCAAAACTTGGGGCAGAGAGTTTGATAAGGCACTAAATGATACAAAAAATGATGAGGCTCAATTGTTTTCATATTGGCAGCAAGAACAGTCCTGCAAATGGCTTGTTTTATATGCGTCGGATTTTAAAGACGGTGAAATAAATTATAAAGCTCCAACCATTGATTGCTCTGATGATGCAAATATTGTTCTTATTGCCAAAAAAGATAAAAGCATAAAGCTGTATTGTGATGCTCACACAACATTGGAAAGATATGAAGTCTGGAAAGAAACCTATGCAAACCAAATTCACGATGATTTGGTTTTTTCAGAAGAATCAGTGGCTTATAAAATTGGTGTTAAACCATTGCGGAAGAAAAATCTTCGCGATTTTACTGTGGATGATAAAATTGTAAATAAATTTGAAGAAATTTTGCGGCATAACAATGTCAGTGATAAAGAAAATGCATTTAATCGTCTGATAGCCTTATTTATATGCAAGCTGGTTGATGAGAGCACAAAGGACGAGAATGATGAGGTGGAATTTCAGTATAAGCAGGGCACAGATACTTACGAAACCTTACAGGATCGCTTGCAGAGGCTTCATCGTGACGGTATGGAAAAATTTATGCGTGAGGAGATATATTATGTATCGGCTGATTATCCTGAGTGGTTATTTGCCACCTATACCGGTTCAAAACGAAAAAAGGCTATTGAGGATTTGCAAAAAACAATTCGCATTTTGAAATTCTATTCAAACAATGACTTTGCATTTAAAGATGTCCATAATGAGGAATTGTTTTATCAGAATGGAAAAATACTTGTTGAGATGGTTCAGCTGTTTGAAAAATACAGAATTGTCTACTCTTCAAAGCATCAGTTCCTTGGCGATTTATTTGAACAGCTTTTAAATAAAGGCTTTAAGCAAAACGAAGGACAGTTCTTTACACCCATGCCTATAACTAGATTTATATGGGACAGCTTGCCGGTTGATTGTATGGTCAAGTCTGAAAGGGGAACAGTGTATCCTAAGGTTATTGACTATGCCTGTGGTGCCGGACACTTTTTGACCGAGGCAGTAGAAGCAATTGATTATTTTGCAAAAACAGACGGAGATAACTCTTGGGTAAGAGATCATATATTCGGAATTGAAAAGGATTATCGTCTTGCCAGAGTTGCAAAGATATCATTGTTTATGAATGGTGCAGGAGAGGGAAATATTATTTTTGGAGACGGACTTGAAAATTCATCGGATAAGGGTATTGATAATTGTACATTTGATATTCTTGTGGCAAATCCGCCTTATTCGGTCAAGGATTTCAAACAGCATTTGCAGCTGAAAAATAACAGTTTTAATTTACTGGACTGCATAGGCTTAAATGGCGGAGAAATTGAGACTTTGTTTGTTGAGCGTATAGGTCAACTGTTAAAGCCAAAGGGAATTGCGGCAGTTATCTTGCCCAGCTCAATTCTTTCTAATGACAGTGCAAGCTATATAGGGGCGCGTGAGCAGCTTTTGCAAAACTTTTATATCAGAGCCATAGTTGCATTTGGCTCTAAAACATTCAATGCGACGGGAACTAACACAGTTGTCCTGTTTCTTGAAAAGTTCAATGAACCACCCAAGAAAGTAGATTTATCCGCAGATTCAGTAGAAGCAATACTAGGAGGTGAAGATTTAACAGAATGGAAGGATAAGAATATTTTAAGTGAATATCTTGTGCAGATAGGGCTTGATGAGCAAACCTACTCAGCTTTCTTAAAAAGAAACTACTCTCTCAAAGAGCTGTCAGATATTGAGTATTTTAAAATGTATGTGAGGGAATTTTACAGCTTGGCAGAGGCGAAGAATTTGCAGAAAACAAAGGCATTTAAAAATAAAAGCAAAGAAGAACAAGAAGCTGTATACCTCGAAAAATTATATTTTTATATTGATTCTATTGAAAAAGAAAAGCTATTATATTTTTCCTTGGTATATCAGCAGACAACTGTCATTATTAAAGCCCCTGCCGATAATAAGGAGCAGAAAAAATTTCTTGGCTACGATTGGTCTAATCGAAAGGGCAATGAAGGTATTCAAATTATTACACCGGGAGGAAAATTATATAAGGATTCTGACAGGGCAGCAAAGGGAACTCTTGCGGATATAATTCGTAATTCCTTTGGCGAGGTAATACCGTCCTTGACTGAGGAACAAAAAACATTCTGTTCAATTGTCAGCACAAAAGACATGCTTGACTATTCACGCACTAATTTTAACAAGGAAATACGCCTAAATACCGAAAAAGCGATAGAGCTGAAAAGCAAATATCCATTAGCTCCGTTGGGAACTGTTTGTGAAATAAATATAGGAGGTACTCCGTCAAGGAAAAATCCGGAATTTTTTACAGGTGAAAATTTGTGGGTGTCTATTTCCGAAATGCAGGGGCAAATTATTACGGACACGAAAGAGAAAATAACTGATGAGGCGGTTAGGTCATCAAATGTAAAATTGATTCCTGCCGGAACAACGCTGCTGAGTTTTAAACTAAGTATAGGAAAAACAGCAATTGCAGGAACAGATTTATACACGAATGAAGCTATTGCGGCACTAATTCCCTTAAATAAGGAAGAGCTGCTTGATTTGTATTTGTATTATCTTTTTAAGGGTAAATTGATTGACCTTGAAAGTGTCGGTGATAAAGCATTTGGAAAGAGCTTAAATTCAACATACCTGCGTGAAGAGGTAAGAATACCGATTCCGCCTACTAAGATACAGCGGCAGATAATTGCCGAATGTGCAAAAATTGATGAAGAATACAACACCACACGTATGAATATTGAGAATTACCTCAAGAAGATTGAAAACTTGTTCAATGAACTGGAAGTAATTTCTGCTTAGGGAGGATATAAGTTTAGTCCTGCTAACAGCAAAAAATTTCTTGTTTCAATTTGTCAGCGTGTTCTTAAGAAAAATTTGGTTGAGAATGGTAATGTACCGGTTTATAGCGCAAATGTTCTTGAGCCGTTTGGATATGTTGATGAGCTTTTGATAACAGATTTCTACCTCGATTTTGTTCTTTGGGGTATTGATGGCGACTGGCTTGTAAGTTTTATGCCAAAAGATAATCCGTTCTATCCAACCGACCATTGTGGAGCTCTTCGTTGCAAGACCGATAAAGTAAATGCTCGATATCTTGCACATGTTCTGGAAAGAGAAGGAAAGAAAGTGGGATTTTCAAGAAATTATAGAGCTTCTATTGACCGTATTAAGGGAATAACTTTCTATGCTCCAGACATAAATGAACAAAATAAAGTGGCTGCAAAAGTTGCTGAATTAGAATCTAAAATCGTTGAGTCTAAAAAAACAATTGGAAGCCTTGCAAAACAGAATTGCAAAGCTGCTTAAAATGTATTTGCAATAACTAAAAGCCTCTTTCGAGCAAGAAAAAAGCATCGTAGAAATACGGTGCTTTTGTTGTTGGGTTTAGAGGGAATAAACCTCAGTTCAACTGATGAAATAAAAATCTTTAGATACAGAAAACCTCCTTTTGGTAAAATGATGTCAGGTTGGCCAACCATCACCAAATAAAAGGAGGTTTCTTTGTATGATATGGGGATTTTATGATGAAAGTCCCATAGATTACATCCGTGGTTTTGCCGGGATATTGTTACAAAATCGTTGTCAAAAACATCTATATTGTGTCCAAACATTATGTATAAAATAAAAGCTTTGTCAAGGCTGTCAATTATACAGTATTCCTTCCTTTATACCCATTATAATCGGCAGTAGACAGACTTTTCTTTATGGCATATATCCTGTCTTGCATCAGTTTTTTGAAATGGAAAAATTCCGACATAACAAAGCGGCAGGCGATAATGTAAAAAAATGTTGTTTAACAGCACTTTTCAGTATCATAAAACAAGTAAGTGTCTGTTATTTGTTTTCCTTCCCATCATCACATTCGTTTAAAAGGGGTTTAGTTCTATTGGTGACGCTTCCAAGATAGAGAAAGCGGGGATTATGGATAAGCTCTTGGGCAAAAAATAAAAAAAATATAAAATATTCTTTATATGCCGGCCTATACAGCATGATAGATTCATCATCAATATCAGCAGGTTCTCTGACAAGCCAAGAGTAATCTTCAAATTTCTGGAATATCCTTTCAACTTCCTTTTCAGGTATATTTGTCTCTCGAGATGCCAAACGGATTGAAAATAGCAGCTGCTGCCTTGTGCATACAAAAATAAACAATTCAAGCGCATGGGGGTCAGATAATATATGGAATAGCTTTGAATACTGCTCTGTGCTGGTCAAAATTGAGGCAAATCCTTTTTCCGGTTCTGGCATCAACGCCATAAGCTGTGCATTTTGTGAGGAAAGAAAATAGGCAATGCCCTCATCCCTGCTTACACGGCATCGTGAAAATTCTACATCCTCTGCCGACACAGAGGAATAACCCAGGTTTTCTATGGCATTTATTCCGGTAGCTCCTTTGAAAATAGACCAGCAATAGTGGCAGGAGCGCTTCATTCTTTCAGATTCGCTTGCATTTAACACAGAGAAGTATAAGGAGTTTTCAAGCTGATTTTCTCCATGTGCAGTACGTCCGCAAAGGTCATCTAAACTTATATCAAATCTATCTGCAATTGAAATTAAAACATCAATATCCGGAGTTCCGCCATTTTCCCATTTTGAAACAGCTTGTGTAGAGACTCCAAAAATCTGTGCAAATTCAGATTGTTTCAGATTATTATGAATTCGAAGCTCCTTGATTTTAGTTCCTATTTGATTATATTTCATTTGACTAACATCCTATCTTATACATTATACCTAGGGAAATTCTGATTTGCTATATGGCTCCGGAATGTCCTTTGCGTAAAATATACATATTATTTCAACTATAAGTTGATTTTTTTGCACTTTTAAAATTATATGATATTTTAAAAAATTAAAAATAATTACATAAAATCGACATAAAACAACATTTTTAATCATTATAGCTCAAAATAATTATAAATGCAATTCAATTGCAGGTTGATTTACTCAAACTGATATATAGCAATACAACTTTTACTACATCTCCATACTATTGAAGAACATCAGCTTATATGATTTAATATAATCAATAAAATATTGAGAGCAAATCCAATGATTATAATGCATTTTTCATAAAAATCTTTTGTTTTTTTCTCTCGTGGAAGGACAATAGCTTTTGTATAATGTGCTGTAAATGATCTTCTGGTATCTGCTGAAAAATAGGGAGTGAAAAGAGATGACAAAATTTGTATTGAGACGAATCCTCAGTGGTATCTTAACTGTTCTGATTGTTTTCACGATGAATTTTCTTCTTGTGAAAAGTGCTCCTGGTGACCCAATACGATCTCTGATGGGAAAGGAAACAGATGATCCCGCTTTACGTGCTGCATTAGAGGAAAAATGGGGCTTGAACCGCCCATTGCATGAGCAGTATTTCAACTATCTTGAAAATGCTTTAAGAGGTGATCTAGGCACTTCTATTACCTATAATCGGCCTGTTGATCAGATGATCAAAGAGCGTGTTGCAGCAACCTTGCTGTTAGGTCTGACAGCTTTGATAATTGCATTTATTGTAGGGACGATATTAGGTATTTTTTGTGCCAGACATGATGGCTCATTCCTTGATTCAATTCTTTCAACATCCTCTTATGCAGCGGATGCAATGCCGTCTTTCTGGCTTGGTTTGATGCTGATTATAATATTTGCTACAAAGCTAAATTTGCTGCCGTCTCATGGTATGTATGATGTGCGTGCAGGTTACACAGGTTTGCAATATGTTCTTGATGTACTTAGCCACCTTGTTCTGCCATGTCTTACCCTGGTGTTGATTACAATGCCGGGTTATTTCAGAATCACCAAATCGTCTGTTCTTCAGGTTACCAATGAAGATTTTATCACCACAATGCGGGCGACAGGTATGAGTGAAAGAAAAATTTTTAACAAATACATTTTTCGCAATGCAATTCTTCCCACTGTTACAATGCTTGGTATTTCTGTCGCATTTCTCTTGACAGGTGTGTCCTTGATAGAAATTGTATTTTCTTGGCCGGGAATTGGCAGTCTGACACTTACTGCAATTACACAGAGGGATTATCCTACGTTGATGGGAATTTATTTGGTTATGAATCTATCCGTTGTGGTTGTGATGATCATTACAGATATTTTATATGCCTTCCTTGATCCCCGAATTCGCTATGAGTAAGGAGGATGAGAATATGAAGAGGATTTGGGACAAATTTGTAGATTCGATCAAATGTGATTATCAGTTTCGTACAGGCATTATCGGACTTGCTTTTTTACTGCTGATTGTTGTGCTGGGACCGGTTATTGCCACACATGATCCTTATTTTTATGGCCCTGACAGTTTGGCAGCACCGGGAGAAGCAGGTCATTTGCTTGGCACCAATCACATGGGGCAGGATATTTTCAGCATGTTGGTTTACGGGGTCCGCACCTCATTGCTGGTGGCAATTACGGCATCAATGATTTCAGGAATCTTGGGAGTAGTGATTGGCGGAATTGGCGGTTACTTCGGAGGAAAGATTGATGTGATTGTTTCTGAAATCATCAATATATTTTTGATGATACCGACATTTTTCTTAATCATGCTTATTGTTTCCCTCTTTGGAAGCAACATTATGAATGTCATGATTGTAATTGGCTTGACAACTTGGTCAAGCAATGCAAAGCTCATGCGTGCACAGGCACTTTCTCTGAGGGAGCGCACATTTGTTAAAAGTGCGATTGCGTTGGGAGAAACAAAGCTGCAGGTTTTATTTAAGTATATTCTTCCTAATGGGATTTTTCCGGTTGTCGCAAATACAACACGCGGAATGGCAGGGGCAATTTTGACAGAGGCATCTCTTTCATTTTTAGGTCTGGGAGATCCCAATATCATTTCTTGGGGGCAAATGATTTACCAAGGCAAGCAGCAAACTTCATGGTGGATTTCCACATTTTCCGGAATTGCCATTATTCTTACAGTTATTATTTTTTATATGCTGGGTGATGGATTGAACCATGTGCTCAACCCTAAATACAAAAAAGGGGGAAAGTAAAAAATGGAGCATATTTTAGTTGTGAAAAATCTCAGTGTTACCTATGTCAATAAAAACCGCCGTGTTATGGCTGTGCGTGATGTCAGCTTTGACATTGATAAGGGAGATTCATTGGGGATTGTCGGGGAGTCCGGAAGCGGAAAGAGTACACTGGCAATGGCTCTGCTGCGCTTGCATCCGGATGGAACAAAAATTACAGGTGAGGCTTTCTTTGAAGGAAAAAATCTTTTAACAATTTCCAACGAGGAAATGAATGATATACGATGGACGAAAATAGCAGTGGTATTTCAAAAAGCAATGAATTCTCTAAGTGCGGTTCATCGCATTTCAGAGCAGATCGAAGATATTTACAGGGTACACTGTCCACAAACAAGCTCAGAGGAAATTAAAAAGCGGGCATTGGAGCTTTTGAAGCTGGTAAATCTGCCAGATAGGGTTTATCGTCTTTATCCACACGAAATGAGCGGAGGTATGCTTCAGCGTGTTGCAATTGCAATCAGCCTGCTGCATTCTCCACAGCTTTTGATTTTTGATGAAGCGACAACCGCATTGGATGTTGTAACACAGGGACAGATACTGCGGGAAATTGTGGAGATGGAAAAGACACTGTCCACCACACGCATTATGATCACACATGATATGTCTGTTGTGGCAACAACCTGCAACAAGGTGGCTGTTATGTATGCCGGAGAACTGATGGAATTTGGGCTTGTGAAGGATGTTTTAACACACCCGCATCATCCATATACACAGGGACTTCAGGGCTCCTTTCCATCCTTGAAGGGAGAAAATAACATTCTCACATCAATACCGGGTTTTCTGCCTGATCTGTCAAAAGAATGTAAAGGCTGTGTTTTTGCACCCCGCTGTTCCCATGCAACAGAACGCTGCTTTATGGAAAAGCCGCCGATGATTTCTGTTGGAGAAACGGGAGGGGCTGCCTGCTGGCTATGTGAAGGTGAAAAATATGGAAAATAAATCATTTATTGAAATTAAGGAAATACAAAAATTCTATCCCCATAAGGACGGTAAGCTTTTCCATAGGCCGGGGGAAGAAAGAAAAAAGGTCAAGGCAGTAGATGGAGTAAACTTGTCAATTAATCGGGGAGAAATCCTTGGCATAATTGGCGAATCCGGCTGTGGAAAATCAACTCTGGGCCGTGTTTTGGTTCGTCTGGAAGATCCGACAAGCGGAGATGTTTTTATTGATGGGGTTTCCACAAAGGAAATGCTCAAAACAGATCCAAAGGCATTTTGCAGACAGGTTCAGATTATTTTTCAGAATCCGTTTGATACCTTTACTCCAAGAGATACCATTTTAAAAATCATGCTGCGCCCTTTGAAGCATCACAACATCGGAAAGAATTATGAGGAGCGTCTGGAAATTATTAAGAAGGCATTGGAGGCAGGAGGCTTAAGACCGGCAGAGGATATTATGAGCCGCTACCCTCACGAGCTTTCCGGAGGTCAGTTGCAGAGGCTTTCAATTATTCGCTCCATGTTTTTAAATCCCGGATTTATTATTGCTGATGAACCGGTTTCCATGCTGGATGTTTCTGTGCGGGCTGAGATCATCAATATGCTTATTGATTTGGCACAAAATCACAATGCAGCAGTTGTTTTTATCAGTCATGATATTGCCCTGACCCGATATATTTCGGACAATATTGCAGTTATGTATTTGGGGCGTATTGTTGAGTATGGAAGTGCCGACGAGGTTATAAAGAACCCACAGCATCCATACACTCGCGTGTTGATATCAAATTGTGCATCGGTAGACCCGTTTGAGCAGCGTGAGGAAATATCCATTGAGGGAGAACCACCAACACCGATCAATCCGGGTCCTGGATGTTATTTTGCACCAAGGTGCTATATGGCAGATGAAGAGTGTTTTAGATCTTATCCGGGCTGTACCTTGCTTGGAGGCAGTCATTACGCAACGTGTCATAAGCTCAAACATCCATCCGATGAAGCATAGTTATTATAGTTTGACGTTCAAACTATAAAATAGATAAAGGAGGAAGTTATATGAAAAAGGTCAAATTGATGGCATTGCTTTTGGCATTTACAATGGGGCTTTCTGTATTTACAGCTTGCGGTAATCCAAACAGCAAAAATGAGAATGGAAATTCTGACAAAGCGCAGCAGGGAAACAGCTCTACGAAGGATACGGTAATTTATAGAATTGGCGGAGATCCGCTAAGCTTTAATCCTTCTCTTTTAGGTGATGACAACTTGTATCCCGCAGCGCAGAATATGTTTCATCGCCTGACGAAACTGGACACAACAAAACAGCCAATTCCGGATGCTGCAGAATCTTGGAGCATCTCAGAAGATGCCCTGACAATTACATGGCACTTGCGTGATGGCTTAAAGTGGTGGGATGGAGAAGCTCTGAATGCAGAGGATGTAAAATATACCTTTGACTATATCAAAGAGCATCCGGAATGTTATTTCAGTACAAGTATGAAGATTGTTGACAGCATAGAAATTGTAGATGATTTGACAGTTGTGTTCCATATGAACACACCGGATATGTCCTTTATTGCACGCATAGGATGGTATGCAACCTTTATTATGCCGGAACATATTTTCAACAATGGACAGGCATGGGGTGATAATCCGGCAAGCTTAAAGCCGATTGGCTCCGGTCCCTTCAAATTTGAAAGCTACACCCAAGGCTCCAATATTACCTTAGTTGCAAATGAAAACTACATTGATGGTCCGCCAAAAATCAAAAAGCTGATTTTCAGCATCATTCCGGATGATTCAACTGCAATACAGGCTCTGCTCAATGGGGAGTTGGATGGTATGGAAGGTGTTCCAAATGCATATGTGGATCAATTTCTCAATGATAAAAATTTCCGTATGATTTTGGACAAGTATCCGTCGCCATATAGGATCATATTCAACATGAAGGCGGATAAGGTGAACGATTTGGCTGTTCGCAAAGCTATTGCGCTGTGTATAAATCGAGAAGAAATCGCATCAAAGGTTTACGGAAATGTTATGACACCGGAATACAGTGCATATCCGTCAGTTGTCTCCTGGTGTTCCAACACCACTGACACCTATCCAAAACAGAATATTGAAGAAGCCAAAAAGGTTCTTGAGGATGCAGGCTATAAGAAGGACGCAAACGGCTACTATGTAACCGGTATCACATGGGATGTTTTTGAGGGTATGCAGGATATGGCCAACCTGATTATTGCAAGCTGCAAAGAGGCTGGAATAGGGATTGAGATGATCCTGTCAGAATATAATGCATGGTCGCAGAAGGTTGGCCCCGGCGGAGATTTCATGATGGAATCTC
Organism: Oscillospiraceae bacterium; assembly: GCA_020024215.1. Classification (GTDB taxonomy): domain Bacteria; phylum Bacillota; class Clostridia; order Oscillospirales; family Ruminococcaceae; genus Yanshouia. The sequence goes on along the minus strand of JAHHUC010000012.1, from coordinate 12,417 downwards.
AAGGTGGATTTATGGGTCCTGACCCGGCTGCTCTTGCTACCAGATATGGCACCGGCTCAGGAAGCAACTATGCAAGCTGGAGCAATGCCGAATTTGATTCTCTTTGTGCCCAGGCAGCAGCGACATCTGATACAGAAAAACGTGCAGAATTGTATAAGAAGGCTCAGAAGATTATCGTAGATGAGCTGCCGGCTATCAATGTAATAGGTTACGCAGCTTATAAGGTTTATCCGGCGGATTTGATGAATGTGCCGGAGGATGGCGCCGGAAAATGGGGCTGGAATGAATGGAGTAACGCTTACTATAAATAACGGGTGCTGCTTTTCAGGTTCAGTAAGCAATTCATTGATTTGCGAGGAATTGTGGAACATGCGAAAGCATGTTCCACAATTCTGCTTTAGAATACAGCTTAGAGGAAAGTATGAGGTTGATGATTATATGAAACAGATTTTTATGGATCTATTGAATAATATTCCTGATTACAAGGAATTTCTTACTCTGGATGAGCTGGATGAAAGCTCAAAAAGACTTGCTGAGGCGTATCCGGAAGCTGTAAGCATTTTTGAATTTGGCAAAAGCAAGGATAATCACCCTCTGCTTTGTCTGAAAATAGGAAATGGATCAAAAAATGCACTGATGTTCGGCTGTCCACATCCCAATGAGCCCATAGGCACAATGATGTTGGAATATTTTACGGAAAATCTTGCGAAAAGCAAGGAACTGCGTGATGAATTGGATTACACCTGGTATGTGGTAAAAGCATGGGATGCTGATGGGCTTCGGCTGAATGAAAAATGGCTCAAGGGCCCATACAATATTTACAACTATTCCCGAAATTTTTTCCGTCCTGCTGGCTATCGTCAGGTTGATTGGACGTTTCCGATTGACTATAAGGATCTGCATTTTCACAATCCTATTCCAGAAACTGAAGCTATGATGGCTCTTATTGACAACATCAAGCCGGCCTTTATATATTCTTTGCACAATGCAGGCTTTGGAGGTGTATATTGGTATATTTCCAAGGGGCTGCCAAAATTGTACAACGATATGTATGAGGCTGCCAAAAGAGTTGATGTTCCGCTTAATTTGGGAGAGCCTGAGGCCCCTTATTGCATCCCGCTGGCTCCTGCTGTATATGAAAGCCTTGGAATTGAACAGGAATATGATTACATAGAAAAATATTCTCCGAAGGGAACTGATATTGCATCTCATTTCAATGTCGGAAACTGCAGTGCAATTTATGCTCAGGAGAGGTATGGCAGCTTTACAATGCTCACAGAGCTTCCATATTTTTTTGATAAGAGAATTATGGATCTATCAGAGGGTACGATGGTCAGAAGGGATGCCATTTTGCAGAAAATGGAGCTTGAGAAGAGCAGTAATAAATACATTCTGGAAACAATGGATATTTCCAAGCAATATTTTTCGGCATTGAATCCGTTTAAGCTGGCTCTGGAAGCCTTTACAGATTCCCATGACACTGAATCTACGCAAAATATGGTGAATACAAATCCCGAGTTTGCCAAAAAAGCGACAGTGGCAGAGGAATTTGACAATATTTTAATGTCTCAGTTTTATAAATCTCTTTCATATGGTATGCTGATTCGGGTAAATGAATATGAATTGGAGGAAATGCAGCGCACTAAGGAAGTTAATCCCCAAAAGGAAGCAGCTCTAAAAAAAGCCAGAGATATTGCTCTGCTGCACCATAAGCAGCTGACGGATCAGTTGGAACAGGATCTACAATATGAGGTTGTTCCAATTCGCAAGCTGGTATCCATTCAATTGGAATGTGGGCTTTTAATAAGTAAATATGTTCATGAAAATAACATTACTACCAAATAGGGGGGATAGCATGAATAAATTAGAATCCTTATTGTGTATGACAACAGCACGCAGCGCAGTGTGGCTGGATGAGCATAATATAGCATTTATCCGTATGGGTGATGGAGGTCCAAAAATATGGGAACTAAATATTGATACAAATATTGAAAAACAGCGTACATTTGGAAATGAGCGTATCTGGTCTATTATGGCCCATCCTCAAACCGGCAGCATCATTTTCTGCATGGATCAGGGAGGAAATGAGAATGAGCAAATTTATTTGTTGGAGAAAAACAGCAAGGAAGCTAAAAATCTGACAAATTTACCAAATGTCCGTCATTTGTTGGGTGGACTGTCATCGGATGGAAAAATGCTATACTATGCCTGCAACAGTCGAACTTCTGAAACATTCGATATCTGGAGCTTAAATGCAGCTGCCAAAGAAAAGAAAATGGTTCTCCAAAACAATGACCATTACAATTGGCCTGCCAATAATGGGTTGTCCCCAAATGGGAGATATATGCTTTATAATAAACTCCTTGGGACATCAAACAACGCTTTATGGATGGTGGATTTAACAAATGGGCAAGCAGTTCGTATTCCCTCTGATGATAGGATTTCTGCTGAGACACAACCTGCCTGGCGTCATGATTCTTCTGGATTTTACTTTATTACGGATCGCGACTGTGAATTTCCATATGTTGCTTATTATGATGTAGAAAGCGGTGAAGTGAAGAAGTGTCTGGCATATAATTGGGAGGCAGAGGGCTTGTCTATATCATCTGATGATCGTTATCTTGCTGTTACAGTGAATGAGGATGGATATTTTACTCTGCATATTTATGATTTGAAAAACAATCTTTCAGAGGTAAATATTCCACAGCCGCCAAAAGGTGTTGTCAGTGCATATGAAGCTTTGTCCTGGTCCCCATCCGGACATAAGTTGCTCTTCACATTCTCAAGTGGAAAACGACCTGAAAATATATGGATTATGGATTTAAACACAGATGAAATACGTCCGCTGACACATTCTCGGATGGATGGACTTGCAAAAGATGACCTATGTGAACCGGTGTTAAAGCGTTTCAAATCCTTTGATGGCTTGGAGATCCCCTTCTGGCTGTACATTCCAAATGGAGTTAAGGGGGAAAACCTGCCTGTTGTTGTTGAGATACATGGCGGTCCAGAGGGACAGGAATTGCCGGGATTTACACCTTTTATCCAATATTTGCTCAGTGAGGGTATTGCGGTTGCTGCTCCAAATGTTCGGGGAAGTACAGGATACGGTAAAACATATACTCATTTGGATGATGTGGAAAAACGCTTGGACAGTGTAAAGGATATTGAATATTTGGTGGAATATTTGATTCATGAAAAAATCGCAGACAGAAATCGGCTGGCTGTCACAGGTATGAGCTATGGAGGCTTTATGACACTGTCATGCGTGACACGCCTTCCCAAGCTGTGGTGCTGTGCAATTGATACAGTGGGAATGTATAATTTGGAAAGCTTTTTGGAGCATACAGCAAAGTACAGAAGGGCCCATCGTGAAAGTGAATATGGTTCTTTAAAGCATGATCGCGAAATTTTGCGCCAGATTTCTCCAATTGCAAAAATAGATGACATTCAGGCGCCGCTGATGGTAATTCAAGGCCAAAATGACCCTCGTGTGCCGGCAGAAGAAGCAGAGCAGGTTGTTCAGACACTTAGAAAAAAAGGTCATACAGTGGAATATCTGTGTTATGAGGATGAGGGACATGGTATAGCAAAGCTTAAAAATCAATTGGACTGCTATCCACAAATGGCAGAGTTTCTAAAAAAATATATGAAAATCAAGTAGCAGCTCTCAAGCGGATTGATATTTGACTTTTAAGCTAAGATTGATCGCTTTCTTGCATTACAATATATAAAGGAGAGATATGGATGGAATTACAAGAAAGACTTTCAGAGATTTTAAGATTAAATTTGGATAAAAAATTTACAGCAGTTTCCTATGCTATAATGGTTGATGGAAAAATATGGGCATCCGGAGCATTGGGAACAGACGGCAGTGAAGAAAAAAGGCCGACAACAACAGAGCATACCTTTAATATATGCTCTATCTCCAAAATTTTTTGCACAGTTGCCATTATGAAATTGGTGGAGGAGGGAAGGGTAGATTTAGATACTCCGATTTGTCATTATCTGCCAAGGTTTAAAATGCTGGATGAGCGCTATAAGGATATTACAGTCAGACATTGCCTTAATCATTCCAGTGGGCTGCCAGGAACTCAATGGAAGCATTTCTCTGCAACTCATGTTGGTTCTTTGGAAAACGAGGAGTATTATCAGGAAGTATACAGCCATATGGCAAAAAGTCATCTGAAGGCAGATCCGGGCAGATATTCTGTATATTGCAATGATGGATTTACCTTGGCAGAGATGATTGTCAGCAAAATCTCCGGCGTTCCGTTTGCCCAATTTTGCAAAGAATTCATAACAGAACCAATAGGTGCCCATTCTACCCGCACATCTACCACTGTCAATCCCAATTATCCTCTGGTTCATGAAAAAGAAAAGGCTGCGGAATATTTTTATCTTCAGGGCAGCGGCGGATTTACAACCAATATGATTGATTTATGCAAATTCGGAAATCTTTTTCTAACAGAAAATGATATCATCACAGAAGAAAGCAAGGCTGAAATGGCAAGGTGTCAAGGTGTAACTTTCATTCATGAGGATACCTCAAGTGTCAGCTTTGGCTTGGGATGGGATAATGTAAAGCTGAAAGATCCGGAATTTGATTTGGGAGATCATGTGCTGTTAAAAGGAGGAAATAGTTTTCAATTTACCAGTGCTTTGTATATTATCCCAAAATATAATGCTGTTTTGGCAATAAGCGAAACACATGACTGTCATATTGATGTAGGTCAGGTAATTCTAAATATGTTTGCTGCTGCTATGCTGGAGGAAAAGGGAATAAATATCTATAAAAGAGATAAGCTCATCCCCAAAAAGCTGATAGAGCAATATCAGGGAACCTATCTTCTTCCGGGCATGATTTTAAACACCCATTTTTTTGGAACAACCTTGACGATTACCAATGATACCGTAACCGGCGAACACAATGCATTATATAAGGATTTAAAATTCAATGGCACAGAATTTGAAGATAAAAATGGCGAAAAATATTTCTTCAGAGAGTATGAGAATAACAAATATCTTCTTTATACAAATCGAGGCGAAACAATTCCAGCTGCCATGAGGTGCCAAAGCTATCCGGAACTTAATGATATATGGAAGGCACGCATAGGAAAAAGGTATATTCCCATAGATTATACAACACAGGACATGGTTGGCCATGAGATTATGAACGGATTGACAATTGCCCATCTTCCAAATGCAGAGGGTGTGATTGTATTTTCCTTCAGCGCAATGGATGGCACAGATATTTATGGACGATTTGAAGGCTGCTGTATTCCAAGAGATGATCATACTGCTTCTGGATTTCTCCAAACGCCGTCTAATGGTAGCCGTGACCTCATAGATCCTTACTTTGTTATTAAGGATGGAATTGAGCATTGCTATGTTGCTTCATATCTATTCCGTGATTTGGATACAATTCCAGAATACACAGATCAGACCTTTGAGTCTAAGCCATATAATCCAAATTATAATAGTGTATATAAATTGAAAAAGGAACTTAAAAGTTTGCCCGATGTACCTGAAAATCATCGTTTAATTATTTTGGATCAGGGGTTGTCAATGATCTATGACAGTCAGGTGAAGGGGGATTATAAACCGGTAAAGGAAGGATACATCAGCTTTATTTTCCCTCATAATATTCAAATATAACATCAGATAGTTAGAAAGTTATTCAACCAAATAATCAATAGCATAAGTAAAGATTTAAACTTAATTTAGAGGACTTGATGTCTGCGAAATGCTCTTTTTATAATTGACAGATTTATGCACTGTCTTTTGTATAGTGAGCATATTATGAAGCAGGCAGCAAGTCCTTTTATTTTGCTGTTTTAAAATTGTCATTTCCTTTAATTGTGTGCCTTAATAAGAAAATTATTGCGTAATGCAATGTTTTGTATTAGGGTACTTCTGCAAAACCAGATAAATTTATAATCTTTTGAGTATGGTGTTTATTTGATATATAGTTAGCTGCAAATATGCATAATAAAACCCCCAGATGTACCGGGGGAAAGGGAATTCGCAAAAATCAGAATTTTTGGATGCAGCTTAATATCAAAAACAAGTCTTATTGTATTATACCTTATGAATTTACACTATTCTCAAACAAAAGGTACATTTAAAGGGCTACCCCTATTGTTTTACTACCTTATGAATTTACACTATTCTCAAACAAAAGAATGTTTTCAGACATAAACACTATTGTTTTACTACCTTATGAATTTACACTATTCTCAAACGAAACAACATATGTCAATATGTCGGGCGAGTTTTACTACCTTATGAATTTACACTATTCTCAAACCCTTGCCCCCCGATACAAAAGACCCGTTTGTTTTACTACCTTATGAATTTACACTATTCTCAAACTCGCTGCACAGCGGCTTGCGCCGCTTGCCAGTTTTACTACCTTATGAATTTACACTATTCTCAAACTTTCGTTGGGTGGCAGGGCACCCCATTAAAGTTTTACTACCTTATGAATTTACACTATTCTCAAACAGCCGGGAAGCCCGCAAGACCGCCAAACGCGTTTTACTACCTTATGAATTTACACTATTCTCAAACCATAGATTGTCAAGTGAACAGAAGTTGAACGTTTTACTACCTTATGAATTTACACTATTCTCAAACATAGCATATCATTGCAGGATAATCCGATGTGTTTTACTACCTTATGAATTTACACTATTCTCAAACTGGAGCAAGTCCCTAGGAGTATACTTATCAGTTTTACTACCTTATGAATTTACACTATTCTCAAACTTGGTCGGCTGCTTTCCTGTCTTGGTCAATGTTTTACTACCTTATGAATTTACACTATTCTCAAACAATTATTAGCCATTTTAAACCTCCACACTTGTTTTACTACCTTATGAATTTACACTATTCTCAAACCAGAGCACTGGCAATGGCGGCCTTGGTAAGTTTTACTACCTTATGAATTTACACTATTCTCAAACCTCAAACCTCAATATCAAAACACAAACTTCAAATTTCCAAAAATTAAAATCAGGAGATTTTTTATGAAAATAAACAAGAACCACTATATATTCTCGGGCAAATTCACACTAAGCAGATTATAAACTATTTTAAGAATATTTTCAATCAAATAACACAAAGATCTTCATCTATTATGGTAACATCCTCAAAATCTGTTTTTTCAAAATTGCAGCTTTCTATACACAAAATACGAATATTTCTGAGTGTTATTTCATAGAAGAAGGCATTAAGCTCATCATTGGAAAAATAAGCATGAAGATTTATCAATATAAAAAGCTTTTGAGGTGCATATTTCTGGATAAGCAAGATATATTCCAAGATATTCTCCAAAAGCTGTGAGCTTTTTATATTAGGTTTAATGTTTTGAATTTTGAAAAGCTCTGTCAGGGAAACATCATTCTTGCATAAGAAATCGTAATCATAGCAGGAGAGGAGCAGATCGGTAAAGCTTATTATCTCTTTTTTTAAACTGAATGTTTCCTCCAAAAGCTCGTTAAAGCAGAAAAGCTCCATATTTTCATATATCTTTTTTATAAATCCTGAAGAAAGCTCTAAATTATTATAATTATCTATTACTGTTATGTTCCCTTTAAATTTTAAAGGCTCAAAATCAACAGAAAAAACGATTCCGGCTTCATCTGTATGCTCTGCAAGCAAAGCTGATAAAAACTGCCTGAAAAAAGGCCTGTTCTCTATTATAATTACAGATATTCTGTTTTCCTCCAGCTTTAAAGGCAAAGCAAGCAGCTCAAAAGCTATCCTCATAAAATAAGCAGCCTTTCATCAGAATCTATAACATTGCTTTTGCTTGTTCCGCATATTATTTCCATTTTGGAAAACTGTTTTTCTGTCACGGTCAAAATTTGTACCAGCCCCTTCTCAGGTTTTTTCTTTTTGACATTTTCTATTATTTGTGCTGTCTGTGTCTGATTGAGAGACAATTTTGCATACACAGATTCCTGAAGCATGATAAAGCCGCTTTTGACAAGCTCTTTTCGGAACCGGCGATAGCTTCGCCTGTCATTTTCGGTTTCTGTGGGCAAATCAAAGAAAACTAAAATTCTCATAAATCTATAACTCATATCTGTAAAATTTAATAAGTGACGGGTCCTTTTCCTCTATGGCATCCAAAACACTTTTGGTATAAATTTTTATGGTGTTCAAAAGTGTTTGTTTTCTTTCGTCTATTATAAATTCACTGCTCAAAAGGGATAAAATATCCATTTTTTCCTGATGCTCAAAATCTTTTGGTGAGCTAAGCCTTACAAATCTGTCCACTATGGGTCTGAATGGCTCCATCAGGTCACAGCTGAGATTAAAGCTGTTGAACATATTGTTGTGAAATAAACCAAGCCTTGTGGAATATCCGCTGCATACTATTTCTCTGTTGAAGCATGAAAGCAGGATGCTGTATCCGTAATTTAGTGCGGCATTTGTAGGACTTTCCATGGAGCGGGAAAAATCTTTTCCGAAAAGTGAATTGAAATACACCTTTGCGGCATGACCTTCTCTGTTTGTTTCATCATTAAATTCCAACTGGTCTATATATTGATATAGCTTTTTGCTTTCGGTAAGATTGAAAAAATCCAAATTAAATGCCTGATTTTTGATTTTTTCTGCAACAATATAAGTCCATATCATTTGCTTTGTCTGCTCATCCCATTGTATTTGCATTTTTAATTTGAGTGAGCAGTCGAAGCTTCCATAATAGGGCAAAAGCTCGGATGCAGGATTTCTTTTCTCATCGCAGAATATTACTTTTATCTTTTGCTTTATAAGCTCGTTTAAAAGGGCGGATGTAACAGAACAGGAAACTGTCTCTATTATAAGGACAGAAATTTCGCTTATATGTATTTTGACGTTGCTGTCCTTGTTTCTCACAGAAAGATATCCCAATTTCAGATCCAGCTTTGCCGGTTTTGTGATTACAACAGTTCTCCATCCCATTATATCCGCCATCCTTTTATTTTAAAAGCTCAACTTCATTTTCATAAAGTCCTGTTACAGACTGGTGAATTATCTTGAAAGACCTAAGTGTTTTGGATTTTTCGATTTTATTTCCTATTGAGGCTGTCCCGCTTTTCTTTGCTTCATCTAATTTTGAAAGATCTCCGGTTCTCACATTTGCATGAAGTATGTTTAATATTTCCATAAGTGTAAAGCACTGTTCATATATGGAAAGATTGGAGAACAGTTCTGACTTTGCAGTAAGCGTTTTTCCAAGGTTTAAAAATCTCTCCTTATATATGCTGTTGGAGATTTTATCAATTATTGCATTATAAAGTGCCAGATTTTCTTCACAGGAAATTTCATCAAATTTTGTAACTTCTTTTTCCTTTTTCAATTCTCTGCACTTGTTAAGATAATTGGAAATATGCTTTATATATTTTTCATAGGTGTATCCCAAAGCAAGCTGCACAGCAGGCTTACAAATTAGCTGTCTTCCTCCACCGCTTTTACTGCTTATATGCATTCTGAAGCCGTTTACACTTATGAGTGTATTGTACTTTATGCAGGGGATGATAACCTTTATATCTTCTGCATCCTTTAAAAGCTCTGTGGAGGAAAGATAGGAGATGGGATCTTTCTCATATTCCTTCACTCTGTAAAGGTCTATGGGGACTATGGCTTTTATCTCCTTTCCCTTTTTATCTTTATAGCCTACAAGCGCAAAGCAAGTGGCTGCAGCTCCATTATATCCGCCGTATTTATCTATATCCGCAACAGGCGAGTTCTGCTTTATTGAAACCTGTCCAAAGCCCTTTTTCAAAGGGTTTTGGTCAAATAATCCGCCTTTTTGCTTGTAGGAATATCTTGTAAAGCGGATATTATTTTTAAGCATTGTGCTCTTTACCATATCCATCGACTTATTGTTTTCTGTTTCCCATGCTCCCTTTACAGGGTAATCAAACAGTTTTTTCACGCTTCTTGTGCCATTTTGCAGTCCCTTGATATAAATGCTTCTGTTGTGATTAAATTGTGTGTTATAAACATTTCCCACCACAACATTGAGATAGGCATCCTTGGCATGATGAAGGTCGTTTACATCTCTGCTTTTAAGCATATCATTGCTGTGCCTGAAATCAGAAACCAAATCAGCTTTTACATAAACTATCTCAGAGTCAGAATATCTTTTATCCAAAAGCTGTGCTATGGCCTTGGTGGATTGTCTTGTCTCCACAATCTGTCTTTGTATAAATTGGGAAAGCTCCTCATCTGTAAGAGGTGTGCTTCTTATAAGTCTTTCATACTTTCTTTTGGATATTAGCTCCCTGTTTAAAAGGGTTTTCCAAAAATCGTGCATACTGTTTCTTATCTCTGCCTTTATGGGGTAGATATTTTCTTTTTCTGCATTGTAGGTTTTCAAAACAAGAACTCTGTTATCCAAACTGTCATCTTTTATTTTTGACCTTGGGAAAATGTGGTCTATATCATAAATATTTTTGTTGTAAAGCTGGGATAATTCTATCTTTTTGCCGGTGTACATACACCTTCCAAATTGTGTGAAGTAAAGGTAGAGGGCGTCGCGCCTGAACTCTGTGTCATCAAAGCCTTGGAGCTGTTGATATAGGTCCTGTTCCTCCCTTTTGCAGTTTTTATAAAGATCCAAAAGCCTTTGTTTTCTGGAAACAGTGCGCTTTTTCTCCTTTTCGTCACCTCTTGCCACCTCTACAAAAATCTTTTTGGGTGAGCATCCCATGATTTTTACAATTTCCTCCATTATCTGCATGGACTGATATATGGGGCGCTTGACCTTGGGAGATACATAAAGAGCCTCAACCTCATCTTTTAATGATGTGAATTCAACTTCGCCGTTTTCCGCTTTTATGCTCTCTGAGAAGGTGTAATCAGAGCTTAAAAGCTGCATAAGGTTGTTGTTGGTTTCCCACATGGCTCTTATGATGGAGAAGGCTTCACCTGTTTCCTCCTTTTTTGAAATTCCGTAAATTTCTGTGAGAAATTTCCTTGAAAGTCTGCTCCAGCCTGTATATTTAAGGCTGGACAGCTTCTTTATTTCGTCCTCTTTGAGCAAATTGCCGTAATTGGCTTTCATCCTCTTTCTAAGCAGCTTTTTATCGTCTCCGAAAATGGTTATTGCCTTGATAAGCTCTTCCTTGTCATTTAAGGATAAGCCTAAGCCCTCCAAATCCCTCCATGATTTGAGACTGCTTTTAAAATCCCCATCTATTCCGCTTATTTCAAAGTCTTTGCTGCCCAGATAAGACGCCAGATATTTCTTTAAAGCTGCCTGAGTAACTTTATTTTTCTTTAAAAACAAGTCAATATAAATGCTCTGCTTTAAGCTGACGCTTATCTTTTCCTCATTTACTCTTAAATTATTAAGCTCATTGAGGACTGTAAAGGCGCTGTACAGCAGAGAATTTTTAGGAATAACATCCTCTTTTGGAAGATAGGTGCATTTTGAGGTTAAATTATTGATAAATTCTTCGGCGCTTTTTTCCACATCAACTATCTCTTCAAAATTCCAGGGATAGATTTTCCCTTCCTTTCTTATAAGCCATGCCTTTTCACTGTGAGGATTCAAAGGGCCTACATAATAAGGGATTTTGAAGGAATGTATGGATAATATTTTGTCCTTGACCATAAGGCCGCTTTCATCCCTTTCGTTTAAAAAGGGCAGGTATTTGCAGGCGTTATTTAAAATAGCCGTAAGCTCATCTCTTGTGACCTGCATAGGAATAACAGAATTGTCCTTAGTTGTCATTTTGGGCATAAACGAGCCTGCTGCAATTTCTGCATACATTTCATCAAATTCTTTGCTTGGTGAGTCCTTTAAAAGAGTTTTTCTTAAAAATTCACAGAATTTTTCCTGTGTGCAGTTGGTTTCAACAGGGGAGGGGTTCTTGGTGTGCTTGGAATAAGCTGCATAATTGCAGAGCTTTTCCCTGTTGTCAGAGAATATTAGCTTATATTCTTTGGCGCAATACTCTCTTACATACCTTTTAAGAAGCTTTAAATCGGATTTGTGCTTTTGGTAGACCTCTGTTTTGGCAAAGGATATGTACTTCTGATTTTTTAAAATATTTGCAAGCACAGCCCAGTCAGAGACAGCCTTTATTCTTTCTATAAGCTCAAAATGCTCTCTGAAGCTGACTTGGTAGTCAGAAGCATTTTCGTCATATCCGCTGCTTATGCAAATGCTTTTACATTCGCTTTCTTTAAATTCCTCATCTGCAAACAGGTCATAAGGCTTGCAGCTGCCTCCTGTGAGCAAAGTGATTACAGCTATTTTCTGAGTGTCAAATTTTTTGTTCAGCGAAAGCTCCCTGACAATCAAATCCTTCTTTTTGGATTTTGTCAAAGAAGCATCCTTTAAGGTTTTTTCTATTGGCTCTGTCGAATCAATATCTAACTTTATATTGTAGTTGTCACTCAGATACAAATTCA
>JAHHUC010000115.1 GCA_020024215.1 Oscillospiraceae bacterium | reverse complement strand
ATCCTGTAATAAAGATCTTCTCTGAAATTTCCCTTTTCTATCTCTTTTGTAAGGTCCTTATTTGTAGCTGCTATTATCCTTACATTTATATCCTTTACCCTGCTGCTTCCTATACGCATTATTTGCTTTTCCTGTATAACTCTCAAAAGCCTTGATTGAAGGTCATAGGACATATCTCCTATTTCATCCAGAAAAATGGTTCCGTTATTTGCGTATTCAAAAAGTCCGGCTTTTCCCTCTCTGGAGGCGCCTGTAAAAGCGCCTTTTTCATATCCGAAAAGCTCACTTTCCAAAAGGCCGGGCGGTACAGCGGCGCAGTTTATCGCCACAAACGGCTGAAGCCTTCTGTCGCTCAAATTGTGTATAGATTGTGCCAACAGCTCTTTTCCGGTTCCGCTCTGCCCCACTATGAGTATAGTTTTATTGGTTTTGGAAAATATTTTAACACTTTCCAGACATTTTTCCATTTTATTGGATTTATAGATAATATCCTTTATGCTGTACTTGGTTACAAAGCCCTTTGCCCTAAGCTGTCCTGAAATGGTTTCTTCCAATTCCTTTACATATGTAATATCCCTGAAAAAATATATATTCTGATAAATATTTTTCTGGTAGATGATCCTGTTTTTGCTCAACACTATATCCCTGCCGTTTATTTTTGCAGGAAAATCCGATACATCCTTTTCCTCCAAGGTTTTTTTAAGCTCTTTGCCTAAAAAATCTTCAATATTGCTCTTTCCCTCCGTTATTGGATTTTCGCTTAAATTTCTGAATTTTTTGTTGCAAAGCACTATCTCCCCGCTTTTCAATGTCAGAGCTACACCCTGATCTGTCATATCCAATACCCTTTCAAGCTGAATGTTTCTCATGACAGTTTCCTTGTAATTTTTTGTTATGCCATTATCAGTATTTATCAGCATAGAATTATAATTTAAAAGCTTTGCAGAAATATCGTTATCACTTATGTGCAGGCGATATATAATCTCCAGAAAGGTGGACAGATCCAAATGTCTGTCTCCCAAATCTATTATATTGCTTATTCCCTCAGGAACCTTATCCGCTTCACCCGGAGTTACTGCTATATCTATGGAGGTGTCATATTCCCTTTCACTGTTATACGGAAACATGAGTATATTGTTTACATTAAGACTGTAAAGCAGCTCTACTGTCTGAAGTGTATTCTCGTAATTGTCATTTACCACCAGCACCTTTGTGTTTTGAGGTATTTCTAATATTTTAACAAATTCCTTTTCCATAAAGGTTCTGGTAATGACCATTGTATTATCCGGATTTGACAGCTTTTTCTTTACCCTTTCTATTCTGTTTCCCAAAGTGAACAGGAAAAGATCGCCATCTATAAACGGCATATTGTCAGCCTCATTAAGAGTTAGAATTTCTGTATCTATCTTATCCTGGAGAATATCCTGCAAATCCTTCTTTATTGTATCAGCTATCCTCTTTCTGTCGGTTATTATCATAACCTTTTTCTTTGACAAAATATTGACCTCCTTAAACAGTAAATATACTCAAGCCTGCTTCGTGCTTTAATTTATAAAATTAAGAATCCCTACCCTTGCTTTTGTGCATGGTTAAACATTGCATATCAGAGAAAAAATTGCAAGGAGATGTACAGTTTTAAAAGATGCAGTATATTTGCAGCCTTCAAATTTTCATCCGGCCATATGCATTTGACCCTAAAAGCAAAAAGGCAGAGGTACAACTCTGCCTTTAAAATAAGAATGTCAAATATTAAGCGTTTTTGCTTTTTATGTATTCATCAATTGAAGCTGCTGCAATCTTGCCTGCTCCCATTGCCTTGATAACCGTAGCTGCACCTGTAACAGCATCACCGCCGGCAAAAACTCCCTCTCTGGTAGTTGCGCCGTTTTCGTCAGCCACCAAACAGCCCTTTTTGTTTGTTTCAAGGCCTTCGGTTGTGGAACGGATAAGGGGATTGGGGCTTGTTCCAATAGCCATGATAACAGTGTCAGCATCAATGATAAAGTTGGAACCGTCAATCGCAACAGGCTTGCGTCTTCCGGAGGCATCAGCCTCACCCAATTCCATCTTTACACATTCAACGCCGTTTACATGGCCGTTTTCATCAGAGAGAAGCTTTACAGGATTGTTGAGAAGGTCAAATACTATGCCCTCTTCCTTTGCATGATGAACCTCCTCTGCTCTTGCAGGAAGCTCAGCCTCGCTTCTTCTATATACGATGTGAACATCTGCGCCCAGCCTCTTGGCACATCTTGCAGCATCCATCGCAACATTTCCGCCGCCTACAACTACAACTCTGTCGCTTTTGGCGATAGGTGTGTCATAGTCCTCTCTGTATGCCTTCATAAGATTGATTCTTGTGAGATACTCATTGGCAGAATAAACTCCCAAAAGCTCTTCTCCGGGAATATTCATAAAGCTGGGAAGTCCTGCACCTGAGCCGATGAATATTGCCTCATAGCCATCTTCAAACAGCTCATCAACAGAGAATGTTCTTCCTATAACCGAGTTGGTTCTTATATCAACTCCCATTTTTCCGAGGTTTTCAACCTCTCTTGCCACAATTTCCTTAGGAAGTCTGAACTGAGGAATTCCGTAAACAAGTACGCCGCCTGCAACATGGATTGCCTCAAACACGGTTACGGCATAGCCCTTCTTTGCCAAA
>JAHHUC010000114.1 GCA_020024215.1 Oscillospiraceae bacterium | reverse complement strand
CAAATATATCTATTTTTTTCAGATATTTGTAAAATAGAACAATTCTTCATTAAAAATTTTGGCAGGCACTTTATTTCATTATCACAAGAAAATCTGTTTTCGGAAAATTTTCTGTTCATTTTTGCGAAAAACAGCCGCTTATAATAAAAAAATTTATATAAAATACATCCTTTTTTATTAAAATAAATATTTAATTAACCAATTATATATTTTTCTTCTATATTTTTTCGCCCTTTTGCAGCAAAATTTTCCGGCAATTATTTTAAATTCGGGCATATGCCCTCTGCTCAAAGATGGGGGATATTTTATCTTAAATATTTTTTTATAAAAGGGAGCCGCTCACAAAAGCGACTCCCTTTAACAAAGACAAAGGCTGTCTTTTTACTTTACATCAGAGGTTTTATAGCCCTCGCTGTTGGTTTCCCAATTCTTCATCTTCTCATTCTGACAGCCGTATATGCCGTTCATTCTTGAGGAGTTATCAATTTTGCCCAAAGCCAGGCTCTTTCTGTAATTGAGAGGAATTACCAGAGCATGGTCTATAAGGCTTGCCTCTGCCTTTGCAAAGGCCTCATATCTTTCATCAAGATCAGAGGTTATCTTATCTGCTTCAAAAACCAGGTCTGTAAATTCTCTGTAAGCTGCCAGAAGCTCAGTGTTGAAATCATTTGGCTGCATATCATAGATGTTGGAATATTCTGTTGAATACCAGGCGTTGTCATTATCCAGCATTTCCTGTCCCACATAGTTCATAGGATCGCCGTAATCTGCGCCCCATCCGTTCAAATAAACGGATGCCAGCTGAGGTGTTCTGACCTCTTTAGAGATAGAGGATACAAATTCCTTGATGTTTACCTTGATATAATCTGCGCCCAAATCTCTCTCGATGCAGTTCTTAAATACGGTTGCTGTGTCGGCTGCTGTCTGATCTCCGGACTTGATGTAGTGATCCAATTCAACAGGGAATGTAACTCCTATGGCTGTAAGCTCTTCAATAGCCTGCTTTTTATATTCCTCTGCCTTTGCCGAATCAAGCCTTATCACCTTTTCGCTGCTGTCAGCAGGAAGTCCCAGGTTCTTTCTTACAATGTCTGTGTATTCTGTTCCGTCAGACTTATACACAAGGCCCTTCATTGTGTAGAAATAGTTGAGGCAGGAGTAGGGATCAAGAAGATTCTCTCTCTTTGCATAGTCAACAAAATTAACTCCGTAGTAGATGGACTTTCTGAATGCCTCGTTTGCAGCTGCCTTGTTCCAGTTGAGATCGGCATTTCCGTCCTTATCCTTCTTTTCATAATTGAAGTGGATCTGGAAGGAATATTTATCGGGAACATCAGAAATTATGTAATCGTGGAACTTGTGATCCTTATTTTCGCTTATTGTCTTTACATTGGATTCTGTAAGCTTTACATAATCTATTTCGCCTGTGTCATAAAGCTGATATGCCACATCGGCAGATTCAACCATGATAAATCTGACTGAATCAAAACGCTTGCACTGTGTATCCCAATACTTGGGGTTCTTTGTGAATACCTTTTCATTTCCCTGAACATATGCTGTCATGGTGTAGGCGCCGTTGTACCACATGGAGTTATTGTCCATTGCCTTTACTCCGTCAACGCCCAGCTCGTCGATAAGAGCCTGGCTGATGGGATAAAGCGCAACATATGCGCCTAAGGTGTCAAAATAGGGCTTTTCTGCTATGCAGGTATAAACCACTGTGTTGGCATCAGGTGTCTTTAAGCCCACCATCTCATTGAACTTGGAGCCCTCGCCTGCCTTTAAGGCATATGCCTCCTCCTTGGAAAGTGTCTTTGTATATTCATAATACTCTGTTGCACCTTCAATCATTTCCTTGGGCATTGAGGTGTTGTTGGAATCATTTTTATGGAAGTTTAAAATCCATTCCAAGCCGGATGCAAAGTCATAGGCATTGCAGTCTGCCTTTTCATTTCCGTTTACATCCACCCACTTTACTCCGCTTCTTATCTTGAAGGTCCAGGTTTTTCCGTTATCCTTGGTCTCCCAGGATTCTGCAATGGCAGGAGACAGCTTTCCCTTGGTGTCAACCTCAAGAAGTCCGTCCCACACGTTTGTCAGATTTTCAAAATCCTGATTTTTCTGTGAATAGAGCATATTGAAAGTTTCCATCTCTCTGGAGCTTTCCTTTGCCAAAACAATCTCTTTAAGCTCTCCCTTGGCAGAAGCATCGCCGCTGTTCTGGCTGTCAGAGGGCTGGCTTCCCTGCTGGGTGCAGCCTGCAAACACCATTGACAGTGCCAATGCCAGCGACGACATTTTTACTAACGATTTCCTTTTCATACCTTTCCTCCTCATGCTGTCCGGGCCTTCCTGAGCAAAAAATCCTTTTGCAGAAAGATGCAGCCAAATCAAAAAGCCTGACTACCGGGGCTTATTTTTTTGATTTTTCCCGCCTCTTTGATGCAAAAGACAGGATTTTTTTATTTTTCAGAAATACCCCTAATTTAAAAACACATCCTCAGACTTCAAAAGAAGCCGTCGGATACATTTAAAAAACGGCAAAATAACAATTTGAAACAGCAGTGTTACCGTTTAGTGTATATTATCAAAAGACACCTGCTTTGTCAATACGTACATTACGGCTTTAATGCTCTAAAATTTTATATGTACATATTGCATAATAGTTCTATTTTTAACATATTTTTTATAAGTTTTGCACAATAGTTTTTTTGTTTTTTGTGTTGTATATCCATTGAAAT
>JAHHUC010000113.1 GCA_020024215.1 Oscillospiraceae bacterium | reverse complement strand
TGGTTTCCGCCACAGCCTCAGGATATATGCTCTCCTTTTCCTTCTGTGTTCTCTTTCTGTAATTGTCATATTCAGCCATGAGGCGAAGGCGCTTATCCTTTTCCTCCTCAAGCTGATTTTCCAATTCAGCTTCCTTTGAAGCCTTCTTCTCTGCCTTTTCCTTTGAAGGCTTTTCCTTTTCGGAATTCTTTTCATCTTCCTTCTTTGCAGGGGCAGTTTCTTTTAATTCTTCATTCTCAGGCATTTTCAAAAAAACTCCTTCATTATTGTTCTGTATATGTGTCGCTCAAAAGCTTGCCCAAGGTTCCGGCAAAATACTCCACCAGAGGTATGAGCCTTTTGTAATCCATGCGTACAGGGCCTATAACTCCTATGCCGCCTACTGCGCTTTCTCCTATGGAATATCTTGATATGAGCACAGAGCTTTTTGAAAGTCTGGGATTGTTGCTCTCTCTTCCTACAAGCACTGTGGTCATCTGGCTGCTTTCGGCTATTATCTTTATAAGCTCGCTGCCGTCCTCTATAAGTGAGAGAAGGTCATAGGAATGGGAGTCCAATTCCGGATATTCCAGCAGATTGGTGGTTCCCTTATAATAGTACTGGCCTTCGTTAATCTCCTTTACAAGCTCATAAACGGCGTTCATGACAGGTGCAAACACACCGGAATACTGCCCTAAGCCGACGCTGAGAGAGTGGAGATAATTTGTTGTGATAGCATCCAGGCTAACACCATCCAGGCGCTGATTTGCAAAGCGTGTAAAGAAATCAATAACAGGCGGTGTCAGCTCAAAATCCAGTCTGCATACCTTGTTTTTGATAACTCCGCTGGATGCTGCCAGAAGTATGGCACCGGTGTATCTTCCCACAGGCACTATCTGAATACTTCTCACAGTCACTGTTTTGGGTATGATGGTTGTTGTAACAGTGGCAAGGTGGGTTATGTCGCTCAAGGTCTGTGCTGCGTCCTCCAAAAGCTTGTCGGGATCGGCATTTCTCACATTGAAAAGAGCGTCAATGCCAATCTTTTCTCTCTCGTCCAACGGAACTGTTTCCATCAAACGGTCAAGATACAGCCTTATGCCCTTCTGGGTGGGTATCCTTCCTGCCGAGGCATGGGGCTGCTGCAAATATCCGACCTTATCCAAAAGAGACATATCGTTTCTCAAGGTGGCGGAGGAAACAGTGTTTTGTAAAAGCTCTGCCAAAAGCTTGCTTCCTGCAGGTTCACCGGTCCTTATGAATTCCTCAACGACCATTGATAAAACCCTGAGCTTCCTTTGTTCAGGCGTCATTTCTTTCTCCTCCTTTGTTAGCACTCATCAACTAGGACTGCTAACATTATTTAATTTACCACCGCCAATACTAATTGTCAAGGGCTTTAATAATTTTTTTACAATTTATTTTTATAATGGCAAAGGCGGCAAAAAAAGTGTTTTTCAAGCACCATCTGCACCTTATAAACAAATGTGTTGTCATTTGTCTGTCATATGCTATAATATTTAAAGGATGATGTTTTAATCTATATTATGGGCTGATGATTCCCACTTATCAGTCTTATAATCAAAAAAAGGAGTAAAATATGAAGGTAGTTGTAATTGACGGACAGGGCGGAAAAATAGGCAAGGCGATAGTGGATGCCGTTATGAAGCTTTCAAAGGATGTGGAGCTGGTTGCAATAGGAACAAATTCCTTTGCCACAACAGCCATGATAAAGGCAGGGGCACAGTATGCGGCAACAGGAGAGAATCCGGTTCTGGTCAGCGCACAGGATGCCGATATAATTGTAGGCCCTGTGGGGATAATTGCCGCAAACTCGCTTATGGGAGAGGTCACCCCAAAAATGGCGCTGGCAATTTCAGAGAGCAAGGCTGAGAAGATACTCATTCCGGTAACAAAATGTAAGATAACAGTGGCAGGTGTTGCGCCCATGCCCATGAATGATTATGTTGAAGCGGCAATAAAGCACCTTATTGAAAGCATAGGTTAAAAATAAGCCTGATTCAGTGCGGTTTACAATATTCTGAAAGGTGTACTTAATAATTGGTATAAAAGGAGAAAGATGAGATGGTAAAAATTTCACCCTCTGTTATGACAGCGGATTTCTGTTATTTGGGAGACACTGTGAAGGAATTAAAGGAATGCGGCGCCGATTTTATCCACTGTGATGTGATGGACGGCGTTTTTGTCCCCAATATATCCTTTGGGCTTCCTATGGTAAAATCTATGAACAATGCGGTGGATACACCTCTGGATGTCCATCTTATGATAGATGATCCGTCTGCATATGTTGAGGAATTTGCAAAATGCGGCGCAGATATCATAACAGTTCACTGTGAATCGAAGGGGGCGCTGCACCTTCAGAGGCTCATTTCCAAAATAAAGGATTTGGGTGTAAAGGCAGGAGTTGCCCTGAATCCTGCCACCTCGCCGGAGGTTTTGGAATATGTGTATGAATATCTTGATATGGTTTTGGTTATGTCAGTAAATCCCGGATTTGGAGGACAGAGCTTCATACCCAATTCCCTGAGGAAAATTGAGCATATAGCAAACAGGATAAGCACACTGGGACTTAATGTGGACATTGAGGTGGACGGGGGAGTTAAGCCCTCCAATTCCAAAAGCATTGTTGATGCAGGAGCCACAATTTTGGTTGCAGGCAGTGCTGTGTGCGATGCACCTGATAAAAGAGAGGCAATAAGGCTTCTAAGGGGCATATAACATAATAAGAAAGGAAAAATAAGCTGCCTTACGGCGGCTTTTTTCTGTTATTTGTGATTTTTTACAATGTTTGGAGAATGTATTTATATCAAATAGAGCATTGCTTGTGCAAAAAGTATATAGAAAATAAAAAATACACTTTCTATGCAAAAAGATAAAAAAATTGATATAATTTCTGCGGGAAAACAAGAGAAAAAAACAGGAAAATGCCCGTTTAAAAATATACATAAACTGATAATAATTGCAAAAAAATTGCAAAAGCATATTTT
>JAHHUC010000112.1 GCA_020024215.1 Oscillospiraceae bacterium | reverse complement strand
TTACAATAGGCATATTTTCGTCATCATCTCCGATTTCCGCAGATGTTCCCGTTCGCTATGAACGAGGGGTCAGATATCTGAATGAAAAAGGCTATAAGGTTGTAAATGGTCAGCTGTGCGGCAAAAAGGATGCCTATCGCTCCGGAACCATTCAGGAAAGAGCAGAAGAATTCAACGAGCTTCTTCACAACAATGAAATTGATATTTTAATGGCGGCAATCGGTGGATATAACACCAATTCTATTCTGCCATATATCGACTATGAATATTTGAAGCATCATCCTAAGGTTATCATCGGATATTCAGATGTCACTGCGATGCTGCTGGCAATCTATGCCAAAACGGGCCTGATCACATTTTACGGCCCGGCTGCTGCAGCCTCCTTTGGCGAATTTCCTCCCTTTGTAGATTGGACCTTTGATAATTTTGATTCTATGATGAAAAGCCGTATTGAAATACCATATCAATATGAAAAGCCCCTTTTCTGGACAGATGAATTTATCAATTGGAGCACACAGGATCGCGGAAAAGCCCGGTATAAAAATGACTGGATCTGTGTGCATCCGGGTGTGTGCTGCGGAAGGCTGATTGGCGGAAATTTGAATACAATGCAGGGATTCTTCGGCACAGAATATATGCCGCAAATCCAAAAGGGGGATATTCTTTTTATTGAAGACTCCCTCAAGGATGCCTCTATCATCGAGCGCAGCTTTTCCCTTTTGAAGCTTGCAGGAGTGTTTGAGAAAATTTCCGGAATTATTCTGGGCAAGCATGAAAAGTTTGATGATAACGGCACAGGAAGAAAACCATACGAAATACTGCTGGAGGTTTTGGGCAACAGCAATATTCCTATTCTGGCGGATTTTGACTGCTGTCATACACATCCTATGATGACTATGCCAATTGGCTGTAAGGTGAGACTTGATGCAGAAAATAAAATTGTGTCACTGTTGGAATCTCCATTTGCATAATAATCCTTTTAGTTAAAAGGAAGTGGTTAGAATAAATGATTATAAGAACAGAGAGATTATTGATAAGACCCATTGTTGAAGGCGACTGGAAGGCTATCAAAGCCATTTGGGAGGACTTCCATAAATCTGAATATGCACAGTATGATATGCCCCATAATACAGAAGATGCAGACATTCGCAATCATATGGCAAGGTGGGAAAAAGCCAATACCGGCACAGAGCACATGTTCTTTGCAGTATGCAGACAGCAAGAAGTAATTGGATACATAGCGTTCAATAAAAGGCCAAAAAGCTATGAAATCGGCTACTGCTTTCATTCTGATTATGCCAAAAAGGGCTATGCGAGGGAAAGCCATGCAGCTTTGTTTGAATATATGAAAAATCTGGGAATCAAGAAAATATCTGCCCGTACAGCTATTAAAAATCTTCCTTCAGCTGCATTATTGAAATCCTTGGGATTTAATCAGATCAAGACAGAGAAGGTATCGTTTTATAAAGACCTTGATGGCAGAGATATTATATTTGATGGCGGTGTTTTTGAACTGGATTTATAAACGAAATTTGATGGAAAATGCTGTGCCAAACAAATTTTCATTTGAAAAATAACAGCTGACAGCAAGGTTTTCCGCAAACAGCTCATCTTTTGCATCTATATGATTCAATCTGCATTTAATTCCTGAACTCTCAGGCGATAAATATAATAGGCAAGGCTTCCGTTGCATAGAATTTTTAATCATTGCATAAGCAAAATAAGCCCTCATACAAAACTATACTTTGTATGGGGGCATATTTTTATGAATTTTCAGAAAGCAAAAGAATATATTTAAAATATTCAATCCTCAAAATAGAACAAGTCCTCAAATTTTTTGTCCAAAGCAATACATAAAAGCAATGCCAATTTTGCTGTTGGGTTAAACTGTCCTGTTTCTATTGAGCTGATGGTATTGCGGGAGACACCGACCATTTCTGCAAGTGAAGCCTGCGAAAGCTTTTTTTCGGTTCTGGCCTCTTTCAAATGGTTTTTTAGAATTAAAGCATCATCCATTATGTCACAGCATCCTTACACAAGTTTCATAAAGTATACAGTAAAGAGAAGCACAGAGGTAAGCCCCCACAGCAAGGCACAGTGCAGCAATGCTTTTTCTCTTTGTCTAATCCATTTATATGCATACTGCGCACAGAAAATAGAGCAGTATATGGCATATATATCCTGATATGGCTGAGAAAAATAAATTTTGATTGCCATTACAAGCAGACATGCAATTAAGCCCACAATTAAACCTACATGGTTGCTTCTCAATAAAATGTCCATTTCCATTTCATCCAAACGCCTGTGCTTTTTGCTTTGTGCCTTTTTTAAAATCTCCTCTTTGTCCACAACTGATTCCTCCTTTAATATTGCAAAGTTTACTTTGCAATATCATGATAGCATAGCCAAGTTTTATTGTCAATATAAATAATCAGTTTGTATAAACAAAGAGCTCATTTTATAATTTAGGCTGCACCTATACATATTTATTGTTTTTCTGGAAGCTTACCTGCTGTCTGAATTTTGCAGGATTCATGTTGTAAAAGCGCTTAAAATTTCTGTTGTAAGTTCTGACAGTCATGTATCCCACCTCATTGGCAATTGATGAAATGGATTTATCAGTATCCAAAAGAAGCTTGACCGATTTGTTTATCCTCACATAATTCAAAAAACAATCAAAGTTTTTTTCCACAAGATATTTAAGATGATAGTTTAAGTCAACAACGGAAATATTGAATTTTTCGGCAACATTTGCAGAATGAAGGTCCAAATAATAATTGTTATAAATATAATCTACAATTTCATATGAAAGTTTGCTTTCCTTGCTCTTGCAAATTTTATTGATTTTTTTGTATGTTCTGCGGTACAGACTTATGTGCTGAGCAGTTTCGTTTGTAAATGCTTTGGAAATGTGTGCAGCGTCTGTATAGCCCAGCACTTCTGCCAGCTCATCCAGATTCATATTTGTGTAGAGGAGAAAGTTTTTTATGCGTGCAATTTTCATCTGATAGACCAAATCGGAATAAGAAAGGCCTGTTTTATCGTGAATATAGCAGCTTATAGCTGATTCACTCATATAAAAAATTTTGCTTAGACCCTTTAATGTAGGCTTTCCG
>JAHHUC010000111.1 GCA_020024215.1 Oscillospiraceae bacterium | reverse complement strand
AAGTAAGGAGCCTGCTTTATATGGAAAAGGAAATGAGAACTCCTGTTATTGCAGGAAATTGGAAAATGAACAAAACCCCCTATGAAGCAGTTGCACTGGCAAACGAATTGAAGAACCTTATCAAAGCCCCCCGCTGCCAGGTGGTTATCTGCCCTCCTTTTTTGGATATACCGGTTTTGTTTTCGGAATTAAACGGCTCCTGCATAAAAATGGGGGCACAGAACTGCCATTTTGAGGAAAAGGGCGCATTTACAGGCGAAGTATCTGTAAAAATGCTTAAGGAATCCGGATGCAGCCATGTTATTATCGGCCACTCTGAAAGAAGGCAGTATTTTAATGAGACAGATGAAACGGTAAACTTGAAAATCAAGGCTGCCGTAAACGGAAATCTTACTGCCATAGTGTGCGTGGGCGAAACTTTGGAGGAAAGAGAATCCGAAAAGACAGAAGAGGTTATTAAAAGACAGATTGAGGGTGCTTTAAAGGACATTGATGAGCTGTCTTTTGCAAAAATCATCATAGCTTATGAGCCAATTTGGGCAATAGGCACAGGCAAAACTGCTCAGGCTGCCGAAGCTGATGTTGTGTGCGGCTATATAAGAGAGCTTATTGCAAAAAAATATACCAAGCAGCTGGCGAGAACCACAAGGATACTCTATGGCGGCTCCATGAATTCTGCCAACGCAAAGGAGCTTTTGGAGCAGTATAACATTGACGGCGGTCTTATCGGCGGAGCATCCTTAAAGGCCGGGAATTTTGCTGAAATAGTCTCTGCTGCCGATTCTATTTGATGCAGAATATAAAGGAGGCTTTTAAAATTGAAACCACTTGCGCTAATTATTTTAGATGGCTTCGGAATAAATCCCGAGACAAGGGGCAACGCCATCAAAGCTGCCCGTATGCCCAATTACAGAAGCTGTCTTGAAAATAATCCTCACACCTCCTTAGAAGCCTGCGGACTTGCGGTGGGACTTCCAAAAGGCCAGATGGGAAATTCCGAGGTGGGACACACCAACATAGGAGCAGGAAGGATAGTCTATCAGGAATTGACAAGGATAGATAAAAATATACAAGACGGCAGCTTCTTTGAAAACAAGGAATTTATAAAGGCTATGGACAGCTGCAATAATCTGCATATTATGGGACTTTTTTCCCCCGGCGGTGTCCACAGCCATTTGAACCACATCCTTGCGCTTTTGGAAATGGCTGAAAAGAGAAATGTAAAAAAGGTTTATCTTCACGCCTTTACGGACGGAAGAGACTGTCCGCCCTCAAGCGGCAGGTCCTTTTTGGAAGAAGCTCTCGCAAAATGCAAAAAGTCGGGAAATTGCAGTATAGCCACTGTTTCCGGAAGATTTTATGCCATGGACAGGGACAAGAGATATGACAGGGTGAAAAAGGCCTATGATGCCATCTCATCAGGTCTGGGCATAAAGACAGACGACTTTCTTTCCTCCATGGAGGAAAGCTATAAAAACGGTGTTTTAGATGAGTTCATTGTTCCTATGGTAAAAAGTGACTATAACGGAATAGAGGAAAATGATGCTGTTATCTTTGCAAACTTCCGCCCCGACAGGGCAAGAGAAATTACAAGGGCGCTGACAGGAGATAACTTCGACGGATTCCCCATAAAGGATCTGCACCTTTCTTCCTTTGTCACAATGACCAGCTATGATGCAACATTGAGCAAGGTCAATATAGCCTATCCCCCCACAAGTCTCAATAATATTTTGGCTGAGGTTTTAGAAAAAAATAATAAGACACAGCTGAGAATTGCAGAGACAGAAAAATATGCCCATGTGACATTTTTCTTTAACGGCGGAAGTGAAGAGCCTCAGGAGCATGAAAGACGCATACTCATACCCTCTCCTAAGGTTGCCACATATGATATGCAGCCGGAAATGAGCGCATATGAGGTAACAGACAGTCTTTTAAAGGTTTTGGATGAGGACTGCCCTGATGTTATCATTTTAAACTTTGCCAATTGTGACATGGTAGGTCATACCGGAGTTTTTGATGCGGCAAAACAGGCGTGTGAAGCGGTGGATATCTGCTTAGGAAAGCTTGTTCCCAAAATAAAGGAAATGGGCGGCATAAGCCTTATCACAGCCGATCACGGCAATGCAGATGTTATGATCGACGAAAACGGCGAGCCTATGACAGCCCACAGCTTGAATCCTGTTCCGTTTGTAACTGTGGGCTTAAAGCAAAGGCTGAGAGAAGGCGGGGTTTTAGCAGACATTGCTCCCACAATGCTTGATATTTTGGGCATTGAAAAGCCAAAAGAAATGACAGGCACTTCTCTTTTGATAAAATAGGCTTGACAGCAAGCAATACAGAGTCCATTTTAAAACTACATAATTGCACCAAAACGGCGTCTCTGTTTAAATATCACAGACGCCGTTTTTTAAAGCCTTAGCTTATATTACACAACTATAATTTACCCGGTGCTTATTTGAAAATAGAGAAATTGACGGATTTTTCAAACAGCCTATAATAAGTTTCAGATTTATGAATGTACAAGCACTGATTATTGCTGATAAAAGCTATGTTTGACACACCATAGAGGGAATGTTGACAGCATTACCTGTTCATGCTACAATCTAAAAAATAAAAACAGAAGGGGCAGATCGATATGACAAATAAACAGAAAAATTCCTCTGAAAACACAGCAAACATCAGTTTGGGAATGGGTCTGAGCATTGGCCTTCTGCTGGGAGCTTTATTTCGCAATTTGGCACTTGGAATGTTGGCAGGCATAGGCATAGGGGCTGTCATAAAAAGAATAATAAAGAAGCAATGAGAAAGTGATATGTACCTAAAATTCCGGGTACATATCAGAATGACGAATTATGGAAAGCCGGCTCATTGTTAACATATCATCTTACAAAACCGTTGCCGGAGGATATCGACCAATATGTTGAAAATGCCCGGAATAAATTATAGTAAAATTAGTTTGTCAGACTAATTCCAATTTATCAAACAATGTTTCTCAAACCTCTGTATTTGCAAGGGCTTTTGCTGTTCACAACTGCATATTTTATGTATTTTCCCTTGTTTTGCTCCCAGAGATAAAAACAAGGGAAAGTTTTTATTCTCCGCAGAATACTTTATCCGGCAAACTTGCAGTTATTCTCCTAAGCCCTCGGCGTTTGAGAGGGAAATACCCACCTCATATTCAGCAAAAGGAAACTGCTTTTTGAACCTGACATCAAGATTGCCACCAGAAGCGTATTTTATGATGAAAAAGGGAAAAGGGTACGAACCAAGAAGGAAATCACAGACGAGAACGGGCAAATCCGAAAGGGCTGCACCGTTATCAAAAAGGGGGATGTTTACGAAAGCCATTTATTCACGACCAAAGATGAGCGTTTCAAAAGCGAAGCGTTTTTAGAGGAAATCAAAGCAGCTTACACGGAGCTTATCAATTCCCACATTTCAACTCCCGAACAGCGACTGAAAGTGTTTGATAAGAACAGCGTGTATTTCCCCACAAAGAAGATAGGCAAGAACAACCCCAAGGCTGCCGAAATCGAAGCGG
>JAHHUC010000110.1 GCA_020024215.1 Oscillospiraceae bacterium | reverse complement strand
CTATGCAGCCACATGGCTTCTTCATCCCGATGCTCCAAAGGTGAGTATGCCTAAGCTGCTTATGGACAGGATTGAAAGAATGAGGGCAGGTGTAAAATAACAATGGCAGATAAAAAACCGATTTTAGAGGTCAAAAACCTTTCTATGACATTTCAGAATAAGGGCAAGCGAGGCAAAAAAAGCGTAGTAAAGGCCATTGACAATGTCAGCTTTGAAATCTATCCCGGTGAAATATTCGGTCTTGTGGGTGAATCCGGCTGCGGAAAAACGACCACCGGAAGAACCATAATAAGGCTGTATGATCCGACAGGCGGAGAGATGTATTATAACGGCAGGTGCATTTCAGGGAAAATGACCAACGAATTGAGAAGATTTCTCACCGATAATATTGCCATGATATTTCAGGACCCTGTTTCATCGCTTAACCCCAGAATGACAATACAGGAAATTATAGGCGAGGGATTGGAGATAAGGGGCATAGACAATGAAGCCATAAGGAATAATCTGATCGCCGAAATATTGGAAAAGGTGGGCTTGCAGCGAGAGCATGCGACAAGATATCCCCATGAGTTTTCCGGCGGACAGCGCCAGAGGATAGGCATAGCCAGGGCGCTTGTGGTGAAGCCCTCCATGATAATTGCCGACGAACCGGTTTCAGCTTTGGATGTTTCCATTCAGGCGCAGGTTATAAACCTTCTTCAGGAAATAAAGGAGCATATGGAGCTTACCATTTTGTTTATAGCCCACGATTTGTCTGTTGTAAAATATTTTTCGGACAGAATAGGGGTTATGTATTTTGGAAAGCTGGTGGAGGTTGCACCGTCGGATATGCTTTTTGAGCATCCCATACATCCTTACACAAGGTCGCTGCTTTCGGCGATTCCTCAGCCGGACCCCATATCAGAGAGAAAGCGCAAGCATATTTATTATGATCCCAATATGCATGATTACAGTGTTCAAAGCCCTGCAATGCAGGAAATTTTACCCGGTCATTTTGTATATGCCTCAGACAGCGAAGCAAAAATGTATCGGGAAGAATTGGAAAAGGGTGTAATTTAGCAAATGATAAAAAGATTTGAAAGAAAAATAAAATATTTTCTTTTGGCATTGTCAGCCAGTTTTGCAATAGCGCTTTTAAGAGGCTTTTCTCTGATGTCTGTCATTGACGGAATATCAGTTGTTGCAATAGTACTTCTTGTTGCCACACTTTGCAAAATAGTCGGAAATATAGGTTTTTTTGATTCTTTTATCTTTGGTGCCAAGCTGATAGGAGAGCTTTTGAGGAACAAAAGGGATCTGCTGGCATCCGGCTCTGAGGGTTATTATGAATACAAACGCAACAAGAGAAAAAATGCCGATATAGGTGATTTGGGCTTCACCGCTGCAATTTTTTTGGCAATTTCAGTTTTTTCTGCATTTGCTGTCAGCATATGAAAGGGGAGATATAATTGACCGGATCGTGGAGCTATGACGGGCTTTACAGCTCTTATGAGGATGAAAATTATCTTAATGATGCAGAGCTTGTCCAAAGGGATTTTAAAAAGTTTCTAAAGTGGGCACAGACAGCTTTTTCCTCCTATGAGGATGCCGGGGAAAAGCTTGAATATTACATAAGCGAAACAGAAAGGCTGAATCTTCCGTTTAGAAAGCTTTTTGTGTTTGCACGACTTCATCAAAGTGTGGACATAAATGATATGGGAGCTGCAAAAACAGCTGAAATGCTAGGCAGGGTGCAGTCTGACGAAGCAGCAATAAGAGCTGCCTTGATTCTGTGGCTTAAAGGGCTTGAGAATTTTGAAAAAATACTTGCCCAAAGCAGTCTTTTATCCGAGCATAGCGCATTTTTTAAAAGGCTTTTGAAAAACGCCGACAGAACCATGAGCCCGCATCAGGAGGCATTGGCCATTGAGCTTAGAACAAACGGAGGAACTCTTTGGAGCCGTTTAAGGCAGAAGCAGACAGCTGATCTCCTTGTGAGCATAGAGCCTGATGGTGTAAGGGAACTTGTCACAATAGGCAGCCTTAATAAGCTGTATAACTCTGATGATATGTCCTTAAAGCAAATGGCCTTTACAGCCGAAATGGATGGATACAAAAGCATAGAGGATGTATGCGCCTATGCAATAAACGGAATAAAGGGAGAGGCATCCTCAATAGCAAGGGCAAGGGGATATGAAAATCTTTTGGAGGAGAGCCTTGATAAAAACTATCGGATGAGCAAAAAGAGCTTGGAAGCTCTCATTAGGGTTATGGAAAACACATTTGAACCTTTAAGAGATTATCTCAGGCTGAAGGCAAAGCTTTTAGGGCATGAGGGCTGCGGACTTTTTCAGTTTGAGCTGGATAGATCCGTTTTAAAGAGAAAGCTTGCATACACCTTGGATGAAGCATCAGAAAATGTGATTGAAAGCTATAAGGCATTTGACAGCAAGATGGGCTTGTATGTACAAAATGCCTTTGATAATGACTGGGTGGATGCCTTTTCTCATAAAGGAAAAAGAAGCGGAGCCTTCTGCATAGGGATAAGGCCCATAAAGCAATTCAGAATAATGAGCAATTTCACAGGAAGCTTTGGAAGCATGAATACATTTGCTCATGAGATGGGCCACGGAATACACAATATGATACTTTCTTCTGAGACATCCCTCAATGGTGTTTACCCGATGACCATAGCCGAAACTGCATCTATTTTCGGAGAAAGACTGCTGAAGGCTTTCATGATGGAAAAGGGGACAGATACTGAAAAAATGTATGCACTGGAGAATGCTCTGGACGGTGAAGTCAGGAAGATAATGGATATTTATTGCAGATTCAAGCTGGAGCATGAAATTGTATCAAGGCGTGATAACGGAATGCTTACAGCAAATGAAATAAATGAAATGAGCCGAGATATCCTTTGCGATGTCTTTAAGGATACACTTGCCCCTGAATTTATAAATCCTTATGTTTGGATAATAAAGCCCCATTTTTATATGCCGGAAACAAATTATTACAATATACCGTATGCCTGCGGACTTATGCTGGCACTTACACTTTACGGCATGTCAAAAGAGGACGATTCATTTAATGAAAAATATAAGGAGCTTTTAAGAAAAACAGGAAAAATGAGTGTTGAGGAATTTGCAGAGGCTCTGGGCGGAAATTCTGAAAGCGAGGAATTCTGGAATATAGGCAGAAAAGAAATTTTAAGGGATATTGAGGAATTCAAAGCTGTTTTTAACTAAAAAAGAAGGGCGATGTCTGTCGCCCTTTTTTTGTATCAAAGCTTTATTCCCTTCAGCATGCAATATTGGTTGTGCATATCCTTTATGGTTACTATTATTGCTTTTTGAGATAAACCAAAATATCGCTTAGATATATTGAGAAGTATATCCTCAAAATCTGTTATTAAATTTTTTCCTATCAAAATATCTGAAATAAATTCCGATGTAATGCTTAAAATGGAATTACATTCAGCATTTAAAATGATATCGTTTTCCATGTCAATGATTATTGATATGAAAAACTTTTTGTAGACATGATTTATTACGCTTCCTTCATTTATTTTAGCTGTTCCGCAGATGTAAACACTGCTCTGTTTGTATTTCAAATATTACACCGCTTTCCTTGATAATGAATTTCTGCATTTATTATATAATATTATAATGCTTTTGCATATAAAAAGATATATAGTATTAAAAAAATGTAATATGGATTCAAAATGGATGTAA
>JAHHUC010000011.1 GCA_020024215.1 Oscillospiraceae bacterium | reverse complement strand
CAGAAATACAATAAAAGTCAATATTTTTTGCCGTATTTTCTAATTTTAATTAAAAGTATAAGAATATTTTGTTAAATTTATGTTATATATTACTATTTAAAAATCAAAATTTCTGTATTATAATCTAATTACTGAAAATTTACTAAAAAATATATAGTTCTAAAAAATGCAGCGGTCTGTAAATCAAATGATATGGGGGAGATAGCCATATATAAAAAGCTGAAGGATGCCCTGCCTTATATCTGCTACATCAATATATGCATATTGTGGGGGACCAGCAATCTGGCGACCAAAATCGGAGTGGGAAAGCTTCCGACAACAGTTTTTTCCTGCATAAGATATCTCACAACAGCCCTTGCGGCATTTATCATCTCATTTTTTATAAGGGGAAGGCTGCCGAAAGCCTTCAAAGAGTGGCGTGTGCTTTTGACAACCGCCTTCCTTATGAATTTTCTCACCAACGGCTGCACTGTTTTGGGCAACAAATATGCCGATTCGGGGCTTGTCACTGTCATATTTTCAGCTGTCCCCATATTTATAACAATTATCGACAGCCTCATACTTAAAAATTACTCCATGGGCAAGAAGGGCTGGCTGGGATTGTTCGGCGGACTTTTCGGAATAAGCTTCATGGCACTTTTTAAAAATTCACGGCTTAAATCTGACATAAGAGGCATTATATTTGCACTGTGCGCCTCTCTTTTCTGGTCAATAGGCTCTGTTTATTCAAAGGAAAGAAGGGTTGAAAGCCCGGCCGTGACACAAATTTTTATAGAGGCATTTTTTTCCGGCTCCCTCTTTTTTGTCACAGGCAGCATAACAGGGGATTTTAAATTGGAGGGCGTAGGTATACCGGAGCTGATTCCGGCTTTATATCTTGCAATAGCGGATTCTCTGATAGGCTTTATGTCCTATATATGCCTTTTGAAAATATGGAAGCCGGCGCTGGTTTCCACATACGCCTATATAAATCCGGTGGTAGCTCTCATTCTGGGCTTTCTGGTGCTTAAGGAGCCGCTTACCATAGGCAAAACAGCAGGCATGTGCATAATAATCATATCCGTGATACTTATAAAAAAGGACAAGGCAGCAAACGGCAAAATAACATAAACAGGCAAAAATTTTTAAAAGGAGACGATGAGCATGAGCGAGATTGGAAACAAAAAGGTGGGCTTCATAGGCGGGGGGAGAATGTCTGAGGCCATCATTTCCGGAATGTTCTCTTCCGGGCTTGTCAGAAAGGAGAATGTGTATGTGACAGACGTTTCCGCCTCCCGACTTTCATATTTGAAGGAGAGCTACGGCATAAATACCATATACTCATCAGAAAGCTTTGAAAATCAGGGGGGAATGGACCTTTTGGATGAAGCCGATGTTGTGATCATGGGAACAATTCCGCAGGCAGCCCCCAAGATACTTCTTGATTTGGCTCTTAAAATTGACGAAAGGATGCCGATTTTTTTGTCAATAATGGGGGGAGTTACGCTCAATTACATTGAAGGCTATGTGAAAAAGGCGCATGTTATAAGGGTTATGCCCAATACTCCGATGCTGGTAAAGCAGGGTGCAGCCGGTGTGGCGTTGGGCAAAAATGCCACAGAGCAGGACGGAAGGATAGCTTTGGAAATATTCAATTCGGTGGGAAAGGCATACCTTCTGCCCGAGGAGCTTATAGACCCTTTGACAAGTGTCAGCGGCTGCGGGCCTGCCTATGCCGCCATGTTCATTCAGGCGATGGCTGACGGCGGTGTCGAGATGGGGCTTCCCAGAAGCATGGCTGTGGAATTGGCTGCAAAGACTCTTGTGGGCACAGGCACAATGATCCTTGAAAAAAATATGCATCCGGAAATTTTAAAGGACAATGTGTGCACCCCCGGCGGCGGCACAATAGCAGGTGTCAGAGCGCTGGAATCCTCAGGCTTCAGGGCAGCTGTAATGGACGCAGTCGAATCCGGAATGAAACGAATGATCGATGTGGCAAATAGAGTGTGAGGGAATTGAGAAAGGAACTCAGAGATATGAAAAGCAGAAATCTTGTAATTGATGGTTGTGCATTTACAGAAGCCAAGGTTGGATTTATTGGGGTTACAGATAAGGTTTTAGAATGTGATGTAGATGTTTTTTTCCTTACAATTCCATCGTCTGAAGATGGGTACACGGCCTGCACAAAGGCCATAGGGGGAATTTACAATCTTCTTGACAACAGCGAGCATGGCTTAAAAATTGCCAGAACGGTTGACGATATGTATTCTCTTAAGGAAAGGGGATTAAAATCAATTGTGCTTGCATTTCAAGATCCGGGCCCAATAGAAAATTCATTCCAACAGCTGAGGGTATTTTACGAGCTTGGAGTGAGAGTTGTTCAGATGACATATAACAATACCGGATTTATGGGCTCCGGCTGTTCTGAAACTTATGACGGAGGTTTGACGGATTTTGGAAGAGCCTTTCTTGACAGAATAAATGAGATGGGAATGTTGGCAGATGCCTCCCATTGCGGAGCAAAAACCACTATGGATATATTAAGATACAGCAAAAGGCCTGTGGCAATTACACATTCAGGAGCTTACAGCATAACGCCAAGCGTAAGAACAAAGACGGATGAAATGCTTTTTGCACTAAAGGAAAACAATGGTGTTATAGGAATTTCCCCCTGGGGGCCTCTGTGTTGGAAAAAGGAAAAGGGATGCCGCCCGGATGTGAAGGACTTTGTAGATCACATTGACTATGTAAAGGAACTTATCGGCATAGATCATATTTCCTTCGGCTGCGACAATACACTGGATGGCACTCTTGATGAGGTTGGAACAGTGGAGCAGGCCGCATTGTTCTCAAAGGTAGTTGGTGAATACAATGCAGCTGTGGGAACAAAAGCTGATGAAAGACACGCCAAAGGATTTTCAGGCTGCTGGGAATTGGAAAACGTAAGGTCAGAAATGCGCCGCAGGGGATACAAAGAAGAGGAAATCGAAAAATTTTCAGGCGGAAATCTTTTAAGAGTGATAAAGGCTAGCTGGAGATAGGGGGATGTGACATGGAGAAAAAAAGAAAAAATATTAAAGTGCCCCATGTTTATGTAATAATTTTCTCTATCATATTCCTTGTTGCGGCTTTGACATGGTTTATACCTGCCGGAGGATTTGAAACACAGGAAATAGAGGTAAATGGAGTTGCGAGAAATGTTGTTATTCCCGGTACCTTTAAATTTCATGAAAAAAACAATCCGGCAACGCTTATAGACATTTTAGCCTCTTTGCACAAGGGACTTGTGGGAGGCGCAGAGGTCACCATGCTTATTT
This sequence comes from Oscillospiraceae bacterium, assembly GCA_020024215.1. Lineage (GTDB taxonomy): Bacteria > Bacillota > Clostridia > Oscillospirales > Ruminococcaceae > Yanshouia. The sequence continues at coordinate 37,015 of JAHHUC010000011.1, read as the reverse complement.
TCCTTGTAAACGGAGCATTCAAAATGGTTATAGATTCCGGAACCTTCGACGCTTTTTTAGGAGGTATGCTGAAGAAATATTCAAAGCAGGCAAAAATATTGATTCCGCTGTCCTTTTTGATTTTTGCAGCCGGTTCATCTATGTTCGGTATGGTGAATGAGTATAATGGTCTTATACCTGTGATGATGGCATTGGGGGTAGCCTTGGGCTATGATGCTCTTGCAGGCTATGCCATATTGGAATTGGGAAGAAGCATAGGCTGGTCTGCAGCCACATTGAATCCGTTTTCTGTTGTGGTGTCTCAGGCAATAGCAGGACTTCCCATTTTCTCAGCCATGGGCTTTAGGGTTGCTGCGTTTTTTATTTTCAGCGCAATTGGAATAGGGTACATATTCTACTATGGTCAGAAGGTTGCAAAAGATTCTTCAAAAAGTCTTTTAAACGGTGAAAAGCTGGAGATGAATTTCAGCAAGGAAAGCATGGAAAATACAGCGATAACCAAAAAGCACAAGATTATAATGACATGTATCATCATCTGTATAGGAATAATTCTTTATGGTACGCTAAAAGCCGGATGGGGCAATGCGGAGCTGGCAGGAATGTTTGTTTTTATGGGCATTTTTGCAGGAGCTGTTGACGGACTTAAGCCTGATGAAATAGCAAAAGAATTTATAAAAGGCGCCGCAGGCATAACAATGGGCGCTTTGGTAGTAGGCCTTGCAAGAGCCATACTGGTGATTTTGCAGGATGCAATGATTATTGATACAATAATTTATTACGCTTCCTCATTGCTTCAGGGTCTCCCTGCAATTTTGGCTGCACAGGGTATGCTGCTGCTTCAGACGCTCATCAACTTCTTTATCCCCTCCTCCACAGGACAAGCAGCAGTCTCTCTTCCTATATTGGTACCTCTCGGAGATTTTCTGGGAGTGAGCAGACAGGTTACCTGCCTTGCCTACCAATTTGGAGATGGATTTTCAAATATGCTGTTCCCAACCTGCGGAATTGCAGTGGGCTTGGGAATTTCCGGAATATCATTTGAAAAATGGTGGAAATTCTTTATTCCGCTTTTTGTGCTTCTTTATGCTGCTCAGGCTTTGATAATTTCTGCCGCAGTATTTATGGGAATATAGAGAGCTTTTCATTAAGGCTTTGTGCAAGCATTATTTCTTGTTTAAAAAGTCTGCACAGAAATATCCCCCACCCATAAAGGTGGGGGGAAATTATGAGGTATTAAATGTGAAAAACGGCTGCATTGGAAAATTCCTTTGCAGCCGTTTTGCGTTATGCAGTTCACATTTTTAATTGTATGCACTTTTGTTTTTTATCTTTGAGCCTCTGCCTTTTTCTTAACTCTCAGGCTGTGCTTTTTAAACACAAAAATAACAACGGCAGCAAGCAGGATACGCAGGCACATATCAAAAAATTTGGAGTATTTTCCGTCTCGGTACATATCCAAAACCAGCTTGACATCCACATCGTAATCGTTTGCCATCTTTTTGAGCATATTTTGTTCTTCTTTTGTACTTTCTCTTACATAGCCCACAGGCAGCTCTACCTCATTTCCAAAAAGGTTTTTTAGCTTGAGGTAATCGTCAAAAAAGACGCAGAGATAGGAGCCGTCCTCCAGCTGAGCCAAATAATAAGTATTATAGAAAGCCCCGGAGAAAAAGGTTTTGGAAAATGTTTGAGAAAAATTAACCGGGTATACAAATCTGTTATACTCATCAATTTTAGAGATCCTTCTCACTCTAAGCTTTGGAACATAACGCACATGGCCTCCTTTTGTGCCGGTGTCTCTCAGGCGCATTAGGGGGCATTTGACAAAGACTTTGCTTGAAATTGCGGCAGGTTTTTTATTCTTAAAAAAATCATGGATTTCTTCCCTGCTTTTGATAATCTGCACATCGGGACTCGGCTTTTGTCCCTGATTTGTTCCGGTGCCCACACCTATGTCATATATCCAGCCTGTGGGAAAGCTTCCGCCGACCATAAAAAGAATAAACAGAACACAAAATACGATCTTTATTTTTGAAAGCAGGAAGTCTTTTTTGCCGTCTTTCATAAAACACCTCTTTTTACACATAACCGGGGCAATATACAAAAAGCGAAGCTATGATCCTGCCACATCTTCGCTTTTACAGTGCAGTATTCTCATTATAAGAATACAAATTCAACTCATCAAATGTCTTTGGGAGATATTTAACTAAACACTAATTGAGCTTGAGAGCTTCCTTCACCTTGGAAATGATGTGAGCTCCGATGTCACGGGAAGCATCAACTGTCTGAGCGCCTAAGTGAGGAGTTACGATGAAGTTGTCGCAGGTAAACAAGGGGGAGTCAAAGCCTGCGCCCTCTGTAAGACCGCCGCCGCCTAACTCATTTTCCATAACGTCGGAGGCATAGCCGCCAATCTTTCCTGCCTTGAGGGCTTCATACATATCCTTCTCGTTTACAATTCCGCCGCGGGCCATGTTGAGAACAACTGCGTCATCCTTCATGCTCTTGATGGACTCTGCATTGAAGAGGTTGCGTGTCTCGTCATTTAAGGGCATATGGATAGTGATGAAGTCGGAAACCTCCAGAACCTCCTTGATGCTCATGCTCTTTGCGTGCTGCTCTTTAAATACATCAGCAGGGAGATAGGGGTCATATGCGACAACATCCATCTTGAATACCCTCGCAATTTCTCCAACTCTCTGACCGATTCTGCCAAAGCCCAGAATACCCAGTGTCTTGCCTCTTAATTCTCTGCCGACAAACTTATACTTATCCCAGTTTTTGTTGTCCTTGACATCAATGCAGGCAGGGATGGTGTGGCGGGATAACTCCAACATTTTGCAGATGGTAAGCTCTGCAACTGCGTTTCCGTTAAGTCCGGGAGCATTGAATACAGTGATGCCCTTTTCCTTGGCATAATCCATGTCAATGTGGTTAAGTCCCACAGAGCAAACTCCGATGATTTTAAGATTTTTGGCGTTATCCAAAATCTCCTTGTTTATTGCAGGGTCAACTCTCATGATGAGAACGTCATAGTCGCCGATTTCGGCTGCTAATTCAGCCTGTGTGGGCAGCATATGCTCATCAACCTGCATATACTTTCCCAGTTCCTCTTTGATGGAAGAGTGAACAGCATCAATAATCAAACACTTCATTGTAACTCATCCTCCTGGATTTTTTTTAATTTGATAAAAAGGGCATAAGCCTGAAAATGAAGGAAATGCGTTATATTCCCTGCAAAAGGGAAATATATGTAAAGGCGTTTTTTACCCCTTCTTACAACTTTTAATGCACCCTAATAATACTCTCTTGCGGCTTTTATGTCAATGAAAAAGTCTTAAAATCGGCAAATCGGCAACAAAAGGGCAATGGGGGAGGGTGTTTTTATACTACTTTTCCTTAGGGCTTATTTCGCCTGCCAGATTCTCCTTGAAAAGAGCTGAAAGCTCCATGGGAGAAAGTCCCTGTCCCAAGCCCCACATCATCTTTGTCACCGCGCTTTCGCTGGTCATGTCCCCTGCCGGAATGACCCCCTTTTCCAAAGCTCTTCTGCCCACCTCATAGGTGGTCATGTCGCTTTGCTCATAAAGGCACTGGCTGCACACCACCACAGCTATGTTTTTCTTTACCAATTCCTCCAGACGAGATACCAAATCCCTTCTTACAAAATGAAGTCCGCCTGAGCCAAAGGCTTCAATTACAACCCCTCGGCAGCCTAAGTTTGCTATGGCATCGAATATCTGAGGGTCTATTCCCGGAATGAGCTTTACCAGCATTATCCTGTTTTCCAGAGCATCCAAAAGCTCCGGCTCTCCCTGTGGCTTTTTGATAAGGCTGTCATCTATGACAAGCCCTTTTGAATTTATTGTGCCCACAGGGGGAATATTCACACTTTCAAAGGCGTTGAAGTCGGTGGTCCTGACCTTCACCGAGCGGCAGCCCAGAAAAATCTTCCTGTTGAATGCAAGAAAAACTCCCGGCCTTTTGCTTTGTGCCATAGAAAGGGCACACCTTAAATTTTCCGGAGCATCAGAAAGCGGTGTTTCAATGGGAAGCTGGCTGCCTGTCAGAACAACCGGCATATCTATGTTTTTAAGCATAAAGGTGAGCATGGAGGCGGTGTATGCCATAGTGTCGGTTCCGTGCGTTATAACAACTCCGTCAAAGCCCTTTCGCATGGTGAAAACGCTTTTTGCAATGAACTGCCACTCCTCCGGCTGAATGTTTGAAGAATCCAGCTCCAGAATATTTTTAACGGTTATCTCACAGTCTACACTGCCTATCAGCGACAGAAGCTTTTCGCCGTCAAGTGTGGGCGTAAGGCCTTTTTCTCCCTGTGTGGAGGCAATGGTGCCGCCTGTTGTCAAAAGAAGAATTTTTTTCATGACAGACTCCTTTTAATATATTGGTTTAAGCTTTAAGCCTTTTGAATTATACCAAATTTTCCTCTCGGGGTAAAGTTATTGACAGCATTTGTGACAGTGGTATAATAAGGTATGATTACAGTGAGGTATTGCGCCTGATTTTAAGAGGGAGGAAAAATTTTGAAGCTGATAACAACACTGCTCCTTGCGCTGCTGCTTTCCTCCTGCACCTTTTCCATATCGGCGGAGGAGCTTTTGTCTCCGCCTAAGATGAGCCAGCAGCAAGAGAGCATCTACCGCGCTTTGGAGAATGCCGTGGGAACCTCTTCATTTAAGTTCAAATATCCAAGAAGAGGGGAAAATTTGTCTGCCGTAATTCTCAAGGACATTGATTCTGACGGAATTGAGGAGGGCTTTGCCTTCTATGAGCTGAAAACAGGGGATTCTGTTTCCACATGGATAAGCTTTCTTCGGCAGAAGGACGGTGTGTGGCAGTCGGTGAGGGAAATTCCTGCCGCCTCCTCTGACATAGACATGGTGTCCTTTGCAAAGATAACCGACTCCAACAGGGAAAACATTGTGGTGGGCTGGGCGATACCGGGTGAGGAATATTCCTCCTGCTGCATATACAGCTTTGACGGCAGCGATGCCAAAAAGGACCACGATGTGGAATTTATATACACGGATATGCTTTTGGAAAATGTGGATGAAAATGAGCTTATGGAAATAATTCTCGCCACAAAGACCAAAACCCGCTCCAGCTTGAGGCTTGTAAAATTCAGGGCAGGAAAAATAGTCACCGCCGGGCTTTTATCCATGCCGGAGAATATAAAGGAATATAAGCAGCTTAAATTCGGCAGGCTGACGGATAATCTTAACTGCATATTTGCCGATGTGCTGCTCTCCTCAGGAAGCACGGAAACAAAGCTGGCCGCAGTTGACAATTCCACCATATCAGAGCTTGACGCAGAGGAGGTTGGCATATATGAAAGCTTTATAAGGCAAAAATCCCCCTTTGTTGTCTCCGATGTAAATTCCGACGGAATTTTGGACATTCCCGTCACGTCCGTGCTTGCAGGATACGAGGAGGCAAAGGAGAGCGACAGGCTTTATGTCACATCCTTTGTCACACTTAAAAACGGAGAGGCGCAGTATATAAAAAGGCTCATATACAACGAGGAGGACAACTATTATCTGGAAATGCCCAAAAGCTGGGGAAATTCTGTCACGGTAAAAAAGCAGAGCGACACAGGAGAATGGAGATTTTACATCTACAACGGCAGCGAAAATGTGGCTGAGATTTTAAGGATAAATGTTGTTGATAAAAATGAATATCAGGATAAGCTGCAGATACACGATTATAAGCTTTTGTCGGAGATAGGCTCCAAGAGGTATGTATGCTATATACCGACAGAAAGCTATCCGGGATATACAATGTCCTTTGAGGAGCTTTCAGCTTCGTTTCATATAGGCAGCGACATAAGCAAATAAAAAAAGGAGGGGTATGCATGAAAAAAATCCTTATAGCCGAGGACGAGGACGCCATAAGGGAGTTTGTTGTGATAAATTTAAAAAGGGCAGGCTATGACGTGATCGACTGCTCAGATGGAGAGACGGCTCTAAAAGAATATGAGGGGGCGCAGGAGCCCTTTGATGTGGTTATTCTGGATGTTATGATGCCAAAGGCAGACGGCTTTACGGTCTGCAAAAAAATAAGGGCGGAATCTGATTCTGTGGGCATTGTCATGCTCACGGCAAAAAGCCAGGAGATGGATAAGGTAAACGGGCTTATGCTGGGTGCGGATGACTATATAACAAAGCCCTTTTCCCCAAGCGAGCTGGTGGCGAGGGTGGATGCCCTTCACAGAAGGGTTTCTATGGCCTCACCTAAGAAAAATGACGAGGAAATTATCTCAGGGCCGTTTTCTCTTAATATCAAAAGCCGCACGCTTACAAAGGATAAGGAGGAAATAGAGCTTACACAGGTGGAATTTCAAATCATGGAATATTTCATCAAAAATCCCGAAAAGGCTATGGCAAGAGGTGAAATACTCTCTGCAATATGGGGAGACGATTATTACGGAGACGAGAAAATAGTGGATGTAAACATAAGAAGGCTGAGGATGAAAATTGAGGATGAGCCTTCAAAGCCAAAATATATTGCCACTGTGTGGGGCTTTGGCTACAAGTGGGATATCAAATAGCAAACAGCAGAAATTTTGGGCAAAAGGGGGAAAAAGCTTGGCACATAAAAAGATAACTACCAGATGGCTGACGGGAAATTTGGGCGTTATAGTCATCATACTTGTGATAGTGGAGATAATCTTCGGCTTCGGTGTGCAAAGCTTTTATTACAATTCGGTAAGGCAGCTGCTCTATTCACAATCCAACATGGTGGGCAGCCTTCTGCAAAGATATTCTGAGGACGGCTCTGTGGATTATAAGAAGGAGGTAAGGAACCTTATAGAAAACTTTGCCATGAGAGATAAAATGGAGCTTATGGCGCTTGACAGAAACGGCAATGTCACAACCACCTCCTCCGGCTTTAAAATAGAGGAAAAAATGTATATGCCGGATTTTGACACCGCCTTTTCCTCATCGGAGCAGATAGGCGAGTTCAGGGGCAGGGCAGGGGATGAAAACATAATGGCCATAAGTATTCTGTCTCCTGTAAGGGATGCAAACCTCATGGCTGTAAGGCTTGTTGTCTCCTTGGAAAATGTGGACAGCTGCATAATGACCATAATGCTTTTTGCAATCTTCTTCGGTGTGGTGATGGTGCTTCTCATGCTGCTGTCAGGCTCCTATTTTATAAATTCCATAGTTATACCTGTGGCAGAAATAGGAAAAACTGCCAGAAGGATAGCTCAGGGCGATTTTAAAACAAGGCTGTCTATAAAAAACGACGACGAGATAGGCGAGCTTTGCGACACCATAAATTATATGGCGGAGGAATTGAGCAATTCTGAAACAATGAAAAATGATTTTATATCCTCGGTTTCCCACGAGCTGAGAACCCCGCTGACTGCCATAAAGGGCTGGAGCGAAACAATTCTTGAAAGCCCGGAGGATACCGAGATGCTCAAAAAGGGCATGCAGATAATCATAAAGGAAAGCGACAGGCTCTCAGGCATGGTGGAGGAGCTTTTGGATTTTTCCAGAGTGCAGTCGGGTCGGCTTAAGCTCAACATTGAAAAAATTGATATGCTGGCAGAATTGTGCGACGTGGTTATAATGTTTTCCGAGAGGGCAAAGCGGGAGGGCATAGACTTCAATTATGAGGAAAATGTGGAGATGGCTGTTGTTTTCGGAGATAAAAACCGGCTGAGGCAGGTCTTCATAAATATAATAGACAACGCTATAAAATATTCAGAGGAGAACAAGGAGCAGAGAATAGACATCTCCTGCGACAGGGAGGATGACTTTTATGTTGTAAGGGTAAAGGACAACGGACAGGGCATAAGCAAAAAGGATCTTCCCCATGTAAAGCAGAAATTTTATAAGACAAACTACACAAGAAGAGGCTCCGGCATAGGCCTTGCGGTAGCTGATGAAATAATAGCGCAGATGTTCGGAGAGCTGAGCCTGGATTCTGTATTCGGCGAGGGGACAGAGGTTTCAATAAAGCTTCCCACCGAGAAAAAATACAGCCAGCTTAAGGAGGAAAAGCAGAAAAACACAGCTCAAAGTTAACCGATTCTTCAAACTTTGGCTGAAAATAAGCAAATTACAGGGTGTAGTATAAAAACAATATATATTATCGAATTTAACGGAGGAACAGTTTTGGCAAATTCTGACAACAAAGCTTTTAAAACCTCAATAGGCGGTTCTGCACTTATTGAGGGTATAATGATGAAGGGCCCCTCGGTGGATGCTATGGCTTTAAGGCTGCCGGACAACAGCATTGATGTGTCAAGCTGGGAAAATGACGGCAGAAAAAAATGGTATAAAAAATGCCCCTTTATAAGGGGGATATTCAACTTCTTCGACAGTCTTTTTTCCGCCTTCAAATGCCTTATGAAATCGGCAGATGCAGCAGGCATGGAGGATGAGGAGCAGGGAAGGCTGGAAAAATGGCTGGTTGAAAAGCTGGGCAAAAAATATGAGATGGCTGTACAATTCATATCGGTTGTTATGGGCATGCTTTTGGCGGTGGGGCTTTTTATAATTCTGCCCACAGTGCTGATAGGCTTTCTAAGGCCCTATGTAAACAGCAGGCTGCTGCTTTCGTTTATAGAGGCGTGTGTAAAAATAGGCGTTTTTATACTTTATGTATATATAGTGAGCAGGATGAGCTATATAAAAAGGGTGTTCATGTATCATGGGGCAGAGCATAAAACCATATTCTGCTATGAGGCAGGGCTTCCTCTCACCGTGGAAAATGTCAGAAAGCAGAGCCGCTTTCACCCAAGGTGCGGAACCTCCTTTATACTCATTGTGGTCATAGTTTCGGTGCTGGTGTTCTCAATGGTCCCCTGGGACAGCCTCTCTATGAGAATAGTGCTTAAATTTTTAAGCCTCCCTGTGGTGGTGGGCATTGCCTATGAGGTAATAAAGTTTGCAGGCGGACATGACAATCTGCTTTCAAAAATACTCTCCTATCCGGGACTTCTTCTTCAAAGGCTCACAACGGCAGAGCCGGATGACTCCATGATAGAGGTCGCCATCGCTGCCATGAAGCCCTGCATACCCGAAAACGAAGGGGAGGACGCATGGTAAAATGCTGATAAGAGAGCTTTATGAGGAAATTTTAGGTCAGGGGCTTTACAATTTTTCCCCCTTTAATCTCAACTGCATATTCGAGGAAATTCTGGGGGAAAATCCCCCTTTTTCTTTTCGATGCAAGGAAATTTCACAGTCTGATGAGGATAGGATAAGGTCTATGTCAGGGCGCCTTGCAAAGGGGGAGCCGCTTCAGTATATCTTAGGCTCCTGGGAGTTTTACGGCTATCCCTTTTATGTGGGCGAGGGTGTGCTTATACCAAGGGGGGATACCGAGCTTTTGGTTAAGCTGGCTCTGGATTTTTTAAAGGACAGGGAAAAGCCCAAAATAGCAGACCTTTGTGCAGGAACAGGCTGCATAGGCATTGCAGCAGCCAGAGAAAATGAAAGAGTGTCGGTTGAAGCTGTGGAGCTTTATGAAAAGGCCTTTGAATATTTGGAAAGAAACATAAGGCTCAATAGGGTTGATGAGAGAGTTAAGGCCTTGAGGGCAGATGTTTTAAAGCCGCTGGATTTAAGGGAATTGGATATGATAATCTCAAATCCTCCTTATATAAGGGAGGATGAGAGAAAAAGCCTTGATATTGAGGTTAAAAAAGAGCCGGACACAGCCCTTTTTGCCCCAAACGGGGGACTTCTTTTTTATAAGGAGCTGGTAAAAAGGGGAAAGGAATCCCTTAAAAAAGGGGGAGCGCTGCTGGTGGAAACAGGCTATCTGCAAAGAGAAGAGGTTGTGCGCATATTCGAAGATGCCGGCTATGAAAAGGTTGAGGCCTTTAAGGACCTATCGGGAAATCAGAGGGCGGTCATGGGGATAATGCCTTTTTAAATATACTGCAAGCAGAAAAAAAGGCAAAGAGAGCACAAGGATGGTAAGCCAAAAGGGGAAATAGCTTTTTTCAATATCATATATCAGGGCGCAGGTGGAGGAGCCTAGGGAAGAGCCCAATATGGAAAAGAAGAGAAGGAGGGTGAGAGCATCACTTTCCTTATTTTTATATTGGGAATTTAAGGCTGTGGCAGGCAGACTGTTGAAGCAGGAATTAAAGGAGAGAAATATGATGGAGACATATATGAAAAGTATGTCCCTTTTGCCGAGAATGAATAAAAGAGAGCTTAAAAACGGTGAGATGACAAGCAGAATCAATGTGTTTTCTGCCTTCAGAGTGTTGAACAAAAAGCCCCAGAATATCCTTGAAAAAACTGATGATAATATGACAGCAGAGGATAGAAGGTATGCCGCCTTGCCCTCTGTGCCCAGCTCCTTGAGATACGGCACAAGGTTATTAAAAAGCGCCAGATTGCAAAGGTTCCCCCAAAAGAGAATGAGAGAATATAGGTTTACCTGCCTGTCTTTAAAGCTAATGGGCTTTTTGCTTTGCAAGGATTTTTCAAAGCTTGTCCCCTTTATGAGAAGGGAGCCTAAAAGAGCAAATAAAAAGCCAAGAGCTGCAATGGTTCTGTATCCCCATTTATAGGAAAAGCTTTCGTTTATAAATCGCAGCACATTTATAAAAACAGCTGAAAAAAGCGTGGACAGGGAGAGTATAAGGCTTAAAAGCTTTGTGGATTTTTCCTTAAAATCATTGTTCAAAACCTCTATTACAATGGGGCCGGATATTCCGTTTATAAAAAATCCGTTTAAAATTCCCAAAAGAAGGAACCAAAAATAGCTTTTGAAAAAGGAAAAGCCCAGATAGTTAACCGCCGAAAAAAGTCCGCAGATGAAAGCTGTTTTTGAAGCTCCCAGCCTTTTGAGAATTTTTTTAAAGACAGGAAGGCTTATGGCAGAAAAAAGTATGGTGAAGGAATTTATAAGGAAAAATGCGCTCCTTTTAAAATGAAGCGCATCCTCGATATAAAGCACAAAGGAGCCGCATGAAAAAGACATAAGCCCTGTGCCTGAAATTTCAATTAAAAGCAGACCTAACAATTTGGACATTTAAAACACCGTTTCAATCAATTTTGGTGAGCAGGAGGGGGAATATTGCCACCTGCTTATATGATTTCCCGAAAAGAAATAATTTATGCCCTTTTCCCCCTCTTTTTTTATGGAGCTTTCTATTATAATCAATTTGACCTTCATTTTTTCGGGTATGATGCTTTTTATGTAAACGGAACATTCCATGCCCTTTTCCGCCTCCGGGCATATTTCGGCAAGGCCGGCAAGGTTGGGCGTAAGCTCTACAAATACTCCGTAGCTTTCCTTTGAGCGCACCGTTCCGCCCACAGTTTCCCCTGCCTTAAAAAGATTGGCATTTTGCTCCCATGTGCCTAAAAGCTCCTTGTGGCTGAGGTAAACCTTGTTGTCCGATACAGATTTTACCACAGCTTTAAGCTGCTGCCCCACATAAAATCTTTCTGACGGATGGGCTATTCTGGAAACGGATATAAGGTCTATGGGTATGAGCGAGGAAATTCCGCAGCCTATGTCCACAAAGGCGCCGAACGGCTCCAGATGCGTTACTGTGCAGCAAATCACATCCCCCGGCTTAAGGTTCTTTATATATCCCTCCATGCACATCTGCTGCGCCTTTTTTCTTGACAGCACCGGGGTTTTTATTCCGTCTATCTCCTTAAAGCCTGTGACCACAAAGCAGCAGGGCTTATTTACCCTTGAAAGCAGGGCTATATCCCGTGTTGTGCCCTCCTTTATGCCTATGGCGCCCTCCTCTCTGGGAATTACGCCGAAAATGCGGTCTGAAAGCCTTATGGTCAAATCGTGGTTCAATGTGCATAAAACCGCAGTTCCCTCCAGTATGATGTTTTTTTCCATCGCCCCCTGCAAGCCTTCAAGCGAGCCGGTGCAGGCTTTGTTTTTTTCATCTTTGCAGATTTTCCCTTCAGGAAAAAAGGTCATTTTGACTCCCCCTTGTTTTTCATAAGCTTTCCCAAAACAGATAAAGTGCCCTTTTGGCGCCTTTGGCAAAACTTTTGGATATTACATAAATATTTATATTCTCTGCACGGCACAAATATTTGTAAAAAAAAGCGTAGTCAAGCCATAAATTATATGGTATAATATGAAAGTATGCAGGTTTGCCCTTAAAACGGCCTGTTTTAAGGCGGCTTTAAAAAATCGGGGGTGTAGTTTTGGATGTAAATGTAGGAAATGTTTTGGTTATGAAAAAAAAGCACCCCTGCGGTTCTGACAGATTCCTGGTTCTGAGGATAGGTGCGGATTTCAGACTTCGCTGCCTTTCATGCAGCAGGGAATTTATGATACCCAGAAGCAAGGCGGAAAAAAATATAAAGCAGATAATAAACACATAGATTTACGGAGGTTATTATGTTAGACAAGCTTAAAGTCACAGAGCAGAGATTTGAGGAAGTTGAAAGAAAGCTTATGGATCCTGCCGTGATCAATGATAATGAAGCATATAAAAATCTGATGAAGGAGCATAAGAATTTAACTCCCATAGTGGAAAAATTCAGGCAGTATGAGGCTGCCTGCAATTCTGTTGCCGAGGCAAAGGAGATTTTAAGCGAGGGAAGCCTCGACCCGGAATTTAAGGAGATGGCCACCGAGCAGCTTTTGGAGGGCAACAAGAATGTGGAAAAATTCGGCGAGGAATTGAAAATTTTGCTGCTTCCTAAGGACCCTGACGACGACAAGAGCTGTATTGTGGAAATAAGAGGCGGCGCAGGCGGCGAGGAGGCTGCTCTTTTTGCAGGCTCGCTTTACAGGATGTATTCCATGTATGCAGAGAGCAAAAACTGGAAAACAGAGGTTATTTCAGCCAACGAGACAGAGCTGGGCGGCTATAAGGAGATAAGCTTTTCCATAGAGGGCGAGGATGTTTATTCCAGAATGAAATATGAAAGCGGAGTGCACCGGGTTCAGAGGGTTCCCGATACAGAAGCCTCCGGAAGAATACACACCTCCACCGTAACTGTTGCCGTCCTTCCGGAGGTTGAGGACGTGGAGGTGACAATAGACCCGGGCGATCTCAAGATAGATGTGTACAGATCCTCCGGCGCAGGCGGACAGCATGTAAACAAGACCTCCTCAGCCATAAGAATAACCCACCTTCCCACAGGAATGGTGGTGGAGTGTCAGGACGAAAGAAGCCAGTATAAAAACAAGGACAAGGCCATGAAGGTTTTGAAGGCAAGGCTTTATGACATGGAATTGAGAGAGCGCAACGATAAAATCGCCTCCGAGAGAAAAAGCCAGGTGGGAACAGGCGACCGCTCCGAGAGGATAAGAACCTACAACTTCCCACAGGGAAGAGTTACCGATCACAGAATAGGACTTACGCTTTATAAGCTGGAGGGAATTTTAAACGGCGATTTGGAGGAATTGCTGGATTCCATAATCACATATGATCAGGCTGAAAAGCTGAAGATGGCAGCTGAGAATAATGACTGATTCCAAATTTATCACCAAACTGATGCCCTCAAAAAGCGATGAGGCGCTGTCTCTTGGTGCAGAATATCTTAGAAAAGGGGAGGTCGTCGCCATACCCACCGAGACTGTCTACGGCCTTGCAGGCAACGCAATGTCCGAGGGGGCAGTGGCTAAAATTTATGAGGCAAAGGGCCGTCCGTCCGACAATCCCCTTATTGTGCATATAAGCAGCCTTCAAATGTGGGAGCAGCTGGTTGAAAAAATAACAGATGATGCACGCCTTTTGGCTGAAAAATTCTGGCCGGGGCCTTTGACAATAATACTTCCCAAAAGCGAAAGGGTCCCCATGAAAACAACAGGGGGACTTGACACTGTGGCGGTGAGAATGCCCTCACACAAGGACACATTAAGGCTTATTGAGCTTTCAGATATACCCATAGCCGCCCCCTCTGCCAATCTTTCGGGGCTTCCCTCGCCTACAAGCGCAGAGCACTGCATGCGTGATCTCGAGGGCAAAATCCCCCTTATATTGGACGGGGGAGAATGTGATGTGGGGATAGAATCCACCATAATAAGCCTTTGCAATGACACACCGATTCTTTTAAGACCGGGTAAAATAACCGCAGAGCAGCTTGGCGCAGTCTTAAAAAAGCCGGTTAAAATATCCGAGGCTGTCCTTAATCCTCTTAAAAAAGGCGAGAAGGCCTTTTCCCCCGGCATGAAATATAAGCATTATTCTCCAAAGGCGAAAGTAATATTAGTAAGGGGCTCATTGGAGGGCTTTAAAAACAGATTCAACAATTCCCCAAAGGGCACATATGCCCTTGTTTTTAAAGGCGAGGAAGAGGAATTTTCCCAAAGGGCTGCTGCCTACGGCTTTGAGCATGACGCCGACAGCCAGTCAAAAAACATCTTTTCCCTTTTGAGAAGGATGGATGATTTGGGCGCTGAGCTGGTGCTGGTCAGATGTCCTCATGAGGATGAGGCTCTGGGGGTTTACAACAGGCTTCTGCGGGCAGCGGCATTTGATGTAGAGGAGGTTTAGTTTGTGAAAATAAAGATAGTCGGACTGACAGGTCAGACAGGCAGCGGCAAAAGCGAGGTTGCCGGACTTTTGACATCAGAGGGAATAGATGTCATTGACTGTGATAAAATTTCCCACCTTGTCACTGACACAGAAAAAAGCTGTCTTTGTGATTTGGCGCTGGAATTTTCCATATCAATTTTGAATTTGGACGGAACTCTTAACAGAAAGAAGCTTTCCTCCATAGTTTTTGGTGACAGCGAAAAGCTTAAAAAGCTCAATGAGATCATTTTTCCCTATATAAAGGCAGAGATCGCATCAAGAATAAAAAAGCTGGATAAAAACGGCAAGCCGCTGGTCATATTGGATGCCCCCACGCTTTTTGAAAGCGGGCTCAACAAGGACTGCGACTTTATAATCTCTGTGGTGGCTCCCTTGGAGGAAAGGATTAGCCGAATTGTTGTGAGGGATCATCTGACTGATGACGAGGCGAGAAAAAGGATAGCCTCACAGCATGACGAGGAATTTTTTATATCCAATACCGATGCTGTGATAAGAAATGACGGCAGTTTATCACATCTGGAAGAGGAGACTGCCAAAGCTGTGGAAAAGATGTGCATGACCTTCAGCCGGCTTTTGAAAAATGAGGAATGTCAATGCTCTGAATCTGATAGGTTTGCAGAAGATGGCGTCAATGAAGAAAGCAAAGAGGATTGAGAAGATTGAAAAAGCTTAAAATCCTTATTATTTTCATGCTGCCTTTGCTGGGTGCGGCTGTGCTTAAAAATTATGCCGTAAAGATATTGTACCCCTTTGAATACAAGGAATCGGTTTTTAAATACAGCCAAAAGTTCAAGGTCGAGCCGGAATTGGTTTTTGCGGTTATAAAGACCGAAAGCAGCTTCAGGCCCAATGTCATCTCCCACAAGCAGGCAAACGGACTTATGCAGATAACCTATGACACATTTCAGTGGGCAAAGCTCAAATCTGACGGAGAAGAGGAATTTGACGAGATATTTGACCCTGATGTAAATATAAAATACGGTACCTTTATCCTCTCTTATCTCATCAGCGATTTTGAGGATGAGGGCGTAGCCTTGGCTGCATACAACGCAGGCCGCGCAAATGTGAAAAAGTGGCTTGCAAATGAAGAATATTCCCACGACGGAAGCACATTGGACTACATCCCCTTCAAGGAGACGCGGGAGTATGTGCAGAAGGTTCAAAAAAGTAAGGAGGCTTATAAAAAGCTTTATCCTGATAGATTATAAAAGCGGGAAATCAAATTTAAAAGGAAAGGATGTTTTAACTATGTCAGAAGCAAAGACTAAGGGTGAAGAGCTGAAGGGAAGGCTTTTCATGGAAAAGAAAAATATGGGGCTTTCAAAAAGCGAGGAATATCTTGAGAAGGCGGACCTTTTCTCCGAGGGCTACAAGTCCTTTATAAATATGTGCAAAACCGAAAGAGAGGTTTATGATACAGCTCTTTCAATAGCCAGGGAAAAGGGCTATAAGGCCTTTGATATGTCAAAGGAATATAAGGCAGGGGATAAGGTTTATTTGGGAAATTGCCAAAAGGCACTCATATTGGCTACATTCGGCAAAAAGCCCCTTTTGGAGGGAACAAGGATTGTGGCCTCCCACATCGACTGCCCCAGAATTGATTTAAAGCCTCAGCCTGTTTTTGAAAAGGATGAGATCGCTTATTTCAAGACACATTACTACGGCGGAATAAAGAAGTATCAGTGGCCTACACTCCCCTTGGCTATACACGGGGTTGTAATTCTCAATGACGGAAAAACAGTGGATATCAGAGTCGGCGAGAGCGAGTGCGATCCTGTGTTTGTAATCTCCGATATTCTTCCTCACCTTGCTCAGGAGCAGATGAAGAGAAGCGCAGGGGAAATAATCAAGGGTGAGGAGCTCAATGTCATCATCGGCGGCAGACCCTTTAAAGATGACAAGGTTTCAGAGAAGGTAAAGCTTAACATACTCTCCATTCTCTTTGAAAAATACGGCATCTATGAGGAGGACTTTGTTTCCGCAGAGCTTTCTTTGGTGCCTGCGCACAAGGCCTGCGATGTAGGCTTTGACAGAGCGCTTATCGGCGGCTATGGCCATGATGACAGGTGCTGTGCATATCCCTCACTGATGGCAGAGGTTGAGGCAAAGGAGCCTACATACACCACCATCTGCGTATTGGCAGACAAGGAGGAGGTAGGTTCTGACGGAAGAACAGGCCTTAACTCCAAGATGCTGGAATTCTTCATTGAGGATTTGGCAGAGAATGCAGGTGTTTCTTACAGAGAGGTTCTGAGAAATTCCTATTGTCTTTCCTCCGATGTGGGCGCAGCCTTTGACCCCACATTCCCCGATTGCTTTGAAAAGAACAACTCCGCACGCATAAACTACGGACCTATTGTCACCAAGTACACAGGCTCAAGAGGCAAGAACGGCACAAACGATGCGCCTGCCGAAACAGTTGGCTTTGTGAGAAAAATACTTAATGACAACGATGTTCAGTGGCAGACAGGCGAGCTTGGCAAGGTGGATTTAGGAGGCGGCGGCACAGTTGCAAAATTTGTGGGCGCTTTGCAGGTAAATACCATTGATATGGGTGTTCCTGTGCTCAGCATGCATTCTCCCTTCGAGCTTATTTCAAAGTCTGACCTCTATGAGACATTCAGAGCATATGAGGCATTTTTAAAGTAAAATATCAAATCTTCAAACGGGCGGCGCTTTTAAAGGCGGCCGCCCTTATATTTTGCGTTTGGCAGTATACTTAGCAAAATAAGGCATTATAATAGGTACAGCACACTTTTATTTTAGATATAAGCTGCGATTTATTTTTCTTATATCTAAAATAGCAAAAATATATTTGCAGCATTTTTAACTAAAATATTAAAAATCTCATTACACTTATAAAGAGAGGCACTTTAAGAGTGTGAATGAAGAAAAAGCTTTCCGCAGATTTACTGTAATTTAAGTAAGGCAGGCATAAAAATATTCTTTCAGGCAGCAGAAAAATGATGACAGATAATTTTCCTGATGCTATACTGTATCAATAGAAGCAGATTCAAAAGGGGAGAATGACACATAATGAAAAAAGAAAAGAAGCAGATAACGGTCATTTGCATATTTCTGATTATCGGCTGCGCACTCGGCTGCTTTGTGGCAGCTGAACAAATAAACCAGCTTAGTGATCCTGAATACGTTTTGTTTTGGAAAAGTAATAATATGCCTGTTCCAAAGCCGTTGGGCTATACAAAAAGTATGATTTCATTTTCTTTGCTGTTTTCCGGAATACCTGCGGGCTTGATTTTTTATAACAGCTTATCTAAAAAATATCTGACGCCGATTGCACCTAAAATAATAATCGGAATAATTACATTTCCTATTTATACATGCATCGGAATAATCGGCTCAATTCCTTTTGTTGTCTACACAGGAATACGTATTTTGAAAAACAGTAAAAAAAAGCAGCATACAGCTTGTGACAAACAATGAAATGGGCATATTGCACATTTTAAAAGGGCTGTATTATGCAGTCATATGAAAATTAAGGCTTTCTTGCTGTGCAGACATTAAAGCATTTTGCAGTCATATGATATAAAAAATATGAAGAAATTGATAAATGTTGACAAATAAACGTGATAAAGGTCTTAAAAGCTTGTTTATGAAAATTTAATTTGTTATAATATAAGCTAAAACGGAGGTAGTATGGCATCTAAAAAAACAGATAAAGTATGCAGGGCAGTCGTGATTTTGATACTTGTGTTCATATGGGGCAATTCGCTGCTGTCTGCGCCTAAATCGGCGCAGCTAAGTAAAAATATCACAGCTGTCGTGGTTGAAACATTGGAGAAAGTCACAGGCGAGAGCTTTGAAAATGTGATAACAGAAAGGGTTATCCGCAAGCTGGCACATTTTACTCAATTTGCCTGCCTTGGTTTTTTCTCTTTTTTAATCTTTTCAAAAAGATTGGGACATTCTTTGCTCTTTGGAGCTGCTGTTTCGGTTTTGGACGAATCCATACAGTATTTTACACCCGGAAGGGGACCTCAAATTACAGATGTAATCATAGATTCTTTGGGCTTCTTTATAGGGGCCTGTTTTTCCTGCCTGCTGTTTAGCTTCATTTTCAGGCGGCGCAGGAAATCTGAATTTTAAGATTGGAAAGGGTAAGAGATGGAGAACAAAATGAACGATGAGATGGAGATTGACCTTTTTGAACAATTTAAAAATCTCCTGGGTCACTGGAAGCTGATATTGATTTCCTTTTCGGCAGCAACCTTGCTGGCTGTGGTTATAACAGCTTTTTTTATTCCCAAGCAGTATGAGTCAAGGATATCCATGTATGTAAACAACAACAACAGCACCACATCAGGATATATAAATTCCAGTGATATCACAGCATCAAGAAACCTTGTAAGCACATATATGGAGCTTATACAAAGCGACTGTGTGCTGGAGAAGGTTATATCCAGAGTTGATTTTAAAAGGTTTGGCATGGATGAGCCTCTGACGCTTGTTCAGCTGAGAAAAATGCTCTCTTGCAGCCAGCTTAAGAGCACAGAGATTTTTGAGGTCACGGTGAGGACTAAAAAGCCTGCACTTTCAGCAGAAATATTGAAAAAGGTGAGCGATGTTGCCCCTGCTGAAATATCAAGAGTGTTTAAATCAGGCTCTGTTGAGATTGTGGACAGGGCAAAGGTCCCCGAGAGGCATGTTTCCCCCAGCGTTGTTAAAAATGCAGTTCTGGGCGGCCTTTTGGGAATAATTGCATCCTGCGGATTTGTGGTCGTTTCCAGTCTTTTGGACCAGAAGGTCAAGAGCGCCAAGGATTTTGAAAGCAAGCACAGCGTACCTCTTTTGGGCGTTATCCCTGACAGACTGGAGGCATAAAAATGAAAAAAATAAACCTTTTGAAAAAAAAGAAGGAAAAGGAAAACTTTTTCCATCGAAAAGAAATGGGCATCATCAACACAGATACGGAATTTGAAGCTGTGGAGGCCTATAAGTCTTTAAGAACAAACATCACCTTCAGCATGAGCCAGAGAGAGCACAAGAGAATACTTTTCACAAGCGCCGTGCCCATGGAGGGCAAAACCTCCACCATATGCAATTTTGCGGTGGTGCTGGCTCAGGCAGGCTATAAGGTGCTTCTGATAGACGGAGATATGCGCCAGTCAAGGGTACATTCCTATTTCAAGATGGCAAAGGGAAAGCATGGGCTTTCCTCTGTTTTAAGCACCGGAAAGCTGGAAAACTGCTCTGTGGATTCGGGCTATCCCAATCTTACGCTTATGTTTGCCGGCATGACACCTCCTAATCCGGCAGAGCTTTTAGAGGGAAAATTCGCCCAGCAGTTTTTTGACGGGGTGGAGGAATATTTTGATTATGTTCTGGTCGATACACCTCCTGTTGGCATAATGACCGACGCCCTCATTCTGAAAAAGTATGATTTCAGCATGGTGCTGGTTTCCAGAGAGAGCTATTCCGATCACAGGGATGTTCAGGCGGCAATAAAGGCGATCCAGATGGTGGGGGGCGATCTCATAGGCTCTGTGCTGATAGGCAGCAAGAGCGCCCTCGCGTCCAAAAAGGACGGATATAAATACGGATATAAGTATTATGGATATGCCGATGCAAGCTCACGGGCTGCTTCAAATGCAAAGTCGGGTGTGCTTGCAGGCACATTGGGAGAAAAAAATGTCGGAGATAAATAGAGCTGATCTGCACACGCACATACTTCCTCAGATGGATGACGGCCCAAAGTCAATAAGCGCATCCATAGAGCTTTTGAAGGCATTTAAGGAGATAAACATCCTTGATATAATTGCCACGCCTCATTTTTATATAAATGAAAACGGAGCAGAGAGATTTTTGGAAAGAAGAAGCGAATCTTACAGGCTGCTTAAAGAGGCATACAATTTTGACGGAAGAATAATATTGGGCGCAGAGGTCTATTATTCAAAAAAGCTTTACAGGATAGATTCCTTTGAAAGGCTTACACTCGGAAACAGCAGCTATATACTTATAGAGCTGCCGTATATTCCTAAAATAGACAAGGAGTGGCTGGAGGATATTGAGGATATGATGAGGATGACAGGACTTGTTGTTGTCTTTGCTCATATCGAGAGGTTTTTTGACAGGCTTACATGGTCAGCCAAAAAAAAGCTTTACTCAATGGATGCTGTTTTTCAGATAAATCTCCCCTCCTTGGAGGATGAAAATTTGCGGAAAAAGGTGTATAAGTTCCTTAAAAAGAAAAAATTTACAGTGCTTGCCAGCGACAGCCACAACACAGAAAGCCGAAGCCCTGCAAGATATGAAAACGGCTGGCAGATTCTTTTAAGGGATATAGGTGAGCAGGCAGCTTTTTCGCTTGTTGAAAACACACGCTGTATTTTTGATGAAATCGCAGGCTGCACACCGCAATAGTTAAAACTCGGGAGGAAATTTTTTAGATGGCAGAAACAAATAATGCTGAAAATAAAAAGCATAAAAAAGAAAAGTGGAAGCTCATCAGCCTTACTTTAGCTGTCTATGATGCTGTTGCAGTAAATCTTTCATTCTTTTTTGCACTCTGGTTCAGATTTGATTGCAGATACAGCGCAATCCCGTCAGAATATATAAATCAATGCGTCACTTTTGCACCCTTTTACACCGCCGTATGCCTTGCAATTTATGCCTCACAGAAGCTTTACAGAAGCGTATGGAGGTTTGCAGGCTATAACGAGCTGCTTAGAACCGGCTTTTGCTGTGCAGTGACAGGTGTGATACACATTGCTGCCACCATGATGTTTTTCAAGAGGATGCCGGTGCTCTATTATATAGGCGGAACCTTTCTTCAGTTTGTGCTGACATTGGGCGTAAGGTTTTCATACAGGTTTATAGTGCTTCTGAGAGGACTTTCAAGAAGCAAGGAAATAAAAGAAAATGTTATGGTTATAGGCGCAGGAGCTGCCGGAAAAACAGTGGTGAGGGAGCTTTTGCAAAGCCGTGAGACAAAGGGCACAAGGGTGTGCTGCTTTATAGATGACGACGAAAACAAATGGGGCAGGTATATAAGCGGTATTTTGGTTTCAGGAGGAAGAGACGACATACTTCTCAATGTGAAAAAATACGGCATTGACAAAATAATGTTTGCCATACCCACAGCCTCAATTGAGGAAAAAAGAGATATATTGAACATATGCAAAGAAACAGGCTGCGAGCTTAAATCTCTGCCCGGACTTTATCAGCTGGCAAACGGAGAGGTCAGCGTAAGCGACATACACGATGTAACTCCCGATGAGCTTTTGGGAAGGGAGCCTGTGAATGTGGATATGGCTGCCGTTTACAATTATGTGAGCAAAAAGGTTATTCTCATAACCGGCGCAGGCGGCTCAATAGGCTCTGACCTTGCACGGCAGATAGCATCTCACAGCCCTAAAAAGCTGGTGCTCTTTGATATGTATGAAAACAATGTCTATGACGTAGAGCAGGAGCTGAGGAAAAAATATCCCAATCTGGATTTGGTTGTGCTGATAGGCTCGGTAAGGGATTCCAGAAGAATTGAAAACGTGTTTGAAACATACAGGCCCCAGGTTGTATATCATGCGGCGGCCCACAAGCACGTTCCTCTTATGGAGACAAGCCCCTGCGAGGCAATAAAGAACAACACCATAGGCACATACAAAACAGCCTATGCGGCAGCAAAATTCGGCTGTGAAAGGTTTGTTCTAATCTCCACCGACAAGGCGGTAAACCCCACAAATATCATGGGCGCATCCAAAAGGCTGTGCGAGATGGTTATACAGACCTTTGACAAGATGGTCAAGGAAAAGAGAATGGGGGAGATGCCGAGGCTTTCCTACCGCCTGGATGTGGACGATTCCTCTATCTTGGATGCAAGGACAGAATATGTTGCGGTGAGATTCGGAAATGTTTTAGGCAGCAGCGGCTCTGTCATTCCTCTTTTTAAAAAGCAGATAGCCGAGGGCGGCCCTGTCACAGTCACACACCCTGACATTATAAGATATTTTATGACCATACCGGAGGCTGTAAGCCTTGTGCTTCTGGCAGGTACGTTTGCAAAGGGCGGGGAGATATTTGTTTTGGACATGGGCTCGCCTGTAAAGATAGATACGCTTGCCAGAAATCTCATAAAGCTTTCGGGCTTTGTGCCTGATGTTGACATAAAAATTGAATACACAGGTTTAAGGCCGGGCGAAAAGCTTTATGAGGAAAAGCTGATGTCAGAAGAGGGCATGAAAAAGACACCCAATCACCTTATACATATAGGATGTCCCATACCCTTTGACTGCGATGCATTTCTCAGGCAGCTTCAAAAGCTTCTTGAGGTTTCGGATGAAAACAGCAGCAGCATTGTGGATTTTGTTGCTGAGATTTGCAGCACCTTCCACCCTGTGGGAAAGGACGGCTATAAGCTCAAGGGAGAGGCTTACAGCAAATTGAAAAATGAGGCGGATGAAAAAAATTCTGCCATATTATTGTGATTTAGAGGTTTGACATGGTATTTTATCTTTCTTTGTTCGGAGCAGTTACCCTGTTTGGATATCTTCTCTGCAATAAAACAAAATTAAAGCACAGGGATATTATTTTTGTGCTTTCTGCCGTCGGTTTTCTGTGCTTTCTCTCGTGCATAAGATATGATGTGGGCTTTGATTATTCCTACGGCGGCTACACAGGTCTTTGGAACAAGGTTTTATCAACGCCCTTTTCTCAGTTCTTCACCATAGATGACGAGCCGGGATTTACGCTGTTTACCTATTTCCTCTCGCTTTTCGGGAAGAATTATCAGATATTCTACATAGGCAACAGCATATTGATAGCAATTCTGGCAGGACTTTTTATTTACAGAGAATGCGGCGACAAGGTGTGGGGATTTTTCATGCTCTATGGCCTTGGAATGTATTACTGCTCCATGAACCTTATAAGGCAGACCATAGCTGCGCTTATATTCGCCTTTGCAATTCCTATGGTAAAAAAGAAAAAGCCAATCCCCTATATGCTTTTGGTGCTTCTTGCATCAACTGTCCATAAAAGCGCACTTTTGATGATTCCCTTCTATTTTATTCTGCAGATAAGGCTCACAAAGGCTGTGCTGGCAGTTTATATGGCAGCTACGTTGGGAATATTTCTCACATCCGACATCATACTTAAAATTGTGACAAAGCTTTGGTATGGAAATTATATGGGCTCCATATATCTGGACTTTGGAAACGATTGGTATTATATGATAGCCTGCACGGTGTTTTTTGCTGTCATATACATTTATAGGGACAGGATTTGCTCACAGGATGTCAGAAATCACATATACATAAATTGTGCCTTTTTTTACTTCTTTTTCTGGATAATATCCTGGAAGCATATGCTTATAGACAGGTTTACAATGTATTTTGAAACATCTGTAATAATTGCTCTTTACATTCTGATAAAAAGGTTGTATAATGAGAAAAACGCAATAGATTCAAGCGCAAAAGAGAGGTCTTATGCCAGAAAAAGGTATGCCTCAGTTGTTGTGTCTGTTGCTGTCAGCGTGATTATAATGAACGTCATCTACCTCATGGATGACGGGCACGGAATAATCCCCTACAACACCATATTCAACAGCGAGGAATACAGAATCTACTGCGAATCTTTAAGTGTGCCGGATTCTATCACTATGGCACCGGAGATACTTTGATTAAGTTAAATTGCATCTGCTGTCAAAGCAGTTGTAATATAAAAAAAACGGAGGTTAAATTATGTTTAAGAAAGTTTTAAGTGCAGCATTAGCTATGTCCATGGCTATGGCTATGTTTACAACAGCAATGGCTGCAAGAGGCTATGACCTTGAGAAGGTTGACAAGGTAACAGGCACAGCAGTAGCAGAGGTTACAGAGCAGGCAGTCAACAAGGCTGTTGCCAACAAGGAGGCTGTTGCTTATGTTCCTTTCTACAATGCCAACATGGTAACTCCCGATGCATTCAAGAAGGTTGCTGATGAGGCTGCCAAGAAGAATGTTCAGGCTAAGGTAATGGCTGACACAGTTGTTAACAACGTGGTTGTAGGCAGAGTTATCTTAGACGCTAAGGTTGCTGCTGCTCAGGGCAAGGACCTTATGCTCAAGGTTTCCATCGGCGACAAGGCTACAAAGGATCTTTTTGCTAAGTATTTCTCCAACGAGCTTGCTATCGTAAGCTTGAGCCAGTCCGGCACATTTGGCCAGAAGGTTGAAATCGCTGCAAGAGTAGATGTAAGCAAGCTTGATGCTTCCAAGCCCTGGCACTTCTATTCCTACGACGCTGCTAAGAACGAGTACAGAGAAATTTCCGGCACAAACTACAAGGTTGATGCTAACGGATATCTCCACTTCAACACAGAGTTGGCAGGCAAGATCCTCATCACAGATAAGCCCATGACATCTAAGTAATATTTTTACATATTTACTTAAAAAAGGGGTTGTGCAAAAACAACCCCGCGGTAAATGCAGAGATTCCAATTTTGGATCTCTGCATTACTTTTTATCATCTTTTAAATTTTTCTGTCAAAATGGGTACAACAGCCACAGCCCTCTGGATTTTTTAAAATTCAGAGGTTATTTTTTATAATTTCAGACAGCCTTTTGACTGTGCAGTTGCTTTAGTGCTGCCTCTGTGCAGATTAAACCGACGGAAAGCAAGGCAATCTGCAAAATCACGCCTTCTGCACCTTTGCAATGAAGCCCTCCGGGTATAACTGCAATTTCCTTTTTCCATGCCGAATGTTCCCTCTGTTTGGATGCTTCTATTCATCCGCAGCAGGGCTATATGAATGATTTTTAGGTTTTCAAGGAGGCTATTTGCAGATTCCTGTCAGCTCTTTATTGAGCTGAGCTTGTCAGGCTTTCTTTTCCCCCTCTGTAAAAGGGCGGCATTTGAGGGATTTTTTAGGCAGTTTGACCGCAAGCCGGGAGACATTCTTTGCAGAGAGATAATATGTAAAGTATTTACTTTAAACCTCTCAGACCCGACAGCTCTGCTTTATTCTAGTCCGGAAAGATGATTTTATTCTCTGTCTCAAACATCATGGTATCTGTATCCAGGATATGCAGGCTGCAATTTGCAACAGGAAAAGATTTGGATTTATTTGACCACTGTATCTGATTTATAATGTGATAAATTATATTGATTACACCGGCATGCGTGACAACCACAATATTTCTGTCAAGCTTGCCGTTAACACTTAGAAAGGAAGAAAACCACCCTTTAATTCTTGCGAAAAACTCAACGGGACTTTCTCCGCCTGGGTATTTTTCGTCCATATTCAACGTATTAAAGAACAAGCCCGGATACTTTACAAGAGCTTCCTCATTTCTCATCCCGGCTAATTCCCCATTGTTCATTTCCCTTAATTTTTCCTCTAACACAACCGGGAGTTTCAATTTTTGTGCTATAATATGTGCCGTTGATACCGTTCTGGGCAAATCACCGGAGACAATCTTTGATACATCAAAAATGTGTTTCCTATCATAGATATACTCTGCCAGCCTGACAGCCTGGACTCTTCCTGCGCTTGTTAAATCCATCCGGCTCCATCCGCCCCTATAACCATCATCATCCTCACCATGTCTTACAAATAATATTTTCATATACATATCACCCTTTTTTCTATTATAAGCCCTTAATGCAAATATTGGATCAACATACTTAGTTTTATTTATACTGCGCACAATTTATGCAATCAGCAAGGTTGTCTATAAAATTTCCAAGCTTTTCATTCTGCGTTATATCTCTATGCGGCACACTCATTGCCAAAGGGCGGCCAATATAGAAAACTACGTCAATTTTGAAGTTGTTATTTTCAAAACCTCGGGCTGTGGCAAGAAAAGCTTCAGCCTTCCTGCTGCTTTGATAATCATTGACCATGGCATTTATTTAATAATCCTTCTCTTTATTGTATAAATAGTTCAAATGCTTCGCATTTAATTTATATCGTCTTGCAAATTAAGACACATTTTCCGGTGCTGCTTTTTCATATTTCATATGCTTTATATTTATAAAATTACACGGCACATATTTTTCTGACATAAATAATCGGCTTAAATTAACACAGGCAAATGCCTTGTCATCAGTAAAACCTCCGATTGTGTAATCCGCCGTATGTAATAAATGCGTGGATAAAATAGGCATCCTTTGATATCAAATGCAGTTTCACAACGAAACAAAATTACACTGACAGATATTCTAACATAATTCGAATGAAATTATCAATGGATGTGGAAAGAATTGTTAAAATTTAAGCTCCTTATATTCTTTCAGTGAAGCAACGGCTCATATTGCCCTATACAGATATTTTGAAAATGAGGCTCGCAAAACAGGCTGTCGGTGAATATGACCGCAAAAGGCTGGTTAAGATTGCACCGTTCTCCTAAATAGCTGCTGCAAAATAGGCTATGCTGCTTGACTTTATGAAGGTGAAGCGAGACTGCATGGAAAATGACCGACTCTTGCAGAGGCTTTTTATACCCGGTATGGATTTTATAACGCAGTATACTGCGTAAGATGCAGGCTTGCGGAAGTTTTAACAGACAGATGTGGTTGTTGTACCTATTTTGGCAGAAAACTTAAAAATGATTTTTCGCAGGTTTATTTTTACAGTATCCTTTTATTGCTTTATAACAAAGAATAAGCAGCCACCTAAGGAGGCTGCTTAAACCTTAACTTTTCTATTTTAGATTTACATCTTCTGTAAACACCTGTTTTTGAAAGGTCTTTTTAAAGAGGCTTTCAGCTTCTTTTACAGATGAGCCTATAACACCCTGAATCATATTGGGGCTTCCTCCGCCCCTGCCGTTTAATTCTTTAAGCATCTTTTCTCCGGCGGATCTTAAATCTTCGGATTTGGCTGCAAGAGAAAACCTTGAGGGGCCTTTCTGCGAGGGGGACACAACCATTACAACTCCCTCTCTTTTTTTTATAAGAGCAAGGCAAAGCTCCCTTAATTCGTTTGCATCCAATTGCTTGCTGAGGAAAAGGGGGGTGTCCTCATTTTTACAGCCCTCTGCAATTCCTTCAAAAATTTCGCTCTGCAATTCCTTTATCTTCAGCTTTAACTGCTCTATCTCGTTTATTCTGGATTGTGCAGCTTCAAAAACCTCCATAGGCTTTGCCGAAAAAAGCTGTGAAAGCTTCAAATTTATTTCAGTCTTTCTCTCATAATCCAAAAGGGCTTTTCTGCCTGAAAGTATCTCAAGCCTGACGCCGCCTTTATATTTTGCAGGGGCAGAAAGCTTTATAACTCCTATTTCACCTGTGCTTTTAACATGGGTTCCGCAGCAGGCGCAGATATCTGCACAGGGCACTGTAACTATGCGGACATCTCCTGTCAGCTCCTTTTTGCTCCTGTAATCCATGCACTTTAATTTTTCAGCTGATGGGTACTGTACATTTATATCATAATTTTTATATACTATTTCATTTGCTTCCCTTTCAATAGCCATCACCTGCTCATTTGAAAGCTCGCCGTTAAAATCCGCAGTCACTACATTTCCCATGTGAAAGCCCACATTGTCAAAGCCGAAATGCTTGTGTACAAGTCCTGAAACAATATGCTCTGCCGAATGGTGCTGCATATTGTCAAATCTTTTTTCCCAGTCGATTGTCCCTTTCACCCTGCTGCCCTTTTTGAGGGGTTTATCGCAAAGATGAACCGCTTCGCCGTTTATTTCATGCACATCCAGCACTCTTGAATCATCCAAAAAGCCTGTATCCGCAGGCTGACCGCCTCCCTCGGTATAAAAGGCGGTCCGGTCAAGTGTTATCTGAAAGCCGTCTTTTACCTGCTCACATTTTAAAACCTCGGCGGTAAATTCCTTTATATATGCATCGTTTCTGAATAAAAGCTCTGTTGCCATATGTTCCTTTGTCTCCTTTAAATTTATAAATAGATATTACCACAAATGGGGCTGACTTTCCAGCAAAAGAATTTTGCCCTGTGATAAAAAGCTTGTTCAAAAAATAATAAACAGGATAAAGGATGTATACTATTCTTTTTAAATATATGCCGTAATTTTTCCCGGGCAGGCATAGGCTGTGCAGAAAAAGGTGTGCCTGTTAATAATATCCGGCTGCTAAATTCAAGGAGGAATATCAAATGATAAAAATATTCAGACAGGGCAATATGTCCATATATATTGAATTTGATGAGGAGGGAAACAAAATTTTTCTTGATATGTTCAATGAAGTTCTAAAAGGTAAAAATTTTATGTTGGATGCACAATTTGATATGGGAGTTGTAAAAATTAAAAAAAGAGGCTGTATGGAAAATTTAAGCATTATATGTGAGAAGAACAATGAGGACAGGTCTGTATTCTCTGTTGAAAAGGGTGAGGTTATATGGAAATTTTCTTTGGATGATATTGAATTTGGAATAGAGGTATTAAGAGAATGCAGCCAAAGAGGGTATTTTTCACCTGCCGAATTTATTCGTGTACACACACCTAAAAATAAAAAATTGGATTATACATACTGCGAATTGAAGGATAAATCAAAGCTATTTGACAGTAAGAGAAAGAAAGATAGGCAGATGTCATCCTTTTAAGTATAATTTTCTTTTTAATAACAGATGTATAAAAAGCAGAAAATCCCTTTGGATTTTCTGCTTAAAGCCAAAATATAAACCCCATTTTGCTCTAAACCAAAATGGGGTTTATATTTAATCTTAATCTTTAAGACAAGCTGAGAATTTTTTTAGCTAAAGAATTTTGCCTTATATCCCATCACAAACACGAATAGAATTATAAGGGGAAGGCCGTAGGTGAGATAGCCTCTGACCATTTTGGGGAATTTAAGCCCATCGCCTGTGTCGGCTTCCTTTATAAAGTTATCCCAGCCCCAGCCGTATCTTGTGACACAGAACATGAGGAATATCAGGCTTCCTATGGGAAGCAGGTTGTCGGACACAAGAAAATCCTCAAAGCCGTCGATGGAAAGCCCTGCGATTTTAAAATCTGACCAGACATTCATTCCCAAAATGCAGGGCATTGACAAAAGCGGAATCAGCACTGCATTTATTATTGTTGCCTTCTTTCTTGTAAAGCCCCAAAGATCCATGCCGTAGCTTATGATGTTTTCAAACACAGCTATAATTGTTGTAAGCGCCGCAAAGGACATGAAAAGGAAGAACAAAGCACCCCAAAGCCTGCCGCCCTTCATCTGGTTGAACACATTGGGAAGAGTTAAAAATGCAAGTCCGGCTCCCTCATTTGGGCTTACCCCAAATGCGAAGCAGGAGGGGAATATAATAAGTCCTGACATGAATGCAACAAATGTGTCAAGACACATTATACAAACCGCCTCACCGGTGAGGCTTCTTTCCTTCTCGATGTAGCTTCCGAATATGGAAAGTGCTCCTATTCCCACCGAAAGTGTGAAGAAAGCCTGTCCCAATGCAGCATAGATTGCTTCAAAAAGTCCGTTTTCAGTGAGCTTTTTGATATCCGGCGTAAGGTAGAATTTAAGTCCCTCGCCGCTGTTGGGCAATGTCACACTTCTTATTGCCAAAACCACAATCAGAGCCAAAAGGCAGGTCATCATCACCTTGCTGACCTTTTCAACTCCTTTGTTAAGTCCCTTGGCAACCACCAGAAAGCCTATGGCAACGGTCATGAGCATCCAGAATGTAAGCTCATAGGGATTTGCCAGCATTTTCCCAAATTCAGCTGAAACCTGCTGTGTATCAAGGCCTGTGAACACACCTCTTGCCATTTTTACACAATAGGACATCATCCAGCCGCATATGGTGGTGTAAAACATCATGAGAAGATAGTTTCCGGCTACGCAGCCAAAGCCGTAAAGATGCCATTTGGAGCCCTTTGGCTCCAATACCTTGAAGCTTAAAGCCGCAGAGGTTCTGCTGGCTCTTCCAACTGCAAATTCCATCACAATTATAGGCAGGGCCAGTATGACAAGAAAAAGAACATATATGAGCACAAAGGCTGCTCCGCCATATTTTCCTGTTATGTAGGGAAATCGCCAAACATTACCTAATCCTATGGCACATCCGGCAGAAATCAGAATGAATCCCAGCCGCGAAGATAATTTTTCTCGTTCCTTCATAGTTATCACTCCAGTTTGTTTAGGGCTTTAAGCCGTTAAATTATTTGCTTCCAATAATAGCAGTTAAAAAAGGGTTTGTCAATCCAAGATATATAAATAGTGAACAAATTGCAAACGGCTAATATTCAAACACAAATATTTATGCAATATGGATAAAGGGAAAGTGGTGATACATATATTTATATAAATTATAAAGAAAATTTGAGAGGTGATTTTTTTGAAAATTTTCAAGGGCTGCTGCACAGCGCTGGTGACACCCTTTACAGACGACAAAAGGGTGGATTTTGATTGTTTGGAAAAACTTTTGGATTTTCAGATAAAAAGCAGAATAGACGGAATTCTGGTCTGCGGCACCACGGGAGAGGCATCCACATTAAGCGATAAAGAGCATATAAGTGTGCTTCAATTCTGCAAGGAAAAGATAGGGGGAAGAGTTCCGTTTATTGCAGGAACCGGCAGCAACAATACTCTTCATGCAATTTTCATGTCACAGCAGGCAGAAAAAATAGGGGCAGATGCTCTGCTTATCGTCACTCCCTATTATAATAAATGCAGCGAGGAGGGACTTTTTTTGCATTATCAAGCCATCGCCTCACAAACAAGCCTGCCGATTATACTTTACAATGTTCCCGGAAGGACAGCTGTTGACATAAAGCCCAACATGGTCAAAAGGCTTTCGCAGATTGAAAATATCAAAGGCATAAAGGAGGCATCGGGAAATGTAAAGAGAATTGATGAGATAAGAAGTTTATGCAAAGAGGATTTTGCAATCTATTCGGGAAATGATGACATAACCTTGGATGTGATGGAAAAGGGCGGAGACGGCGTAATTTCGGTTGTGTCAAATATACTTCCCCAAAAGTGCAGCGAGATGACAAGCTGCTTTGCACAGGGCAAAAGGGAGCAGGCATATAAAATTTTTGAAAGCCTTAAAAACATAACAGAGCTGTTGTTCAAGGATGTGAATCCCATTGCCGTAAAGGCGTGCCTTGGCCTTATGGGCATGCTGAAGACAAACTATCGCCTGCCGCTTTGTTTGCCGGATGAAAGGCTTATGGAAAGTCTTAAATGTGAGCTTGAGCGCCTGGAGGTGATTTGATGATAAATATTATAATCAGCGGCATAGGCGGCAGAATGGGGAAAGAGGTTGTTGAAAGCGCTGAAAAAAATGAGAAATGTCATCTTTTAGGCGGCATAAGGGATACGGATAATTTTTTAA
Source organism: Oscillospiraceae bacterium (assembly GCA_020024215.1). Taxonomy (GTDB): domain Bacteria; phylum Bacillota; class Clostridia; order Oscillospirales; family Ruminococcaceae; genus Yanshouia. The sequence goes on along the minus strand of JAHHUC010000011.1, from coordinate 5,246 downwards.
AGGAGCAGATAAAAAAGGCGGTTATAATAGATTTTTCCTCAAAAGAGGCGATGAGAACAGCTCTCTTTAAGGCTTTGAAATATAAAATTCCGATTGTCATAGGAACAACGGCACTTTCTGATGAGGAGCTTCTGGAAATAAGAAAAGCATCCAAAAGCATACCTGTCTTTCTTTCCTTTAATATGAGCAGGGGAATATGCCTGCTTGAAAAAATGCTTGGTGAGAATTCAGAGCTTTTAAATCAAAGCTATGACATCCAGATAATAGAAATACACCACAGAAATAAAAAGGATGCCCCCTCCGGAACGGCAATAGAGCTTGCAAGGGCACTTAAAAGAGATAATATTGCATCCTTAAGGCTAGGAAGCGTAAAGGGCTGCCATGTAATAATTTTATCCGGCGAGGGAGAAACCATAGAAATAAGGCATACAGCCTCTGACAGAGCTGTTTTTGCACAGGGAGCTGTTGAGGCGGCACTTTTTATAAGCAGAAAAAAGCCGGGGCTTTACAGCATGAGGGATATGCTTGAGGGAGGGGAAGAAAAATAGCTGTAACAATCGGAATATGCGGCCTTGGGAACTTGGGCAGAGCAGCTGCAAGGGCATTGAAGGAATATCCCGACCTTGAGTGTGCAGGCATATTTTCAAGAAGAGGGGCAGCTGTCTGCTGTGAGGGTGCTGATGTTTATCCTTTAAGTGAAATAAAAAATTTCAAGTCCTGCATAGATGTGCTGCTGCTTACAATGTCAAGCAGCGATTTAAGAGCCTTTTCCCCCTATCTCTCACAGCATTTCAATATAGTTGAAGGCTTTGATATGCACGAAAATGTAAGGGAGCATTTTTTAAGCGTTGATCGCTCCTCAAAAAGAAACAAAAAAACAGCCCTTATCTGCGCAGGCTGGGACCCCGGACTTTTTTCCCTCATAAGGCTTATTGACAGCGCTTTTAACCCATTTGGGAGGTGCTTTACCTTTTGGGGGGAGGGTGTAAGTCAGGGACACAGCAGTGTCATAAGGTCTGTAAATGGTGTGCAGGACGCAATTGAATACACCATACCGGATGAAAATGCAGTCAATGCCGTCAAAGAAGGAAATTTTGCAGGACTTGATAAATTCAATATGCACAAAAGGCGGTGCTTTGTTTGCTTAAAGGAGGGGGCGGACAGAGAGAGCATTGCAGAAAAAATCAAAAATACAGAAATCTATTTTAAGGGCTATGACACAGAGGTGAATTTTACAAGCTGTGAGGAGATTGAAAGGAGAAAGCAGCATATGGCGCACAAGGGAGCTGTTATAAGCAATTATCCCAATGCAGCTGACGGAGCGCTTATGGAATTTTACCTTAATATGGAATCTAACCCGGATTTTACGGCAAGAATACTGCTGTCGCTTGCAAGGGCGGTGCATATAATGAAAAAATCGGGGGATTTTGGTGCAAAAACTATATTTGATATCAAGCCAAAATGGCTTATAATGGGGGAGGATACACTAAAATTTTTATAAGGGAAATTTGAAAATGAAAACAGTGGAAAACAACAGATTATTTATTGACGGTGTGAGCTGCTCAGAATTAAGGGAAAGCTACAAAACTCCGCTTATTGTTTATTCAAGGTCGGATATTAAAAAGAGGATTGGAGAAATAAAGCGGGATTTTTTGGAAAAATATCCCGGAACCAAATGCGCCTATGCTGCAAAGGCCTTTCTCTGCCTTGAAATGTGCAGAATCATAAAGGAGGAGGGGCTTTCTCTGGATGTGGTTTCAATGGGGGAGTTAGCCCTTGCTTTAAAGGCGGGCTTTCCTGCTGAAAGAATAGAATTTAACGGCAACAACAAAAGCAAAGAGGAGATAAGCGAGATAGTAAAAAGGGATGTGGGGAGGGTCATTGTTGACGGCACAGATGAGCTGGAGCTTTTGGAGGCAGAATGTAAAAGGCAGAACAAAACCGCAAGCTGCCTTTTGAGAATTTCCCCCGGTGTAGACAGCCACACACACAGGTATATAACAACCGGTCATATAGATTCAAAATTCGGAATCCCCTTGGAGAGAAAAATTTTCAACCCGATTTTTGAAAGAGCTTTAAATTCCCCCTATATAAGACTTCTGGGCTTTCATTTTCATGTGGGCAGCCAGCTTTTGGAAAATTCCTCCCACATCAAGGCAACCGTGGTGCTTTTGGATTTGATAAATGAGCTTAATGCGAAATACGGCTTTATACCAAAGGAGCTTAACATAGGCGGCGGCTTTGGAATAAAATATACTCCAAAGGATATAAGACCTTCATATAGCAGCTTTCTGGATGCTGTTATGAAGCTGATAACAGAGGGCTTTGATAAAATGGGTATGGCTGTGCCTTCGGTTGTAATAGAGCCGGGCAGAAGCATTGTGGGAGAGGCGGCAGTCACGCTTTACACAATAGGAAGCATAAAGGAAATACCCGGTGTGAGAAAATATGCAGCTGTTGACGGAGGGATGACAGACAACATAAGGCCTGCCCTTTATGATGCTTTATATACGGCGGTAAATGCAGAAAATGTAGCAGCTGAGGATATGGAAACAATAACAATATGCGGAAATGCCTGCGAATCAGGCGACATACTTATAAAGGACATAAGTTTGCCGAAATTAAAGCGGGGAGATCTTCTGGCGGTGTTCTCAACAGGGGCTTATTGTTACAGCATGGCATCAAATTACAATATGCACACCAAGCCGGCAGTGGTTATGACCGAAAATGCAGAAAGCAGGCTTATTATAAAAAGACAGAGCATAGAAAGCCTTTGGGAAAATGACTGCAAACTTTAGCCTATGCAAAAAGCTTTATACGGATAAAAAGGTCTGTTCACAGTGAACAGACCTTTTATTTTTAATCCTAAAGGAGAAATAAAAATCATTTTAAATTGTAATACAGAGGGCCATTTTATAAAGCTTTTCGGAAAAAGTGATATTCAAGGCTTTTAAAGGCCTTGCAACAATATGAAAGCGAGAAAGCGGCACAAGAAAATAAGCTGTTTTTAAATGACAGCACAAAGCTAAAATTTATAAGGGGTGTGTCCTTAAATGTAAGGGCACAGATGAGCCTATCTAATAAGTCCTTTTATTTTTCCCTCTCATTCTGGCTTTTTATAATGCACATGATGGTTTCACGGCTTATCTCATGCTCTATTTTGCAGGCATCCTCTTCGGCTGTGCTTTCTGACACACCCAAGGACATAAAGAATTTTTTAAGCAGACAGTGCTTGTTGTATGTCTCTGTCGCAATTTTTTCGCCGTCGGGAGTGAGATAAATATATCCGGATCTATCCATAGTTATAAGCCCGTTATGGCGCAGCTTTTTCATGGCTACGCTAATGCTGGGCTTGGTGTAGCCTGTTTCATTAACTATATCAATGGATCTTACATTTCCCAAGTGTTCACGAAGTATAAGTATGGTTTCTAAATAATCCTCGGAGGACTGGGTTCTCGATGCCAATCAAAGCACTTCCTTTATTTTACATATTATTTTTGCCATAGCATATGAGAAGAGAAAAATTGCCTGTGGCAGCCGGACATTTTTTATTTTAAAAAATGTATATTGTATAAGCTTTTTCATATTATAGCATAAATATAAATTAAAAACAACCGAATAAGAATTGCTTTTGAATATTCTTCCCTCATCCTAAAACAAAAAAAGAGCCGCACAAGGCGGCTCGTAAAATTAGTCGGTTGTATAGGGCAAAAGTGCAAGATGTCTTGCTCTCTTGATTGCCACTGTGATCTGACGCTGATGTCTTGCACAGGTTCCTGTCACTCTTCTGGGAACAATCTTGCCTCTGTCGGAAAGATATCTGCGAAGCTTGTTTACATCCTTATAATCTATGCTGGTTACTTTATCTGTGCAGAAAGCGCAAACCTTTTTTCTGCTCTTTCTGTTGTGGGGACGAAATTCGCGTCCTTCGCTCTTCTCAAATGCCAATTTATTCAACTCCTTACTGTAATATCAAAACCCGTTTCTTTAGTTAAAAGGGGAGGTCATCATCGTCAACTATCTCAAAGTCGCTGCCTGAACCGCTCTCATAGGCAGCACCGCCTGCAAATGAGGGGGTTTCAGCCTTTTGATAGGGAGTAAATTCCCTCGGCTCATCGTTGTAGGAAGCTCCGCCCTGAGGCTTGGAATCCACAAAGAAGCAGCGCTCTGCCACAATTTCTGTGACATAGCGGCGGTTGCCGTCCTTATCCTGATAGTCCCTTGACTGTATGGAGCCTTCAACTCCGATAAGTCTTCCCTTTTGGAAAAATCTGCTGACAAATTCAGCATTTTGTCTCCAGGCGACTATGTTGAGAAAATCCGATTTTCTTTCAGCTCCCTTGGCTGTAAAGGGTCTGTCCACCGCAATGCGGAAGGTGCAGACATTTGTGCCCTGAGGGGTGGTCTTTAGTTCAGGATCCACAACTAAACGTCCTATTAAAATCGCTTTATTCAACATTCAAATCACCTCTTGATTATTCACCTTTCTCAACAATGAGTGAACGGAGAACGCCGTCTGTAATCTTGTAAACACGATCAAGCTCGGCAGGGAAATCGGGCTTGGAATTGAACTCGATGAAAAGGTAGAAGCCCTCGTTCTCATCCATGATAGGATAAGCCAGTCTCTTCCTTCCCCATTCTTCCACGTTTGTGATTGTTCCGTTTTCAGAGATGAGAGACTTGAACTTTTCGCAGAGATTGGTCACTGCCTCTTCACCCTTAGATAAATTGAAAATCGCAACTGTTTCGTAATTTGCCTGTAATTTTGCCATTTCAAAACACCTCCTTCTGGTCATATGGCCCTCACCTTAAAAAAGAGGGCAAGGATATCGCTTTTTTAGCGGATAATGCACTTATCCGCAAGGATAAAGCATAACATATGAAATATATCAGATTATCACTCTCATGTCAATAGCTTTTAAGCGGTTTAAAGAACTTTTCCCCCTTTTTTTGCAAGGAACAGCCAAAGCTATAAAAGGGTGTGCAGAAAATGCTGTTTTTTTAAAATAGGGCTTGATTTTTTCTGAAAATACAGTATAGTGATATTACAGGAATTTAAAAAGGCGGTGTGCAGCTGCTCATTTTTAGTTTCAAAAACTTTTTTTAAAAAAGTGTTGACAAACAGCATTAAATTTGCTAAAATAGACTTCGCCGGTGAGAGAGCAATATAAAGCTTATCTCAGGGCTTAATATGCGGGTGTAGTTCAATGGTAGAATGTCAGCCTTCCAAGCTGAACACGTGGGTT
>JAHHUC010000109.1 GCA_020024215.1 Oscillospiraceae bacterium | reverse complement strand
CTTTATATCTATGAAAGAAATTCGGGCAGCTTAAAGCGTCTTACGGACGAAAAATTTGAGGTGACATTTTATAAATACAAAAGCGGAAAAAATTTGGTGGGAGGAGGAAAATATGAAAGCGTAAGGTTCAGGCATCAGGGGCTTTACATCTATGATACAGAAGGAAACAGCCGATGCATTTTAGAGCCTGACACATATAAAAACGAAGAGGCTGACTTTTTGAATGACAATAAGCTGATTCTTGCATTGAGCAAAGGAGGCCGCTTCACACATCAGGAATACTGCGATTTTTATACATATGACCTCAAGCTTGGCTCCTTGGAAAAAATAGCTGACTATGATTATTCCATAGGCTATTGCACCATAGGCAGCGATTCTGCTTTAATCTCGGGGCAGGGCTTTAAAATTCAAAACAACAGGGCATATTTTATAACCACCGTGGATGAAAAATCCCTCATTCGCTCTGTGGGTGAAAAGGGAGATATAAAGGATGAATACAATTACGGCGCCTGCGTAAAGGGCTTTGACATAAGGGAAGATAAAATGGTAATTGCGGCTATGGAGCCTTATTCCCTGACAGAAATATACGATCAAAGCAAAAATAAATTAACCTTCTTCAATGACAATTTCTTCAAGGAGCATGAAATATCCATACCGGAAAAATTCCGGTTCACAGCCTCTGACGGCTATGAGATAAGAGGCTGGGCAATGAAGCCCATAGATTTTGACAAGGACAGAAAATACCCGGCTGTTTTAAACATTCACGGAGGCCCCAGAACAGCCTTTGGAGAGGCATATTACAACGAGATGCAGCTGTGGGCTGCCAAGGGCTTTTTCGTCATCTACTGCAATCCCAGAGGCTCTGACGCAAGGGGTGCGGATTTTGGATATATAACAGGAAAATACGGCACTGTGGAATATGAAAACCTGATGGAATTTACCGACGAGGCATTAAGGAGATACCCTCAGATTGATAAGGACAGGCTGGGCGTTGCAGGAGGCTCCTACGGCGGCTTTATGACCAACTGGATAATAGGTCACACACAAAGGTTTTCAGCTGCCGTTTCCCAAAGGTCTATCTCAGACTGGGTATCCTTCCAGTTTATGAGCGACATAGGCTATTTCTTCTCAGAGGAGCAGATAGGCGCATCGGCCTTTGACGACATAAAAAAGGTTTGGGAAAGCTCGCCCTTAAAATATGCAGACAAGGTTAAAACCCCCACGCTGTTTATACATTCGGATTCGGATTACAGGTGTCACATGGCAGAGGCCATAAGTATGTTTACAGCCCTAAAGATGTTCGGCGTACCCTCTCGGATGTGTCTTTTCAAGGGGGAAAATCACGAGCTTTCAAGAAGCGGCAGACCGAGAAACCGCATAAAGAGGATGGAAGAAATTCTTAACTGGCTGACAGAATATTTGCACAACAGGGAGGCTTAGGCATGAAGAAGATAGGCTATGAGGATTTGTATGAGATGAATTTTCTCTCGGATATAAATTTTTCACCGGATAAAAAGCACGCTTTCTTTTTAAAGCACAATGCAGATAAAAAGAAAAACGGCTATAAAAGCTATATTTATATATTGGAGACAGAAAGCTCAAAAATAAGGCAGCTGACATTTGCAGGAGATGAAAAAAGCCCTGTATGGCTGGATGATGACACAATTATTTTTACATCCAAGAGAAATTCTGAGGGAAAAAATGACAGAACCGATTACTTTTCTCTTTCTTTAAGCGGAGGAGAGGGAAGGCCTCTTTTTACCATAAACGAGAAGGTAAAATCTCTTAAACCCTTAAAGGACGGAAAATTTGCACTTTTGGCAGAAAGAAAGGCAAAAAAGCAGGAGAAAAAGGAAAACGAAGCCGGGGAGGGGGAGGATTATCTTATATTTGATGAAATCTACTTCTGGTCAAACGGCGAGGGCATCAGGAACAAGGTGAGAAATACACTTGTCATCTTTGATTCAAAAACTAATGAGCTGAGGGATATAAGTGATAAATACGCACTTGTCTTAGGCTTTGCTGTATCTCCTGACAAAAATAAAATACTCTTTTCAACTCATACCTACAAGGATGTATATAAGCCTCAGAACGGACTTTATATGCTGGATGTAAATTCCAACAGCACAAAGGAAATTATTCCCGAGGATAAATTCGAGGTCGGAGATCTTATTTTCCTAGATGATAAAAAGGCTTTCTTTACACTCTGCGAAAGGGAATTCCCCGGACAAAATGCTCATTTTGCAATTCTTGACACAGAGACAGGAAAATATGAAATTCTGCCCTATAAGGATTTTGACATAGGAGGAGCCGTGGGAACAGATGCCGGCTTTGGCGCAGGAAGCTCAAAGAGGGTGTATAACAAAAAGCTTTACATGACCTATGCACACTGGGGAAACACACATATGAGAGCCTTGGACATGGATAAAAATTATGAGGATGTGATTAAATCCGACGGCTCCGTAAGCAGCTTTGACATATCCGATGACAAAATTTACATGACGGCCATGAGGGATGAGAAGCTGTCTGAAATATACTGCTATGACCTGAAAACTAAAAAATTCCAAAGGCTTTCGGATTTTAACGGGGAATATCACAGGGAACACACCATGTCCCCCCACGAATATTTTACATTCCAAAATCGTGATGGCATCACGCTTGACGGCTTTGTTCTAAAGCCTGTGGATTATGAAAAGGGGAAAAAATATCCCGGAATTTTGGAAATTCACGGCGGCCCCAAGACAATTTTCGGCCCTACCTTTCACCATGAAATGCAAATTTTGGCAAACAAGGGCTATTTTGTCTTTTACACAAATCCCAGAGGCTCCGACGGAAGAGGCAGCGATTTTGCCAATATCACAGCAAAGCTGGGAACCATAGATTACAACGACCTTATGGATTTTACAGATGAGGTGATAAAAAGATATCCGGATTTGGATGAGGCTCGAATAGGAATATGCGGCGGCTCCTACGGCGGCTTTATGTGCAACTGGATGATAGGGCATACACAGAGGTTTGCAGCGGCAGTCTCCCAGAGGTCAATTTCCAACTATCTCACCAAATCGCTGACCACCGATATAGGCTATTATCACAACATGAGCCAGCTAAGGGGAACACCCTGGACCGATTTTGACACTGTGTGGGATACATCCCCTTTAAAATATGCCGTCAATGCAAAAACTCCCACTCTCTTTATACAGTCCGATCAGGATTACAGGTGCTATATGAGCGATGCAATGCAGATGTTTACTGCCATAAAGCTCAATGGCGCAGATTCCAAGATAGCTCTTTTCCACAATGAGCACCACGGCCTTTCAAGGGTGGGCAGACCTGAAAACAGAATTGCAAGGCTTATGGAGATATGCCGGTGGTTTGACACCTATTTAAAATAAGATGCGTTTTATAAAATTTTCTAAAATGCAGGGCATTTGGCTTTTTGCTTAAAATATATGAATATTCTTATTTTTACAATAATTGCCTAAATTGCTTAAAGCTGAGGAATATTCCTTATCAGACTGTATGCAGCTGTTTAAAAATATTTCTCTAAAAAATGAGGGCATAAAAAAGGAAAATTGCAAAAAGGGCCGCGCCCCATAAGAAAGTTTTTTGAGAGATACGGTATAGTTACATTTTGGGGCTGTACCGTATCTTCTTTTTTATGCAATGAAACAGCAGGTGATGTAAACTTCCGACACCTGCCGGTCTTTTCAACGGGCTTTCTTAGGGAGGTTTTAGGAGGACACTCCTAAAGATTGCACCGTTTTACGACTTTTGGGAGTATAAACAGTCTGCTTTCTAAAATGATACAGACATGTCCCCCTTAAAAGCTTGTCTCTGATTTCTATATTCGCTGTCCTTATGAAGGTGCATCCGGATTCCTTGAATGTCAAGAAAATTGGAATTTCTCAATTTGTAAATCTCAATAAATACCCATTGGGGTCTTGTATCAAGAATTCTTT
>JAHHUC010000108.1 GCA_020024215.1 Oscillospiraceae bacterium | reverse complement strand
ATATGTTCCCAGTACGAGTAAAGCCACTGCAGAAGATTTAATGAATGAGCTTTTTTGTGCTGTCCGTACAAAATGGTGCGGTTCAAGCTTTTGCAGGCGGTTATTGGCTTTAAAAATTCAGATGGGAAAATATATGTAAAATATAATTTCTGAAGTATTTAAAATTGCAATAGCCGCAGGCGTTTCTTTTTAAATATTTGTTATTATTGCTTTTTGCAATCTCACCTATTTTTCTGTAAAATGCCGACAGAGCTTATAATTTTAATATTATAATTAGAATATCCCTTTTAGAAATAACACTTACAGTATTTCTAAAAGGGATATATTATATATTTAATGTATATTAGAATCAAACAACAAATTATGCAGAAAACTATTTCAATTCATAAACTTCAGTTAGTTTGTTCTTTATGCAGTCTCTGAGATTATGCGTGATTATGATAACGCCTGTCCCTTTCTGTTCCATAAGACTTGTTTCAATATCTACTGCATTTTCTTCGTCCAAAGCAGATGTTCCCTCATCCATTATGATATAGCTTGCATTTCGGATAAATCCTCTTGCCAGAGATATTCGCTGTCTTTGTCCTCCTGATAAATTTTTTCCGTTTTCTTTTATTATGCTGTCCAGACCATTGGGGAGAGAGTTCAAAAGGCTTTCAAGCTTACACATTTTTACAACCGCCATAATCTCTTCATCGGAATAGTTTTCACCTAAAGTAATATTGAACCTTAAGGTATCTTGGAAGAGATAAACCTGCTGATCAACATAGGCAACCTTGCTGTAAAAACTCTTCAAATCAAGTGATTTTTGTTCTATGCTGTCATAATAAATATTACCCTCATAATTGGGCAACAATCCCATTATCAACTTCAAAACTGTTGTTTTACCGCTTCCGCTTTCGCCTACAATAGCATACTTGTTCCCAACCTTGAACTCGAAATTTTTCTCCTTGAGAACAGTCATATTATCATATTTGTAAGACACATTTTCCAACAGTATATTATTGACCTGAGAAACTTTTTTCTTGTTTTTAGTATCATCAGCTACTGTGAATTTGTTCCACAGGGGCCTTGTAGATTTAATAGACATAAATGATTCTATTGAATATCTTACACCGTTAAAGAACTGTCCGGACAAATTTCCCATAGATAATACAATACCGATAGGTGCCATTCCCTGAATGGATGCCAAGGAGGCAACCATGATTATGATGCTTTGATTCAAGAAATTCATTTCAGTAATAACTGTTTTTATTCTTCTTACTGTTCTGTTGCTCTTGAATAATTCTCCTTCTGCCTTATCAGAACTTTCAAGGATGCGATTAAGAATACAATCTCCCTTATTACTTAAATAAAACACTCCTGCACCCATAACAGTATCCTTAAATGACTCTATGCTCTCTTCTAAAGCTTTGGATTTTTTAGCAACTGCACCTTCCATCTTTTTGGTGAAAAATTTGGGTATTACTGCTTGAATTACAAAAAGAACAACTGCTGTCAAGCCTAAATACCAGCTGCTTTTAGTTATAACTATAAACGAAAATACAGCAGATGCTGCAAAATCTATACCTGTAAAAAGATTTAAAAAGCAGTTATTAAATAATTCATTGACATCGTTATTAAGCCATGAAACATAGCTTCCGGAATCTTTCTTTAGAAACTCATCATATGTAAGGCTGTTTATCTTATTGGCAATCATACGACGCAGATCGTTTTTTAAAATCTGCTGCATTTTAAATGTGCAAACTTCGCTGATATGACTGAGAAAAATAGAAAAGACAAAAAGTGAAGCGGAAGTTAAAAATGCCAGGGCCAAGGCTTTAATTGGATTTTCTTTACTAGCTGCATTCAGAATCCAGCTTAAAGAATAACCTGCTGCAACCGATACCGCAGACGAAAACACTAAAAAAATCATAAGCATAGAAACTTTGCCTTTGTTTTTAAGTAAGATTTTACGATATTCTTTCATTACTGAATCACTTTCCGTTCTGATATATTTTTATTTTTTACTTTACTCAACTTTTATAAGCTATTGATTGCTCATGCTGGCAGCTATTTAGGTATAAATCAAAAACCTTTAAATTTATGGCAGAACTGTTTTTTGCCGAAATATCAGCAGTCAGGGCAGTCATAGATAAACACAAAACCATTATATGAGAGCCATAGATATAAGTTTTTCATAAGAGATATTCCTTTTAGTTGTTGGTTGGGACAAAAATGAATGGGTAGTTTTCTGCCCAATTTGAAGCATCTCCTCATTCTCGCCCATAGTACCATAGAACAGTTTGCAAGGCAATGTAATTTTTGGAAGTGTTATAGCAATCAGGTGATTCGTGGGCTAATGTTATATTTGAACTTTCCTATACGATACAGCCTTTTAAAAAAGTCAGACAGCCGCAGATGATTAAATTGCTGCAAAATTTTATCCCTCTCAGCCTCAATTTTCTGTGTGCCGGGAACTGATGTTGAAATATTGCTCAAGGATATTCTCATAATTTAAGAAGAGCGTCTGATTTTATCCTTGCTGCTGTTTGTATTTTTCATTTTGAGCAATGTAAATCCAGAAACAGTGCTTGTAAGGACAATATAGCCATTATTCTGTCCATTTGCGGTTAATGGAATAATACTGCTATTCCCACAGTGATCGGAATTCTTATCAACATTCTCAATTACAGCGCCTTCACTTCATAATATGGCAAAAGCAGCCATAATTATTGTGGTTGACGATGCAAAAGCGCTGTGATACACTTGATATAAAGAAAGCTCGTCGGATGATTTGTCAAAAACCAGACGGAGCCGTTAAAAAGGTGTAAGCATATTAGGTTAAAACGGCAGGATCTAAGGGGCAGGAGGGAGAAGAGGTGCATAAGAAATGCTCCTGTGCAGACCGACGGGCGAACACAGAGGTATAATACTGTCATTGCTGCAAAGGAGGATTTGCTGTGAATAACTCCACATCGCATAAAAATAATAGGAACAAAGCAAACATTTTAAAGTTTATTTTGTTCAATCTTGTGGGCTTTTTCATGTTTTTTGTGACGATTACCATCAATAAAAAGGCATCTATTCCCATTGATCATATTGTCAGCTTCATTCGCACCATTCCCAATTTTGCGCCGGTTTACGGAACGGTCATTATTGTGGTGGGAGCTATCCTTCCCTTTTTTCGCAAGACTTGGAAAAAGGATGCTGTCACCACAATTTTTTCCATATTTAAGCTGTTGGGCATTGCAGTTGTTCTTATCTTCCTCACCGGTGCAGGCCCGGCCCGTTGGCATGAGGGGGACATGCTGCCGTTCCTGTATAACAAAGTTGTGCTTCCTGTGACCTCTTTGGTGCCGGTGGGGGCTGTATTTCTGGCTTTTTTGATCAATTATGGTCTGATGGAATTTATTGGTGTATTTATGAAACCGATCATGCGCCCCATATGGAAAACTCCCGGACGCTCTGCCATTGATGCAGTGGCTTCCTTTGTGGGCAGCTATTCAGTGGGGCTTCTTATCACTAACCGGGTATATAAGGAGGGCTTTTACTCCACTCGTGAGGCATGCATTGTTGCTACCGGCTTTTCCACTGTATCTGCCACCTTTATGGTGATTGTTGCAAATACACTTGGACTGATGGAGCATTGGAATCTGTATTTTTGGTCCACCTTGATAATCACATTCATTGTGACGGCGCTGACCACCCGAATTCACCCCCTGAGCAAGAAGCCGAATACCGGCTATCAGGGTATGCCCACTGTTGCTGACCCCGATGTGCCCAAGGGTCAGCTTCTGTCCACTGCGCTAAATGAGGGGCTGGATGCCTGTGCACAGGCCCCCGGACTTTTGGATGGTCTTGTAAAGAACTTTATTGACGGACTTAACATGGCGCTTAATATCGGCCCAACCTTGATGTCTATCGGCTTTGTGGGCTTGCTGCTGGCAGAATACACACCCTTATTTGATATCATCGGCTATATATTTGTACCATTTACCATGCTGCTGGGCTTTGGCTCTGAGGCGGTGCTGATGGGCAAGAGCTGTGCTATAAGTCTGGCAGAAATGTTTCTGCCGGCCAATATTGTGGCCAATGCCTCCCCAATGGCACAGTATGTGACTGCGATTGTCTGCGTTTCCGAAATTTTATTCTTCTCAGCCTCAATTCCCTGTGTGCTGGGAACTGATATTGACATATCGCTTAAGGATATTCTCATAATCTGGGCAGAGCGTGTGATTTTATCTCTGCTGCTGTCCGGATTGGTGGTCAGATTTTTGTTCCCTTTGTTTGGATTGCCGGTTTAAGCCTTAAAACTTATGTTTCTGCGGACAAGCCGCTGTGGCTGTCCGCAGAATTTTTTTAAATTCCATCTCTTCCAACAGGAAGTCACGGATATTCCGATGCTTGATCCCATCTCGGCTCAG
>JAHHUC010000107.1 GCA_020024215.1 Oscillospiraceae bacterium | reverse complement strand
TGAACTTCGTTCAGAGCACCTGCCCCTCGTTTTGACTATGCCCTTGAGGGGCAATCCATTTTAGTATGGGATTTTGGTTGTTGTGATCTAGTTAAATCAGCTGTACCGCATTTTCGTTTCGGTTGGAAATCATGTGCTGCATACCGCTATCCCGCTCCATACACTGGATATATTGGTTAAATGGTGAGTAGGAAATTCAGATATTTCGACCGTGGTTGTCAGTGATCTCCACAATCTTATTTACTCAGCAATCTCCTTCACTGGTTATTCTTATCGACCATCTCCACCTTCATCAGCCCCAAAGCTGTAATAATTTCGGAATTTACGCTGCACCTCTGCGTCAGTAAAAAGTTGAGTGAAAGAGTCAGCAATTTTTCTTCTAAATGTTTTATCCCAAAACATAGATTTACCAGTCATATAGATACCATGTTCTGTACTATCACATATTATTAGATAGATCCTATCACCTATGTCATCTCCAAACGGCAAAGCATTCGGACAATCATCAAAAAAATTAAATGTTTCATTAAAATCTTCCATATCTTCCCATTTCCAAAAAGTCATGGTGGGAATCACCCAATTAGGACGCTTGTCCTCAATTCCCCCTCCGCCAAAAGCCCGGAACAGCTCGCAGTAATCCTCAGGAAGAGAAATTGGGGAGTTTTCCTGAATCAGTTGCAGTTGGCTCTCCACTTCATCTTTCCAATTCGGATGATAGTCTGGATGGTATCCATTGAATGCATGGCATTGAGGGTCTTGAAATTGATTATAGTTCTCATAAATTCTTTTGATTAAGTTCATATTGTGCGCCTCATTATTCTTTTGCATTTTGTAAATATAAGTCCTGCTTATCTCATTTGTTTTCTGCCGCCACTTTAGGATCTAGCAGCTTATTATGTTGATAGTATTCCCTTCACTGATTAGAATAATAAAATTATATCACAAATTGGTGCTTTTTGATATTGTTTTACAAAATTCAGCTATCTATTTTCTGCCCTTAGATATTTTTCCATCCTTTCCTTTTTGAGCTTACCGAATTTAAAATTACAGTATATCTGCATGAGTTCCTACAATAGTAATTTGCTAAGTAACACATTGTATACCAATATCAAATTCAGTATCCCACATTGTGCTAAAGCAGAAATTGAATGTCCGCTTACCTGATGTATGTTCAATACTGAAGGAATTTGGTATTACTAATCCCTTCAACTCTTTTATGCTGTGTATAATCAGAGCATATTGATCTGCTAAATCTCCGAGCCGGTCTCTGTATTCTTCGCATACTGATTGATAATAGGCAATGCTTCTTTTTCAAATTCTGCTGTTAAGCGTTTGCTGTTCTTTTTGAAATTTATTGTCTGCAAAACAGCGGCTGTTGGCTGACTGTCAAAAGCCATGACACAACTTTGCGGTAAAATTGTTGTGAAAGGCGGTGATGCCTACAAAAGAAAGAAACAGGAGGAATGGACTTGACAAATATTTACGGCTATGTGCGTGTCAGCACAAGAGAGCAGAATGAGGACAGACAGCTTATCGCCTTGCACGAGGCAGGCATTTCAGATAGCAACATTTATATGGATAAGCAATCCGGTAAGGATTTTGAACGCCCACAGTACCGAAAAATGCTGCGGAAACTTAAAAAAGATGATCTGCTCTATATCAAGAGCATTGACCGTCTGGGGCGCAGCTATGAGGAAATCCTGCAACAATGGCGTGTAATCACAAAGGACAAGGGTGTTGATATTGCAGTGCTTGATATGCCAATTTTGGACACTCGCAGAGGTAAGGACTTGATGGGGACCTTCCTCTCTGACATTGTTTTGCAGGTTTTGTCCTTTGTGGCAGAGAATGAACGCACCAATATCAGACAGCGGCAAGCTGAGGGCATAGCGGCGGCAAAGGCAAGGGGAGTGAGGTTTGGCAGACCACCAAGACCATTGCCGGAAAACTTTCACATTGTATATGAACGGTGGAAAACCGGAAAAATTACAGGAAAAGCCGCAGCTGAAGAGTGCGGTATGCCAAATTCCACCTTCCGCTATAAAGCTGAGATTTACGAAAAAGCCAGGATATTGTAAATGGGCATTTTACAGAAATGTGTACTTTCTTGTAAAATGCCCATTGCCTAATATATTTTGTCTATTCTACCATAAAATCCGATATATTTAAAGCCTTTGATGTGACTTTAATGTAAATGTTGACAGGAATTTGCCTCCAAAATTTGGTCGCAGAAAAGTACACCTTATTGCCGGAATGGAGATATGGAGATGGATACCACAAAACTAAGTCATGATGCAGCCGTTTATGGTGGATATATTGACAATGACAATAAGCTGATGCAAAGTACATCAGGTGGAATTGCAACAGCTTTAGCAGAACAGATGATTGAAGCCGGCGGCTATGTTGCAGGTGTTGCTTATAGCGAAGATTTCCATAAAGCAGAATACATCATAACAAACAGCAAGCATGATTTGGAAAAGTTGAAAGGCTCTAAGTATATTGAAACCGATAAGAAAGATGTTTATAATAGAGTGAAAGCACTGTTGGAGCAGGGAGAAAAAGTGCTTTTTATAGGGCTGCCGTGTACTGTGGCAGCTATATACAGTTTTTTAGGAAAACGAGAGGAGAATTTATTGACTTGCGAATTGATCTGCCACGGACCGACAAGTGCAAAGGTACATGAAGAATATGTCTCGTATCTGGAGGAAAAATACAACAGTAAAATTGCTGAGTTTTCTGTCCGCCATAAAAAGCATGAATGGCTTCCAACATATCTATATGCAAAATTTGTAAATGGTCAGGAATTTGAAAAGCCGTTCTATTCAACAGAATATGGATTTGCGTTTTCTGTTTTAGGCAGAGAGTCGTGCTACAACTGCCGGTTTAGAGGGGATAGGCGTTGCGGCGATATTATGGTCGGAGATTTCTGGGGTGCAACTGAAAATGATGAGTTTTGGAATAAAAAAGGTGTTTCCGTAATTTTTGCAGAAACGGAAAAAGGTAACAAAGCAGTAAAAGCGCTTAAAGGTGTTAAACTGTTCCAAACCACTTTTGAAAAAGCTGTTGCGAGCAATCCAATGGTAATTAAGTCCAAGGCAAAAAATCCTCAAAGAGAAAAGTTTTCCAAACTCTTTGAAGAAAAAGGCCTGATTTATGCCGCAAAACATAGTGTAAGTTTAAGCAACCGCATTAAAAATTTTGCTGTCAAATGTATTCCTAAACCAATGATTTCTTTTGCAAAAAAGGTGATAAGGTATAATAAGCTGCGCAAAAAGAAATAGACATGGTTTGTGTTTTCCTTTCAGAATGGTGTCTCGCAACTTCATTCTACCAAGGATATGCAAATGATATGATATTAAAAGAACAAATTGATGAGATTTACCAAATAAGCAGATGCAGCTGAGGGGGAGAGCAATGTACAAAGTAAGAGACAGGGAACAATTACTAAATAAAATAGTTGATTTTATGCAAGAAAGCTCTGCGTTTGAGGGTTTGCTCCAGATTGGCTCCGGTGCAATGGGCTTTGCTGATATTTATTCTGATATTGACCTGATGGCAGGGTGCTGCGATACGGATTGTGTGGATGATGCAGCTCATCAGCTTGAACAATTCTTCACAGAACTAAGAGCCTGTCATATTGAGAAGCGAGCATGGACACGCACTGCTCTGGGCTTGTCCATCTATTTTGAGAATGGGCTGAGTGCAGATTTATCATTTATGCCAACATCAGAGATGCCGATTCGTTCTCCTCAATACAAAGTAGTCTATTCAAAGACCGAGAACTTTGCAGACGTTGTAAACAAAAGAGCAAAGCAGTTCTCAGAAAGTTCCAAATTGTATGGTCTGGATGATTCCATCCACTACCGCTTTATCAATGAGTTGCGTTATGTGGAAATTGCCATACTCAGAGAACAATTCATCTTTGCAGATATTTCCTTGAGTCATGCACGGCAGATCCTATTATCTGTGGAAATTGTGGCAGAGGGAAAGAAGCTACATCAATTCAAGGAATACAACAGCCTGTCCAAACCATTTCTTGACCTATTGGAAAAAACCTATCCCCAAAGCAGAACTTATGCTGATCTGCACACTGCAAAGGAAAATTTGCTCTCACTTTATATGGAAACAGTCAAGAAAAGCCAGAACCTGATCTTTGATGATAGGCTGCTGAAGCTATTGGGATGTTTTGAGTGAGGGTGCGTGCGATAAAAGCAATCACAGCAAAAGGGTGCTTGTCGGAGCATTTCTTGCTGCAGCCGCTTTTGCAGGCACAAGAAATTTTGATTTTTCCTTTTCCGTTAAGTACTTTTTGTTTCAGTTTGACATAAGTCATATAAATCTGTGTCTTTAAGCTTATATACAATACCATCAACTGCAATGTGATTTTCCCCATTGAAATACAGAGTATGCTCGCCTATTTCAAGAAGGAAAGTTTTTGATTTGCTCTTGTCCGGAAATGCTTTTGACAAACTATGAATACAGTACGTGTATTTTAAGTCTGACAGGCAGCCCATCAATGCTTGATAATTGCTATCGCCTTGTAAAATAGTAAGAGTCATGGCGTTCTTTGAAGGATACGCTGTGAAACCTTTCACTGTCACATCATTCGGAATGCTTACAAC
>JAHHUC010000106.1 GCA_020024215.1 Oscillospiraceae bacterium | reverse complement strand
GGATTAAAAATGCTTACAGCCTTTTGTCTGTTGCTCTTGCGCTTTCGGGCACAGCATTGCTTTTAAGGCCTGTGGCAGCCTTGAATTTGATGTTTAAGCTCTGGGGCATCATATCTGTTTTATTCGGTGCCGTAAAAATAATGGGCTATTTTTCCAAGGATATTTTTCAGCTTGCCTTTCAGTTTGACCTGATATTGGGAATAATTTCATGTGTCATAGGCTGCCTGTCGATTTTCAAGACCGATTTGTCTGTTGAAATTTTAGGTACCATAGTTGGCTTATTTGTTCTGACCGACGCACTTTCAAAGCTTCAGACTGCAATAGATGCCAAAAGATTCGGGCTTGAAATCTGGTATCTGCTTATGGCGGCAGCAGTGACAGCATCAATGGTGGGAATACTGCTTTTGCTTTTTCCGCTTAAAGGAACCGGACTTATCATAAGGCTTTTGGGCTTCAATCTGGCTGTTGACGGAGGCTTAAACCTTTTGATAGTCCAAAGCACGGTAAAAATAATCAGAAGGGACTGATAGGCTTATGACAAATGAAAATGATATATGGATAGTCACCGATTCCAACAGCGGCATAACTGAGGAAGAAGGAAAAAAGCTTGGCATAGGAATTGTTCCCATGCCATTTACAATAGATAAAAAGCAATATTTTGAAAATGTGAACATATCAAGGGATGAATTTTTTGATATGCTGTCTCATGGCAAAAAGGCATCCACCTCCCAGCCATCAGTATCAAATCTTCTGAGCCTTTTTGAAAACGGCCTTAAAGCCCATAGGGAAATAGTTTATATACCAATGTCATCGGCTTTGAGCGGCTCCTGCATGACGGCAAAATGCCTGGCATCATCCTTTATGGGAAGGGTTCAGGTTGTTGACAATTTAAGGATTTCCTGCACACAGAAGCAGTCTGTGCTGGAGGCTGTTTCTCTTGCAGAGGGAGGGAAAAATGCACAGGAGATAAAAACAATTCTTGAAAGCCACAAGGGAGATTTCAGAGTGTATCTTTCGGTTGAAAATCCCGACTATCTTAAAGAAGGCGGCAGAATAAAGGATGCAGAGCTTGCTTCATACCCCCTTGTTGATATGCGTCCTGTTTTTCAGATGGAAAGCGGAAATCTGATTTTTTATACTAAAGCAAAGGGCATTAAAAATGTGCAAAAAAGGATTTTGGAGGCTGTTGCCTATGATATGTCCCACAGCTTTTTCGGAAAAGATGTAATAATAAAGGGCGCTTATACCGGAAGTAAAGAAAAAGGCAGGCAATGGCTAAAAACACTTTCGGAATATTTCCCTGCCCACCTTATAAGCGTTGATGCTCTTCCCTTGAGCATAAGCTGTCACACAGGCCCTGACAGCATTGCGGCTGCCTGCATGGAAAAAATACAGGAGGCACCCTTTGTCAAATACGAAATATAGATAAAATTTTTAAACAAAGCAAAAAGCATCAGATAAGCCTCTGATGCTTTTAATCATTTAAAGAAGTTTAAATTTTTTCATGCCCCATAAGTCTTATGGTATCTGCAACGGCGGATGCGTATCTTTCGCAGTCTTTTTTGCAGTCAGCTTCCACCATTATCCTTATAAGCGGCTCTGTGCCGGATTCCCTAACCAGAATTCTGCCCTTATCCTTGAGGCTTTCGGACACGTTCTGTATGGCTTTTTGCACCTTTTCATCCCCCAAGGCTGCCCTTTTATCCTTAACCTTTATGTTTTTAAGCTCCTGAGGATATATTTTAAGCTCCTTGAAAAGCTCGCTCATGCTGCACTTTTGAGAGATCATTACCTCCATAAGCTTTATGCTTGTTAAAATTCCGTCCCCTGTGGTGGCATAGTTTGAAAAAATTATGTGGCCGGACTGTTCCCCTCCCAGCTTGCAGGAATTGTTTCTCATATATTCATAGACATACTTATCCCCCACATCGGTTTTGGCATAGTCTATGCCCTCCTCGTCAAAGGCCTTGTAAAGCCCGAAGTTGGACATGACGGTGGTAACTACTGTATTATTCAAAAGCTGACCGTTGTTCTTCATATATTTTCCGCAGGCATAAAGTATGTGGTCGCCTGTTATTATATTTCCCTTTTCATCAACGCAGAGGCATCTGTCTGCATCACCATCATAGGCAAAGCCCACATCCATATGATTTTCTGACACATATTTCTGCAAGGCCTCTATATGTGTGGAGCCGGAATTCTCATTTATGTTTATTCCGTTGGGCTCATCGTTTATGGCATAGGTTTTTGCTCCCAGCGCCTGAAATACAGATTTTGCTATATTCCATGCACTTCCGTTGGCACAATCCAAAGCGACCTTTATCCCCTTAAAGGAATACATTCCCAAGGAAATTAGATAAGCTATATATCTGTTTCTGCCGGAGGAATAATCCATAGTCCTGCCTATATGCTCCTTGTGTGCAAATGGGACCTCCTTTATTTTTTCTCCCCAAAGCTCCAGCTTTTCATCAAGATAATCCTCTATCAGTGCGATAGTTTCCTCATCCATCTTTTCTCCGCTGCCGTTTATAAGCTTTATCCCGTTGTCATAATAGGGGTTGTGGCTGGCAGAGATCATTATTCCGCAGTCAAAGCCGTCAGTATTTGCAAGATAGGCAACCGAGGGCGTGGTTGTGACATGAAGCAGATAAGCATCGGCTCCTGATGCTACCAGACCTGCCACAAGAGAAAATTCAAACATATAGCTGGATCTTCTTGTATCCTTTCCTATTATTATTCTGGCGGACTCTGATTCGTTGTTTCTTCTTTTCAGCTCCTTATAATACCAGCCTAAAAACCTTCCTATCTTGTATGCGTGATCTGCTGTCAGATTTTTGTTTGCCTCACCTCTGAAGCCGTCTGTTCCGAAATATTTTCCCATAGACCGTTCCTTTCCCTCTTATGCTTTATTTATTTCTACAATTATATTCTAAGCAACAGCAAAGCTGCTACAACAGTATAACATCATAAATATATTTTTGTCTATAAATAACTTGCAATCAAATATTTTAAAAGCAAAACACCCCCTCACCCTGCTGCGGTAAGGGGGAGAGCAAAAATGCTTGTTTTCTTGGATGTCAATTTATTAAACACAGAGCTTTCCTTATGCCTTAAATGATATTTTAAATACAAAAGAGCCTTGCGCCTGCAGACAAATTCAAAGCCCTTTGGCATAATTGCTTTTTATGAAAAGCTAAAGCCTATACTCTCACTTTTTGAATCTTTTAATTTGATGCATAAATCAGAAGCCCTTATCTGTACCCATTGGGATTATTTTTCTGCCAGTTCCAGGAATCTCGGCACATTGTTTCAATGTCATATTCTGCCTTCCAGCCCAATTCCCTTTCGGCCTTTGAAGGATCGCAATAATAGGAATCTATGTCCCCCGGCCTTCTGGGCTTTATGCTGTATGGTATCTTTATGCCGTTTGCCCTCTCAAAGCTTTTGACAATATCCAGAACACTTTCGCCCTTTCCTCTGCCCAGATTATATATTTTAAGCCCGCAGTCCTCTTTTATTTTTGCAAGTGCCTTAACGTGGCCTCTTGCAAGATCCACCACATGTATATAATCCCTCACGCCTGTGCCGTCGGGTGTGTTGTAATCGTTTCCGAATACGCCCAGCTCCTTCAATTTCCCCGATGCCACCTGCGTGATATAGGGCATAAGATTATTGGGTATTCCGGTCGGATCCTCGCCTATAAGTCCGCTTTTATGGGCACCTATGGGATTGAAATATCTTAGAACAATCACATTCCAGCTGTTGTCCGAGTTATATAAATCAAAAAGTATCTGCTCCAGCATGGATTTTGTCCAGCCATAAGGGTGGGCACAGTCCTTTTTATGGTCCTCTTCTTTTATGGGGCTTCGGTCGGGAACTCCATACACTGTGGCAGAGGATGAAAAAATAATGCTTTTGACATCATTTTCCCTCATGGATTTTAAAAGAGCAATTGTTCCCCCTATGTTGTTTTCATAATATTCCAAAGGCTTTTCAACTGATTCCCCCACCGCTTTAAGGCCTGCAAAGTGAATCACGCTGTCTATTTTATTTTCCGCAAAGATTTTGCTCAGAAGGTTTTTGTCTAAAATATCTCCCCTGTAAAATTTAATTTTCTTATTCGATAAAATCTCCACTCTTTCCAAAGATTTTGGAGAAGAATTGTATAAATTGTCTAAAACAATCACTTCATGTCCATCATTCAAAAGTTCAAGACAGGTATGACTGCCTATATAACCTGCTCCTCCTGTGACCAAAATCACCATATTTACCCCTTCTTTTTAATTTAATTTAATGTTTATTTTCATTTTATCAAATTTTCTATATTTGTACAACCTCCTGTGCCGATTTGCAAAATATGCAAGCTTATGCTATCATTTACACGTTGTGATTTTCACGAATTTTCTTAAGGGAAGGTGGGTTTATTGATAGATAAGAGGATAGGCAGAAGGCTTAAACAGCAGCGGGAGGCCATAGGGCTTACTCAGGAGGAGCTTGCTTCAAAGCTGGGTATGACAACCAACTATATCTCCACTGTTGAAAGAGGGGCCTCTTTTCCCAGATGCGAAAAGCTCATTTCTCTTTTAAACGGTCTTAACACTTCTGCCGATGCTGTTTTCTGTGATGTGGTGGAAAATTCCCACAACTATTATTCCAACCATGTGTTCGATGAAATGAAAAGCCTTTCTCCGTCATCTCAAAAGAAAATTTTGAAGGTTATGGAGGCTTTGATAGAACAGGAAAAGTCCAATGATTGCTGATTATTTTTAAACTGCGTAAATTTTGCGCAGTTTTTTATTTTGCTCCCTATTTCGACAAAATAGATTTTTTTTGTGTGATAA
>JAHHUC010000105.1 GCA_020024215.1 Oscillospiraceae bacterium | reverse complement strand
TGCAAGTCTGATTTCCATTTTTTACACCTCTTTTAACCCAAGCTTTTATATTTTTCCTGCATTATCATAAAATATGAAATGATTATATCACAAAATCTCTGTTTTTAGACGGAGATTTTTATTAAAAGAAAGGGTCACTTCAAAATAAAACCGCCCTTGCTTATTATAATAATTTTATTTATCAGCCTATCTGGTTTTTAGAGCATTTGAGGCTGCTTTTACAAATCCTAAAAATCACCCTATGAGAATGTACAGGCTGTTTGCAGACATCAGATCCTAAAATAAGCTTTCATCCGGCATGGCATATCCTCTTTTTTGAGTGTGCAGCTTATATCCTTCCACACTTTCCCTCACTCATATAACGAATCAGAGACAGCTTTTGTGACGGCAAATTAAAATATTTTTTTATTTTAAATATATTGATGGTATAAATCGTCTCTTCACACCAAAATAAAGCCTGTAAAAATATTATATAAGCTGCAACGCCTTCTTTTGCGGAAAATGAAAAGCTTCCATTTACCTATATTTATTGCAGCTTGCTTTACATCGGCCTTTTTTGTCCTTTTCTTTACTTTATTTTAAAAAGGCAAAAATGCAGGCTTTGTGCAGATATAGGCTGAAAGCTGCTTTATAAGCCGCATTTTCCCACAACACAGCCGGCTTATCAAGAGAATAGCAAGGTTCTTCTGCAATTTTTCCAATTTTGAATTATCCTTGTGAAGATAAGCCTTTTTACAGCATAAGCTTTTTCCATTTTCTGATTTTTGTGCGGAATGTGCCAAAGGGGGCTATGGTATTGATATGTATAAATTTATAGACCTCCCAAACCGCAGACTTGGTGGCATCATCTGCCCACCTGCGCTTATGGGGCAAAAACAGCTCCTCATCAGTCATAGAATCAATCATCTCATAAATTTTTTGGATATTTGCCTCAAGCATTTCCTTTAATTCATGAAGAGAAAGTCCCTTGTAGGTATCTGTAAACCACTGATACAGCTGCCCCAGCTGATTCCATCTGAACTGTTCAGAGGGTGTTTTAACCTCCAGATTGTTTCTCTCATCCTGCTCCCATTTAAGCAAAAGCGTGGTCCAGCCAACCTGATAAGACAAGTTTTCAGCCGGAGTGCGGTCAACTCCTTCTGCACGGATATCCCTCATGTCCTCCGGGATGTCATCAAATTCGGCAATGAATTTGGAATAGGTTTTCTTTATTTCATTTTTCAATTCTTCCCTGCCGGAATATACCTTCATAAATTACCTCATTTCATTTAATTATCTGCTTTCATGTGTACAGTGTTCTGAATATTCTCTATATATCCAACACACTGCTCCTTTATACATTACGGCAAAAATAGGCAGCCTTATCAGCAGAATAACCGTTTGTCAGCTTTAATTTTCCCCGTTAGACAGGCTTATTTAAGACTTCATTTGCCGGTGTATTTTAATTTTTATCCACATGGGAAAATCAGGATATATGCAATATTTTAAATTTTCCTATTAAGCTTGGCCTAATTTGCTGTTTGAACATTTTTCTAAAGCCTTGCCCTATTAAAGCCCTTCCTTTGGCAGCATATGCCCTACCTTAAGGAAGGATATCCTTCAGATAGGCTGCATAGTTATCCATCTCATGGACACGGATTTTAACATGGCCGCAGTCCTTTGCGGTATATAAAAGCTTCTGTTCGGATGCAAGATGTTCATAAATTTCCTGACCCATAAAAGGCGGGGTGGTTCGGTCTGCCAAGGTGCGGAAAACCAAGGTGGGAACGGAAATTTTCTCAGCTGCCTTGCTGCAATCTGCATCATCAAAGCCAAAGCCCAGCTTTGCCCTTGTGACATAATCACCGCAGCTTAACAGATAGGACATAGGCAGAGGAATTTCCATCTCCTCCATTGACATCTGAACCATGTATTTCATGCTGCTCACAGGACAATCCAAAATCAAGGCGTCTACATTATCTTCAACCTTCTCATGTGCCAGAGCCAAAAGCGCAGTGGCACCGCCAAAGGATTCGCCCCACACCGCCAGCTTTGCCTTTGGATACTGCGACTTTATATAATTGATGCAGTCAATAAGGTCGAATTTTTCCCATACTCCGAAGGCTGAGCCCTTTGCCATATTCTCTCCTGAGCTGCGCTGGTCATAGGTCAGCACATTATATCCGTTTTCCAGAAAAAACCTTGCAGCAGGATAATTGGTCCATCGGCTGCCCATCATTCCGTGAACCATGATCGCCCAGTTTTCATTGCCCTGTGCTGTGATAAGGTCAAAGGGAACCAAGTGGGCATCCTCCATAGAGGAGGTCACAGCTTTAGTTTCAATTGTATAAGCCTGCCGGAATGAAGACTCGTCAAAGTTCTCCAATGCCCAAGCCTCTTCTATGATAGCAAGAGTCTGCTCATTGGTCACCAGATTGGTGGAGGACAGAAAAATCCGGCTGCCGATGAACCGGGAAAATCCTAAAAAAAGCAGAATAAGTGCCGACAGAACAGCCAATAGAATGATCCGACATTTTTTGCGTGTTTTTTGCATAAAGTTCTCCTCTTTTATGTATTTATTAAAGCTCAAACAAGTTTTTCATCAATCCAAAATGTGCAAATTCCCCTTTTGCAGCAAAATTATCGGCTGTTTCCTTATTGCAGCGCAAAACAGGAAAAATCCTCATGCTGTCAAAGCTGTAAGCCCTGATTTTGATTCTGTAATTTAATCAAATGGGAGCTTATCCAAGGTTTAATTGATACGCCGTTCCATTTATAATCATACAGCTCAATATCATCAGGAGTAACCGACAGGTAAGCTCCCTCCATCCCACAAATTTTCACCCTGCTGTCATCAATTTCTATGTATGCACTCATGGCCTGTTTATATTGAAGCATGCCATGCAGATAAGAATACTTTTCCTGCAATTTCTTTGAACGGGCTATGTAACCGCCCACCCATGCATAATTTGCAGAATTGACCGTAAAATAAGATACTTTGTCCACCAAAGAATAATTATCTCCATGGTCATGCCCGTTCATACAAAGCAATACCTGATTTTCTGCAAACAGCTCCAGAATATCCCTGCGGTTATTGACACCCCTTTTTGCAGAATCATTTACAAGGCTGTGATGTGAAAAGATTACACTTTTCATGCCGGCTTTTAATTGCTCCTGCAGCCACTGCACCTCTTCCTTCGGAACAATCGGATATACATAGGAGCTGTTTTTATAGTTATTTTTATAGTACATCTCTTGCTGCTCATCATTTTGCATATAGCATGTGTTCAAAAAAATAAGCTTGTACCCTTTGCATATTACAGAATAATAAGGCCTGCTCATGGAAAAAAATTCTAATATTTCGCTTAAATTACACTCATCTGTTTCATGGTTTCCAATTACACTGTAAAAGGGTATGCCCAATGAATTAAACCTCTCCAACACCCTCTTATTTTCATTTACAGGATTGCATAAATCACCTAACGAAACAATAAAATCCGGCTCTTTGCTTTTGGCTCTTTGTAATATATCCTCTATTCTTTTATCCCCATCTACGGCTTCATCATAGTGCAAATCACTAAACACAAGAAATTTAATCATATTATTTCATTGCCCCATAAAATTTTGACATACCCCACACACTGTTGCTTTTTTATATTATATTTCTTTATTCTGATTGAAAATCATCCTATAAAATTTTCCCACACCCGACATAGTTTGCTGTTCGATTATATCTGCGTCAATTACAAAACCCGATTTTTCATAACAGGCAATAGCACGCTTATTCCATGTGCGAACTTCAAGATACATAGGCTTGCTGCCATATAGCTTTTTTGAGATTTGCTGAGCAAGCCGAATAATTTTCTGCCCATATCCATGCCCGCAGGCATCAGGCACAACGCCGATTCCCAAAAACACCTCATGCTTCTCTTCCAAAATATTCGTAAATCCAATAAGCTTATCGCCGTCATAATAAGAATAATAATTATTTATACAACTTGGATTTTTAAGGGCAATGCATTTTTCCTTCTGCTCCTGATAAGAGGGCATATTATAAATTGCATAATCTCCAAAATAAGTCCATGCTGCCACTGTTTCTTTTTCATCTTCTGTCATAATGTGATATGTTATCATACAACGATTCTCCTTATGCAATAAAAATCATGAGTACCCCATAAAATTTGCTTTTAAATACCTCTGGTTTTATCTTCGATTATCAAAATGCCTTCAGGCTTTGATAAAAGCCTATAAAAGCTATATCAGAGTGGGGCAATTACAGACGGCATATATGTAAATATATTATACCTGAGGATTTTAGAACGGACAAGTACAAATACGATAAGATGGGTGTCCTGTGCTGCAAGCTGAAGGGCAGAGCATTACTTTTACTGTATCTTTAAAGCAGAACAAAAAGCTAAAATTTTATTTTCTTTCATCGGTTATGATGTGTTCTATCCCATGATGAGCTTTCTCAAGATATTCTTTCATAAAACCGGGAAATGCCTTATATTTATCCAAATCCTCAATAGGCAGCCAATGCATTTCTTCTCTCACACCGCAAGTTGTGCTGCTGCTGTGCAGCTCTTTACTGCCTCTTGGCTTCATTAAAAAATAAAAACATATTTCATGACAATCTAATCCTTCTAACGAGCCATTGTCCTCTTTAAAAAAGTTTTCATGAATCACTGCCAAATGATCCACTTCATATTGTACCCCTGTCTCCTCAAAGACCTCTCTGATTACAGCAGCTTCTGCGGATTCTCCCATATGAACTGCTCCGCCTACCGAATAATAATAATCTTCATTCTCATTGCCTGCATACAGCACACAGCCATTTTCAACAATAATAGCCGCTGCACGATATCTAAACCAATGAT
>JAHHUC010000104.1 GCA_020024215.1 Oscillospiraceae bacterium | reverse complement strand
CTTCCCTCTATGGGTGTGTGGGAGCATTGGGAATCAAATGTTTCCTTCCATATGCAGATGATGGCATTTTGCAGAAATGACTGTGCATACAGGCAGCTTTTGGCTATAATGAAACGGCTCAAGCGTGCATATGCCCAATTTTATTGGAACAAGTGGGATTCCTTGAGCAAGCCCTTGGATACAAAATATCACAAGGAGATAATAAGGTGCATAGAGCAGAAGGATGAGAAAAAGCTGCTTGCTGTATTGAAGATGGATCTTATGGATTTCGGCAGCTCCCGTCTGGAGCTGACGGAGTTTTTTTAAGCAGGCTTTGTTGATGATAGACAAATTTTAAATTTTTTGAGCCTTATATTTTCTTAATAAAAGTAATGTATGACCTTTATTTTTTTATCGGCTTTGTTATAATATGTAGATGAGGTGAAATTTTTGAAGGATAATAAATATTTAAAGCTTTTCGCCTATACTTTTTACATAAGTGCTTTTACATTTGGCGGAGGTTTTGTCATCATAGCACTGATGCAGAAAATATTTGTGGATAAGCTTCATTGGCTGGATCAGAAGGATATGATGGATTATGTTTCCATTGCCCAGTCAGCTCCCGGTGTTGTGGCAGTCAATGCCTCTCTTTTGGTTGGCTTTCATGTGGGGGGCATATTGGGTTCTGCCGTGGCAATATTGGGAACTGTCACACCGCCTATAATAATCATTTCGGCTATAAGCCTTTTTTATAATGCCTTCAGGACAAATGAGCTGGTTGCAGCAGTGCTTAAAGCTATGCAGGCAGGGGTTGCAGCTGTGATACTTGATGTTTCAGCCACAATGGGCAAGGCGGTATTAAAGGGAAGGGATTATATAAATCTTGCAATAATCATCACAGGCTTTGTCGCTGTCTATTTTTATAAGATAAATGTGTTCTGGCTGCTTTTGTTCTGTGCAGGCACAGGAGCTTTAAGAACAATCCTTCATAAGGGGGAAAAAGCCTGATGAGTCTTTTGCTTCAGCTTTATATAAGCTTTTTTAAAATAGGAATGATGGCTTTTGGCGGAGGTCTTGCATCAATTTCCCTCATTCAAAATGAGGTGGTTGTCCAAAGAGGCTGGGCAACAATTTCAGAATTTGCGGATCTGGTAACCATAGCCGAGATGACACCGGGACCTATTGCCATAAATTCGGCTACCTTTGTAGGTCAGAAGATGTGCGGCTTTTTAGGCGGAATAGTTGCCTCATTAGGCTGCATAACACCATCTTGCATAATTGTCTCCTGTCTGGCATTTTTTTATTTCAAATACAGGAATCTTAAAATATTTCAAGGTGTGCTGGCAGGACTTAAACCCGGAATAGTGGGCATGATATTGTCAGCCGGAATAACTATTTTTATGCTGGCAATATTTGGTGAAGGCGGGCTTAACCTTCAAAACCCCGATGTAAATTTCATTTCTCTCATAGTTATCGCAGCCTCCTACATAGCTTTGAGAAAATTTAAGGTAAGTCCTATTGCGGTCATCATGACATCCGGGGCAATAGGTGCAGCAATTTATTTTTTAGGTGCAATTCAGAGGTGAAATAATGGCAAATGATAAAATAGTTATAAAAGGGGCAAGGGAAAATAATCTTAAAAATATAGATCTGACTATTCCTCGTGACAAGCTAGTGGTTTTTACGGGACTTTCCGGCTCAGGAAAGTCCTCTTTGGCTTTTGACACACTTTATGCAGACGGTCAGAGAAGATATGTGGAAAGTCTTTCCTCCTATGCCAGAATGTTTTTAGGTCAGATGGAAAAGCCAAATGTGGACAGTATAGAGGGCCTTTCTCCTGCCATATCAATAGATCAGAAGTCAACCTCCAACAACCCTCGCTCAACAGTGGGAACAGTTACGGAGATATATGATTATCTCAGGCTTTTATATGCAAGAATAGGCATCCCCCATTGCCCTGTGTGCAACAGGGTGATAGCTCAGCAGACAGTTGACCAGATGACAGATCAGGTTTTATCGCTGCCAAAGGAAAGTAAAATACAGGTTTTGGCACCTGTTGTCCGAAACAGAAAGGGCTTTCATAAGCAAGAATTGGAAAATGCCAAAAGACAGGGCTATGTAAGAGTGAGGGTGGACGGCATAATCTATGACCTTTCGGAGGAAATAGAGCTTGATAAAAATAAAAAGCACACAATTGAGGTGGTAGTGGACCGGCTTAAAATAAATGAGGGCATAAGAAGCCGGCTTGCAGGCTCAATAGAGACAGCCATAGCACTTACAGGAAGCATGGTCATAATAAATGTTATAGATGGGGAGGATATGCTTTTTTCACAGAGCTATTCCTGCCCTGAACATGGAATTTCCGTAAGTGAGCTGTCGCCGACCATGTTCTCCTTCAACAATCCGGCAGGGGCCTGCCCAAAATGCACAGGTCTTGGAACCTTTATGAAGGTGGACCCCGATTTGATAGTCAAAAAGGAGCTTTCCATAAAGGAGGGGGCCATAAGAGCCTCCGGTTGGTATTTTGCCGAGGGGGGAATAGCTCAGATGTATTATGAGGGACTTGCCTCACATTACGGCTTTTCGCTGGATGTTCCCTTTAAGGATCTGCCCAAAAAAGCCAGGGATGTGATACTCTACGGAACAGGCGACGAAAAAATCCTTATGAAAAGGGAAAGCAGCTCGATGAACGGAACCTATCACACCAGCTTTGAGGGAATAGTCAATAACCTTGAAAGGCGTTTCAGGGAAACTCAAAGCCAGTGGATGCAAGATGAGATTTCTGAGTGCATGAGCAGCGAAAACTGCCCTGACTGTCATGGAAAAAGGCTTAATCCCGTGTCATTGGCTGTCACAGTAAACGGTGTGAACATAATTGATTTTACAGACAAAAATGTTGTGGATGCACTGGATTTTATAGATAATTTGAAGCTTTCGGAAAAAGAACAGCTGATAGGCGAGCAGATTTTAAAGGAGATAAAGTCAAGGCTGGGCTTTCTTAAAAATGTTGGCTTGGGATATCTTACATTGTCAAGGGCAGCCTCCACACTGTCAGGCGGAGAAAGCCAGAGAATAAGGCTGGCAACGCAGATAGGCTCCTCGCTGACAGGTGTTCTTTATATTTTGGATGAGCCATCCATAGGGCTTCATCAAAGAGACAACGATAAGCTTATAGAAACCTTGAAAAATCTCAGGGATTTGGGAAATACGGTTATTGTTGTTGAGCATGATGAGGATACAATGCGAAGCGCCGATCACATAGTTGATATAGGTCCTGCTGCAGGTATTCACGGCGGTGAGGTTGTCTATTCAGGAGATTATGAGGGAATATTAAAGTGCGACAAATCAATTACAGGGCAGTATCTCAGCGGTAAAAAATCCATTGAAGTTCCAAAGCAAAGGAGAAAGGGCAACGGAGCCTTTTTAGAAATCAAAGGCGCCAGCCAGAATAATCTTAAAAATGTGAATGTGAAAATACCCTTGGGAACTCTCACCTTGGTGACAGGTGTTTCCGGCTCGGGAAAGTCCTCTCTGGTTAATGAAATACTTTATAAGCATTTGGCTGCAAAGCTTAATAAGGCAAGGATAAAGCCGGGAAAGCATAAGGATATTTTAGGAACAGAGAGCTTAGACAAGGTGATTGATATAGACCAATCTCCCATTGGAAGAACACCACGCTCAAACCCTGCCACATATACAGGTGTGTTTACCGATATAAGAGAGCTTTTTGCACAGACAAACGAGGCGAAAATGCGAAGCTATAATGCCGGTCGCTTTTCCTTCAATGTGAAGGGGGGACGATGTGAGGCGTGTGAGGGAGATGGCATTTTAAAAATCGAGATGCACTTTCTTCCCGATGTCTATGTTCCCTGTGAGGTCTGCAAGGGAAAGAGATATAACAGGGAAACCTTAGATGTCACATATAAGGGCAAAAATATAAGCGATGTTTTGGAGATGACTGTTGAGGAAGCCTTGAAATTTTTTGAAAATCATCCCAAAATAAAAAGAAAGCTTCAGACACTTTCCGATGTAGGCCTTGAATATATAAAGCTGGGCCAGTCTGCCACAACACTTTCAGGCGGCGAGGCACAGAGAATAAAGCTTGCCACAGAGCTTTCCAAGCGCTCCACCGGCAAAACCATCTATATTTTGGATGAGCCTACCACAGGGCTTCATACAGCCGATGTAAAACAGCTTATAGATGTCCTTCAAAGAATATGCGAAATGGGCAATACGGTTGTGGTGATAGAGCATAATCTGGATGTTATAAAGGTGGCTGACTATATTATAGATTTAGGCCCCGACGGGGGAGACGGCGGAGGAACCATTGTTGTTACAGGAACTCCGGAGCAGGTTGCAAAATGCGAAAAATCCTTTACAGGAAAATATCTGAAAAAAATTCTTGAGAAATAATACAAGGTGCCGGCATTTCATACTTTTGCAATGCCGGCACCTTGTAATTTTTTTGCGCCAATCAGAAATAAAAAATGCAAAAGCGGCAATCGGCATATATAAACAGAAATTATATACCCTTTAGGAACCATACGCTGTAATGCTGCATAAGATAGGATAGATACAGCTTTAAGAATTGAAATATATTTAAAAAATATTATATTTTTTTAAAAAAGGCTTGACAAATGCACCAAAATATATTATTATAAGCTACGTTGCCACAAGGCAGCAATCAAATAGATAAGGCGCCATAGCCAAGTGGTAAGGCAGAGGTCTGCAAAACCTTTACCCCCGGTCCGAATCCGGGTGGCGCCTCCAAAAGGTGCATACAGCACAAGAGAAAGGGTCTGTCGCAGAATGCAAATTCTGCAACAGACCTTTTTTACTCTCCGGGATCAGGTTTTACCCTTATACCTGTGGAAAACTTTTCGTTTTCTGCTGTTTTGGGTA
>JAHHUC010000103.1 GCA_020024215.1 Oscillospiraceae bacterium | reverse complement strand
GCAAAAAGGAGAGTTTGATATGACAAAAAAAATACTTGCTTCAATCCTTATTCTGATTTCGGTAGGAATTGTTTTCTTTACTCTGGGACACTTTATAGAAAAAAGAGCAGATGCCAAATACGAAGAGAGGGTTTCAGAAAATATATCCGACAACTCATCTGTTGAAAATGATTCAGATGAACATTCTAAGGCAAATTCAAGCGTTTCTGAATCAGGGGAAAATTTTAATATAAAATCCGGCTCCTTCAGCAACGGCTCATCTCAGCTCCCCGATTTTAAAAATATAGATATATCTGTAAAAGCAGCTTCTGTATTTATAAAGCATGGGGATAAATTCTCTATTTCATATGAGCTTCACAGAGATGAAGAATTAGTGACGTCAGAGGTCAGAGACGGTACACTTTACTTTACTACCAGAGGAGAATTTACAGGCGAAAAACTTATTCACTCCTCATATCATGTGACAATAACTGTTCCGAAAAATTCCGAATTTGAAAA
Organism: Oscillospiraceae bacterium; assembly: GCA_020024215.1. Classification (GTDB taxonomy): domain Bacteria; phylum Bacillota; class Clostridia; order Oscillospirales; family Ruminococcaceae; genus Yanshouia. The sequence continues at coordinate 4,473 of JAHHUC010000103.1, read as the reverse complement.
TGTTGAGATAGCAACAAATTTAGGTGAAATAAAGGCTGACGGCTTAAAATATAAGGATGGAAGCTTTGAATCCAATCTGGGAAATCTGGAATTGGATGATCAGATATCTGAAAATATACACTGCTATGTCTCCGCAGGAAATGTTGTGCTTACAGCAAATTCTCAAAATGCCGATGTCAAAAGTGAAGCCGGCAACATATCAATAGACGGTGATTTTTCAAATGATGTAGACATCAAAACCTCTATGGGAAATATAGAATTTTCAGGAAATGTAAAAAACCTTAGCAAATTTAAAAGCTCTGCCGGCAACATAACAGTAGACGGTGATTTTTCAAATGATATAGAGATAAAAACCTCTATGGGAAATATAGATTTTTCGGGAAATGTGAAAAAACTGGGAACATTTGAAACTTCAGCAGGAGATATAACTGCTGATATACCCGACAGCTCCATAGAGGCAAGCTGCAGTATGGGCACTGTTATGTTAAACGGAAACAAGATGGGCAGAAATCTTCAGAAAAATTCCGGAGGCTCTCTTGTAAAGCTTAAAACAAATATGGGCACAATAAAAATAAATTCATAGCTATATTAAATTTAATGATGCCTCATCTGCTGCATGGTATGCCATGTCTTAACAGATGAGGTAAATTTTATTCCGGAAGCATAAAACATGATTTGCAGCTTGATTTTTAAAGAAAGCCGTGCAAAAAAGTGAAAAGTTAACGGCCTGCTGTCTGATTTTCGTGGACAACAAGCCGTTTTAATATCTTATATAATTCTTACTTCATGCTTAGCATACTGCTGATATTTTAGTGCAGATACAGCACTTAGAAATTTTTTATCAAGGTATCTGCATCTGTAATTTCTGCACCGTAAACTTCCTTTAAATATTTGATTCCGCTAATATAATCCTCCTCTGTAAAGGAATCGGTAGCATCCTTTGCAACAACTATATCATATCCCAGCTGATAGGCATCTGCCGCTGTATGACGTACACACATATGTGTATGCAAGCCTGTGATAATAACGGTATCCACACCCAATTCCCTCAGCAGAAGTTCCAAATCTGTGTGGAAGAATCCGGAATAGCGGCGCTTTGAAACAACATAATCCTTATCGCAAAGCTTTAGCTCAGGTATTACCTCTGCACCCTTTGTGCCTGCAATGGCATGCTCTCCCCAGAGCTTCAATTCGTGATCCACACCCTTTAAATGTGCATCATTCAAGAAAATTACAGGTATATTCTTTTCTCTTGCTGCATCTAAAAGCTCTGCTGTCTTTGGAACAATTGCCAGTCCTCTGTCACATTTCAAAGCCCCGGTTACAAAGTCGTTCAGCATATCCACAACCAAAACCGCACATTTATTCATTTCCTTACAACCTCTTTCTTTCATTAAGTGTATATACACTTAATTATATACCTGTATCCACATTTGTCAACATTGAATATGCATATGTTTTATGGTAAAATATAATATTATAATTATATTAAAAGGATATGCTATGAATCAGCTTGACAGAAAAGAAAGAATAATAGAGATGCTTATGCAGAGCGATGAGTGTATAACCGCTTCTGAATTAGCCTCCTGCTTTGGAGTTACAAGACAGATAATAGTGTCAGATGTGGCTCTTTTAAGGGCAAACGGCAAAAGAATAGTTGCAACCCAAAAGGGCTACACCATAGAAAAACAAGCTCAAAACCCCAAGGGAACAGCAAAGGTAATAGTATGCAGACACACAACAGAACAGATAAGAGAAGAGCTTTACACAGTTGTAGACAACGGCGGAAGTGTTTTGAATGTTATGGTCGATCACCCTATTTATGGGGAGATATCAGCGGATTTAAACATATCATCCCGCTATGATGCGGACCAATTTATGTCCAAGGCAGAAAAATCCAATGCCAGACAGCTTTCTGATTTAACAGACGGATATCACTATCACACAATTATGGTCCCTGATGAAGCTGCGTTTTTAAGAATAAAATCAATCCTGCTCTCAAAGGGTATTTTACAAAAAGACCTGCAGCTCCTTCAAAAATAAAGACGGCAAAATATAATATGCAGGTATGCAGGATGTAAAAATATGTTCTGCATATGCAGAGCTTGCCGAAAATTTAAAAAGAAAAAGACTGAGATGTACTCTGTAAAGGGTGGTTTCTGCCACCTGATACATAACGACTGGCGGCTCATTTGTGGTGAATGACGCACGGTGAAAAGGCGGTGGTTAATCAATATAATCGTTGAAGATACAATAACTTCTTGAAGGTCTCATTGAGCAAAGTATTAAAACGAAAAAACAGCAATAAAAAGCTGCTGAAACTCTCCTGCACTGAAGGTTTCAGCAGCTTTTTAAGCAGATTTTTTGCAAATTGTTATATTTAGAGCTTTATATCAGTCTCTATTAAGGATTCCGTCAGCTAAGCAAATTTTTAAAGCAAATCTGTTAGAATAATCTGAATTTATTTGTTCTCCTTTCTCCATCTATAAAGGTTCATACAGTGGGGTATTCCGGTGGGTATAATGATAAAAAGGCCTGCCGGAAATCCCATCAAACAGACAGCGATACAACCTACCAATACAATGATCAATCCCAATATTGATAAATACAGTGTCTTTTTGTCCATTACCTTGCCTCCCGCAACTCCGATTTTATAAACTGTTAGATAAGTTTTGATTTAGTTTATACTCAAATTATATCAATTTCAAAAGGATAGTCAGTTATAATCCGTCCAAGGGCGCACTTACTCACCACCCACAAGTGGGCGGTGGTACTGTCTGCATCAGACGTGCGCTCTTTGAGGGGGGAATGGCTACCTTCTTCGGCAGGCAGTACTATACAGCTAAGAGGGTTCGACCCCTCTGCTTTTTCAAAGCCGTATTGAAATGCAGAATTCCTCCTTGACAAATCAACTCTTGCTATCTTCTCACTGTGTGTTAGGATGCGCAGTCTCTTTTATTGTAATTACTAAACAACTATTTTAAGTGAGGATGAACCGTCAGATGATTTTGCAACAACAATCTGCTTGTCTATTCTTTCCTTCAATTCAGACACATGAGATATTATTCCCACAAGCTTATTTCCCTGAGAAAGTCCCACCAACGCATTCATAGCCTGATTGAGGGATTCATCATCCAAAGAACCAAATCCCTCATCTATAAACATGGCAGACAGCCTTATTCCGCCTGCCAATGAGCTTATTTCATCCGAAAGGCCCAATGCCAAAGAAAGCGATGCCTTGAAGGCCTCCCCTCCCGACAAAGTTTTAACACTTCTCTGTGTTCCGTTATGATGATCTATCAAGGCCAAATCAAGCCCGCTTTGACTTCGCTTATTATCTCCCTCCGACTGTCTTTTAAGCTCATATTTGCCGCCTGTCATAATCTTAAACCGCAGGTTTGCTCTCTCTATTATTCTGTCAAAATAGGTCATCTGAACATATGTTTCCAGCATTATCTTTTCCTTGCCTGACAGTGTTCCGTTGGCTGTCTCTGAAAGCACCTTTACAACAGACCATTTTTTACTTATTTGAGAAATTTCATCTTTTTTTGAACTAAGCTGTTTTAAATTGGTGCTGTTGCTGGAAATTTTATGTGATAAATTTTCTTTTCTTTCGCTTAAAATGGATTTTTCATTTTTTGTCTTTTCCAATTCCTCATTCAAATCCGCAAGATTATTTACAGTCCTACCCTTGCAGATCTCTTCAAGCTGAGAAATTTGTCCCTCCAGCCTAATAAGCTCCGACTTTTTTTCCTCATAGGATTTCTTTTTTTCATCAATTCTTTGAGAAATATTATGAGACTGCTCATTTAATGTTTTTATTTTTTGCTCTGCTTCAAATTTTTCCTCATACGGCAGCTTGGAGGAAATTTCTGAAACATTTTTTTCTGTTTGTGCAGCATTTTCTTTAAGACCGGATATATTCTTTGATAATTCCATTAGCTCATGCAAAAGCTTTTCCGAATATTCCTTTTTGGAGGGCATAAGCCTGCCAATTTCCTCTCTTCTGTTTGCTTTTGTCTGTTCGTCTTTCTTTTGCGAGGCTATAACGGAAAGTTTTTCTTCCAATTCACTTAGTTTTTCATCTATAAGCAAATCCACATCATCTATATCACAATTTATAAACAGCTTAACAAAGCCATCAGCCAAAAGGCTGCTTTTTGTCTCAAACACGCTTTTTTTAGCTTCTGCTTTCTTGCTGGCTTTCTCTGAGGCCTCATTTGCCCTTGCACTATCCTCTTTGCATATTTTGAGCTCTTCTTTTGACGGAGCCTTCTGCGATTTTTTTGCAGGATAAGGGTGAACAACAGAGCCGCAAACAGGACAGGGCTCTCCCTCCTTTAGTTCCTCTGCCAAAATTCCGGCCTGTTCATCAAGATAAGCTGTGTTCATGCTTTCATATAATTTATTTTTTTCTTTTGCCTCATTTCTGTATGAAATATACTCTTCTCGTGACAACTCCCAGTCTTTTTC
>JAHHUC010000102.1 GCA_020024215.1 Oscillospiraceae bacterium | reverse complement strand
GTATAAGACACCCTATACAAGCGCAACAGGCGACCATTATCTTTTTAACAATCCCGAAAACAAGGCATTTGTAAAGGAATTTAACGACTGGTATCAGAAGGGCTATCTGACAACACAGAAGATTTACGGCGGCTATACCTCCGGATTGTTCACCTCAACCGAGGGAACAAGAAGCTATATGTCCATCGGTTCCTCTGCCGGTGCCACACATCAAAGACCTGCTGCCGATGATGCAGGAAATTATCTCTTTGAGGTAGGCGCTGCAAGAATGCCTCAGGTTAGCGAGGACAACCAGAAGGTTATTTCTCAGGGCCCCAACCTCTGCATTTTCAACAACCCCAACAAGCAGGAGGTTGTTGCATCCTGGCTGTTTGCAAAGTTCCTCACAACAAATGTTGATTTCCAGGCTGAGTTTGCTATGGCTTCCGGATATGTTCCTGTTATCAAGTCCGTTGCTCAAAACCCTGCCTATGCAGAATTTTTGGCAAATGCCGACGGCGGAAAATATATCGCTGCTCTTTCTGCAAAGGTATGCATGGAGCAGGTTGATGCCTACTACACATCACCTGCATTCAATGGCTCCTCCGCTGCCCGTGAGCAGGTAGGCGCTCTTATGGTAAAGGTTCTCACAGCAAAGGGCGACAATTTGGATGCACAGATAGACAAGGCATTTGAGGATGCAGTGGCAGAGTGTGAATACGCCAGCTAATAGAATTTAAGCTATGAATAAATTTTTAAAGGGCTGTTCGGTTTTACTTTTGGCCTGTGCTGTTCTTTTGGGGTGTCAGAATTCTGATTCCCCAAAGGCTTCCCTTGATGACATTGACTCATCAGAAGCTTCAGAATCATTCTATGAGCCGCGCCTTGACATGAACTCTGCCACAATAAAGCAGGAGGTAACTGTCAGGGATTTTGTAGATGGTGACACCGTTCATTTTAATGTGCCAAAATCCATTTCACAGGATGAGATTTTAAAAGCCAGATTTTTGGCTGTGGATACACCGGAATCCACCGGAAAGATTGAAGAATACGGCAAGGCTGCCTCAAGCTTTACTCAAAATAGGCTGTCTGCGGCGGATTCAATAATCATTGAGTCGGACACAGGCTCTTGGAATGTTGATTCCACAGGTGACAGATATCTGGTTTGGGTATGGTACAGACAAGCTGCCGATGCGCCCTATCGCAATCTCAATGTGGAGCTTCTTCAAAACGGCTTGGCAGTCGGCTCCTCCAGCGCAAACAACCGCTATGGAGATTTCTGCATGAAGGCCTTGAGCCATGCAAAGGATAAAAAGCTGAATATATTTTCCAACGAAAAGGACCCCCAATTTTTTTACGGCGATGCAATAGAGCTAAGCTTAAAGGAATTGAGGTGCAATATAGAAAGCTATATAGGCTCAAAGGTGGCATTTGAGGGAGTGGTTTCAAAGCACAGCAAAAACGGAGTTTATGTGCAAAGCTTTGATAAGGATACCGGCATAACCTTTGGAATACCTGTTTATTACGGCTTTAATCTTTCAGGTGACGGCTTGGATATTCTCACGGTGGGAAATGGTGTGCGGATAGTGGGCACAGTTTCCTATTATGAGGCAGGTCAGGCATATCAGATTTCCGGAATAAGCTATCGTGCCATGAAGCCGGATGATCCGGATAATATCAAAAAGCTCAGCGAGGGGAATGAAATTTCCTTTACACCCATAACAGCCGATATGCTTTTGAATAAAAAGGTGGAAATAATTGAAGGCGATGAGAAAAAAAGCTTTGATTATGCCTATCTTGCTATGGCATCTTCTGTAACGATGAAAAATCTTTATGTAAAAGATGCAGTTATGAACAATAATAAAGACAGCTCCTCCTATGGCGCAATGACCTTAGAGTGTGTTTCTGATAATCTTGCTGTCAGCATAAGAACAGCGGCTTTGAAGGATGAAAACGGCAAGCTTATAGGAGAGGATGCCTACAAAGGCAAAAATATTGAAGTAAGAGGAATTGTGGATAGCTTTGACGGAAATTACCAGATAAAGGTATTTTCTGCAAAGGATATTAAAATCACAAACTAATTATTAAGGAGCAGAATATGAAAAAGATTACTGTATTTATGCTTGCGCTTGCTATGTGTATGTCTGCGATGGCAGGCTGCGGCCAGCAGGCTCAGAATACCGAGAATGTCAGCAAGGCTGATGAAAATTCCGATATAGCTTCTGCCAAGGAATATCTTTCTGCAATGTACAGGACCATGCCTGCCACACGAGCTGAGGATTTTGAGGTTGTGGGCAAGGTTACAGTCGGCGAAGCTTCTTATAAGGTGGAGTGGAAGGCTGATTCTGACACTGTAAAGTTTGAAAGCACCGAAAGCGGAATGGTAAAGGTTGACATTGACGAGAAAAATCCTGAGGAGCTTAATTTCAACCTTACAGCGGAAATTTCGGATGATAAGGGCAACAAGGAAGTGGTGAGCTTTGCTCAGAAGGTTCCTGCTGCAATTGTCATCACTGAGGGCATGAGCAACGAAGAGATAGTTGAAGCTGTTTATAAGCTTCAGGACGGTCTTTCAGTTGAAGGCGAGCTTACACTCACCGGAAAAATTGTAAAGATAGACACCCCCTACAATCCCGAATACAAAAATATTTCTGTTTTGATTCAGGTTGGTGCTCTTGAAGATAAGCCTATTTTGTGCTATCGTCTATCCGGCGAGGGTGCGGATAAATTATCCGAGGGTGACGAGATAACAGTCAAGGGCATTATAAAGAATTATAAGGGCACAATAGAGTTTGACAAGGGCTGTCAGCTGGCGGCTTAGTGAGGGCAAATTTAAACTTATAATTCAATAATTCTTTTAAGAACAGTGTTCACTTTGAACGCTGTTCTTTTTTTAAAATATACATTATTGTGTGTAAAAAATCTTATAATTTGCGGATAGTCAAGATAAAAGAATATAAGTATAATTGAATCAGGATAAAAAAATAACAAATTTATTTAAAAATAATAAAATGGGGGGATAGGTTTGTTTTTTCTTTTAATGATTAACACACTTTCTGCGGATTTTAAAAAAATTGTAGATGAGCTGTATAAGGAAAATTATGCCTTCTTTTTAAATGTTTCCAACGGCATTTTACATTCCAGGGAAAAGGCGGAGGATGCAGTTGCAGAGGCTTTTTTAAAAATAATCAATAATATTGAAAGAATTTCTGAAATTCCATGTCACGAAAGGGTGGGGTTCTGCGTTGTAATAGTGAAAAATGCTTCAACAGATTTGCTGCGTAAGGAAAAAAAGCTGCTGCTGTCTGATGAAATGGACAATGTGGATGATTCGATAGATTCTTTGGAGGATGATGTGTTGTCAAAGCTGAAAAGCGAAAGCCTGCAGGAATTTCTTTCAAAGCTGAAATATAAGGACAGAACCATTTTACAGCTTTACTATGGAGAGGATATGCCGTATAGGGAAATTTGCAAATATGTGAACATGACAGAGCAGGCAGCAAGAAAAAGGGCAGAAAGAGCACTTGATAAGCTGAAAGAATTTTGTGAAAGGGAGGGCATAACAACAAATGAATAGCAACAGAGAAATTTTAAAATCCGGCCTAAAAAAATCCATGATGGATGAATGGAAAAACGAATGTCACCAAAAGGATAAAAGGGAAGTTTGTATATTTGATAAAAATATGTTGGCTGAAAGAATATATGGTTTACCAGAGGATTTAAAAGCCCTGCTTTTTATGAAGGAAATTTATAATATAGGCCCAAGGGAGACAGAGCGTATTCTTGATATTGAGAATGCAGCTGATAAATATAAATTTGCAGAGCTTTTGCTGGCATTGTCTATGAATCTTTCTGAAAATCAGAAAATATCAGAAGAATCTTTGAAAGATGCATCAAAAATAGCCTTTATGAAATATATCAATGATGAAGAAACGGATATTTCAAAAGACATTATTCTTTCATTCAAACAAAGACGCCGATTGGAAGATATGGGAATAAACACACATTCAAAAAATAAATCAGTCATCAAAAAAGCTGTAATAGTAGTTCTTGCATCCGTTTTGAGCTTAGGTCTTGCCATATCTGTAAATGCAGAGTTAAGAGAAGAAATATATAGGTGGATAGTAAAGACATTTCCGAAATACAGTTCATTTGCAATAGAAAATCAGAGCAGTGCTGATGTAGATTTTAAAGTTCTTGAAAATATAAAGTTTAATTATTTGCCTGAAAAGTTATCATTAACAGAAAAAAATGTTGCAGATCCTGTTGCTGTATATCAATTTGAAAATGAAGATAAGTTTATTTACCTCCATGCAAGAACAGTAAATAATACTGTAAATCTTGATACAGAGGGAATAGATATAGAGGAGATAATGATAGGAGACAAGAAAGCCTATACATGGAGAAAAGGAAATGAAATATATGTCACATTTGAAAAATATAACATAGGATTTACAGTGATTTCTAATTTATCACCAAAAAATATAATAGAATTTTGTGAAAATATTTTCATATAAATATGTCGCAAAAATCCTCCTGCTTACGTTATAAGGGTGAAAACAATAAAAGCAGGAGGATTTTTATATGAAAAAGAAAGTTTTATTTTCAAGTATACTTACAGGAAGCTTAGCTGCAATAATGCTGATTGCAACGATTGGGATCAATATTGTTTCATTTGCAAAAGAAACAATACAGCCATTATGGGAACAAACGTCTTTAGCCAATGTCAATATCAGCAATAAAAAAAATTTAATATCTGTAAGCACGTCTGTAAAGGCAAAAGAATCAAGTGCAAAGATAAGTGGGGAGTTGCTGTTGTGTGAAAATGATGGAAATGGGTGGACAATAATTGATTCTTGGAATATAAGTGGTACAGGCAGAGTTACTGTTGGAAAAAAATATAAAGGTGTACCCGTATTTATATGTATAGACAATTTAGGAAAATAAAGGCGTATATATGTCAAAAATGAGGGGTTATTATGACTAAGAAAAATGTAGTTAAATATATTGACTATGTGACAATTATTGTCGGTTTAATTTCTGCGGCTCTGATTATAAAGGTTGCCTTTTCGCTTAAAGACTACAACAAAT
>JAHHUC010000101.1 GCA_020024215.1 Oscillospiraceae bacterium | reverse complement strand
ATTGCTTATGCAGGCACTTTTATCATTTATGCTTTTAAATACGTTTGCTGTGACAAATTGTCCGACCTGAGAAACGCCCTCCTCCACAATTCCGTTATCGCTGCAAAAAACAACGGCTGCTCTTTTCTTTATTGTTGGGATAGTTTTTTCCTCTATGCTGCAAATTTGAGCAACTATGTCCTCCAATTTTCCGAAGGAGCCGATGGGCTTTGCTATATTGTCAAAATGCTTTTTTGCATATTGGTAATATTCAGCATCCGGTGCTTTGATGCCGGATATAATTTCATCTAAATTCAAAATGTTACCTCTTTTTTATATTTCTTAAAAAGCTTGTGAAAAAATCTCTGTTTGAAGTAAAATCAAACTGCGGAAAGCCGCAGAAAAGCCTGTCATTATAAAAAATAGTTTTTCTGCTTTTTTGGCTTTTGAATCTTCTGGCTGTAAAGCTGTTTCCATCATCCGTGCAGGAGCTGTAATGAAATTCATGTCCCTTTAAAACAGGCCTTTTCTCGTTGTCAAAAAGAGTTATATATCCAAAATTGACTAATTTTTCTTCCGCTTTGCACCTGCCCTCAAGTATCCTGCAGAGCTTCATACATTCCCTGTTTTCATCTTCCATAGAGGCATTTATATAAATAAATCCGCTTCCCTCTGCAATGATGGCTCCTTTGCCACTGTAAAAGCTTCTCACAGAGGAGAGCATGCTCTCATTCTCTGACAGGGCTTTTGCGTTTTTTTCTATATAGCCTCCGCCGAAAATACAAACATTGGTATTTTTAGGAACAGATTTATCATGCATAGGTGAAAAAAAGCTTATATTGCAGCCATTGCTTTCCAAAAATCTGATATTGTCATCATAGCAGAAGGCAAAGGCTTCATCCCTTGCAACAGCCACATTCAAATCCAAATTTTCAGAAAGAGCTTTTTCGCAGCACACAGCAATTGGCTGTGCAGACTTCATTATTGCAGCAAGCCTGTTTAAATCTACATTTTTATTTATAATCTCGCAAAGGCAGCCGAGCGCACTTTTCAATTCATCCTTTTCTTCCAAAGAAAGCCCCAGCTTTTGATTTCTTATTTTAAGCCTTTCATCCTTTGGAATGAAGCCGAGAACAGAAATTTTACATTCAGCTTCTATAACAGGCTTGAGCACAGAGTAAAGGGAGGCTGAGCACCTATTTAATATAACTGCTTTGATATTGTTCTCTCTGAAGCTTAAAAACCCCTTTATAAGAGCGCACATGGAAAATGATGAGCCTTCTGCGTCTATAATCAAAACAACAGGAGCCGTTATGCATTGAGAAATATCAAATGCGGAATTTATTTTTGTGTTTCCGCACATACCGTCATAAAAGCCCATCGCCCCTTCAATAATTGCAGTTCTGCCTTGAGCCCTTTGGCAGAAGCGCTGCCTCAAAAGACTTTCATCATCAAAGAAAAGATCCAGATTTGAGACTGCGTTCTTGGTTATTTCCTTATGAAGCCTTGCATCAACATAGTCGGGGCCGCATTTAAACATGGAAACATCGAGGCCTTTGTCAGAAAGCAGCTTGCCTAAGGCTGCTGAAATCATAGTTTTGCCGCTTTTGCTTTTGACAGAGGATATCATCACCCTAGGTATGTTATATTGCATTGTGACCTCCAAAGCTAAAAAGGAAAATAGGATTTTGAGATATCAAAGCATTGTAGCAGCCTAAGGCCTTAATGTCATTTATTTGTATCTGACGTCCCTCCCAATTTTTTATATCCAGCCTGTCGAGTATATTCTTAACCTGACACACTGTTTCCAGTGTAATGGCTGTTATAACAATTCTGACCTTTGGATTTTCAAAAAGCAGCCGCTCTATTATGGGCTCAATGCTTTTCCCCGAACCGCCTATAAAAGCATAGTCAGGCGGCGGAAGATCTTTCATAACCTCCAAAGCAGAGCCGTGGATTATATGCCCGTTTATAACCTTGTGACGTTCAAAATTCTTTTCTATAACCCGGCAGGCATTTTCCTTTTTTTCAATGGTGTAAATATCTATAAAGGGAGATGCCTTTGAAACGGCGACGGAGACAGAACCTGTCCCCCCTCCTATATCATAAAAAACTCCGCTGTTTTCGAGCCTTAATTCTAAAACTGCTGAATTTCTTACCTCTCTTTTGGTCATGGGCACATTTTCTTTGATAAATTCCTCATCCTTTATATCAAACGGATGAAGATGTGTGTCAAATGAGCGGTGGTTTACACACCATACAACTGACAAGCTATCAAACTTTACATTTAATAATTGGCTTGCAAATCCCATTGTTATGCTTTCATTATCATAAGAGAGATTTTCTCCTATATAAAAGGTAACATCATTAAGGTCCTTTTTATAGGCATCTTCGACTATGCTTTGCGCTGTAATTTCTCCGCCTGTTAAAAAGAATACCTCTTTATTTGAAGCGATAAATGCAGATGTGTCTATTTTCTTTCCATGAGCGCTCAGCAATTTTACATTTTCCCAAGGCCTTTTGATTTTTGCGGCCATATATGAAAGGCTGCCTATTCCCGGAAGTATCACAGCATTATCTCCGTAAATTTCCGATAAGCTTTTACATCCGCTGTAAAAACCGCTGTCCCCTGAAAAAAGAACAGCAATATCCTTATCAAGAAGGCTGTCGGTGATTTTTTTTATCTTTGAGGGAGATACCTCCACATACCTCTCACCTTTAAATTCGTGTGGCAGCAGATCTATAATTCTTTTGCTTGCTATGACAGCATCACAGACGAGTATTTTTTCTCTTGCCTCTTCTGTCAGAAGCCTCAGGCTTCCTGTTCCTGTGCCAATCAAATAGATCATAAAGCTCTCCTTTCTATAAGCTCTGACAGCTGTGCAAGCGTCAGTCCGTTTTCTCTGGGTCTTTTGATTATTATTGCTTCGATTCCACATTCTCTGGCAGCTTGAATTTTTTCATCAAGCCCGCCTGTTTTTCCGCTGTCTTTTGTTATGAGATATTTGATATTTTTATCTTTTATCAGCTTTATATTGTCACTCAGAGAAAAAGGTCCCTGCCCTGTTATTATATTTTCGTCCAAAAAGCCTTGCTGCCTTGCTGCCTTTATTGAATACGGTGTAGGAAGTATCCTTATAAAAAAATGGTTGTCCTTCTCCAATTTTTTCAGCTTTTCTGTTTCCTTGCTGCCTGTTGTAAAAAGCACGTTTCCTTCAAATTTCAAATTCAGAATATCCTCTGTTTTTTCCACATATGTGACATCATCAAAAAAATCGTCCTCTCTTATAAGTCTTAAAAGCATAAGATCAAGCCTGTTGCAGACCTTTTTGATATTTTCAGTAACCTCTAAGGCATAAGGATGGGTTGCATCAATAACCAAATTGAATTTTCCGTCTGAAAGAACCGCTTCCATATTTTTCTCATCAAGGCGCCCTGTATGTATTTTTAGTCTGGAATCCTTTTCCCTTGCGATGTCTTTTCCTAAATCCGTTGCAACAAAAAGCACAGATTCATATCCTGAATCACTTAACATGGCAGAGATTAGCCTGCCTTCAGTTGTGCCGCCAAAAATTGCTGTTTTTGTCATATCCTTTTATTTTCATAACCTCTTGGAGTTATCATCCTGCCCATTGAACAATAGGTCTTTTCGTTTCCTATGAACACAGTGCAGAACATATCCAGCTCCATATCCTTGATTTTTTTCAGTGTTGTTATGACCGCCTCTGTGTTTTCTCTGCCAATATTTCTTACATATCCGCAGACTGTGTCCTCATTTTTATATTTTAAAATAATTTCACAGGCCTCCTTTAAATAGTGCGGCCTTCCATGACTTCTCACATTGTAAAGAGCAATGCAGAAATCCCCCATAGCTGCACATTCCAGACGCTTTTTTATTAAATCCCATGATGTGAGAAGATCGCTTAATGAGATAACTGCAAAATCGTGATTCAAAGGAGCGCCCAGCAATGCAGCTCCCGTAAGGGCTGCCGTGTTTCCGCTTATAAGCTCCACATCCACATCCGGATATTTGTTCCACATGGCCAAAGCCGGTGCTGCCATTCCGTAAACCCCTGCATCTCCGCTGCAAACAAGGGCGACAACAGCCCCCTTTTGAGCCTCCTTGAAGGCTTTTTCACACCTTTCCAATTCCTTCCCCATACCGTTTACCCAAACTGTTTTCCCGGGAAATTCCCTTTGGATTATTTCGCCATACACCTTATAGCCAAGTATTATGTCAGATTTATTTACAGCTGCAATGGCTTCTTCGGACATATATTCCCTTCTTCCGGGTCCTGCCCCCACTATATAAAGCTTTTTCATATTATTACTCTCCAATATTTAAGGGTTTTTCATCTATTCCCAGCGCAAAGGTGATCCCTTTATAAATTGTTTTTCCTATTAAAATTCTGCCTTGTGAAATAAGTTGGGCACTTCTTTCACATACATTATCTGTTCCGACAACGGATTTTACAAATTCTGAGGATGTAAAGCAGCCTTCTGCCAGCTCCAATTCCTTTGAAGAATAAAAAAAGCTGGGCAGATTTTCCTTTTTTGACAGGGCCGAAACAGCAGCTTCATCTTTTTTTAAATCAATGGTTGCCATATTTTTTACAGCCTCCTTATAGATTCCGTAGCTGTTGAGAAAATCATCATAGCACTTTAAAATAAAGCCCTCATCCGTCCCTTTTTTACAGCCTGCACCTAAGGATAAAACCCTTGGAATCAAAATGAGGGCATTGCTGCTGTCTGTTTTAAAGGGTGAGATAATCACATCTGCTTTTTTGCTTTCTGTTAAGCTGACACCATCAGGCAGAATTCCTGCAACAGGCAGAAAGGAATATATTGTTATGCTCTCATCTCTTAAAAGCTTTGATGAAACCTCCTTTATTTTGCCGGGATTTTTGATAATCAGATTGTTCTTTCTTGCAAAAACATCGACGGCAAATTTGTGGTTTATATCTGTTGATGTGGTAATTACAGGACAAGCGCCCAAAATATCTGCAAGCTTGGCTGCAAACTCGTTGGCAGAGCCGATATGGCCGGATAATATGGGGATGCAGAATTTTCCGTTATCATCTATCACCACAACTGCAGGGTCTGTCAGCTTGGATTTTATTTCCTTTGAAATAAGCCGAACAGCTATTTGCAGAGCGCCTATAAAAATAATTCTGTCGGCACTTTCAAAGCTTTCTCTCACCCAAGAATGAAGTTCATTTCCGCTGTTATCCTCCTTATTGAA
>JAHHUC010000100.1 GCA_020024215.1 Oscillospiraceae bacterium | reverse complement strand
CCTTTTCTGCCAATATTATCTATATATAATATTCGGCTTTTTTTGCCAAAAGGAAATCATCAAAGCAGGGGATTTTTTAATTTTCTTATATCCTCGCGCTGCAGCTTCTGGAGGAACAAAAGCAGCTTGTCCTCGGTTTTCCTGTCAACATTGTAGAATGTGCAGCCATAGGTGTTCAGCTCATTTTCAGACGGAACCTTTCTCGCCACAACAAAATTGAGAAAAATCTTTTGGCCGCTGATGTCAAATTCCAAAATGTACTGTTCATTCGGCATAAGCTCCTTGGCGCATTGGCATAAAAATCCCGTGAGACTTATGTTGACAAAGGATATGGTTTCAAAAGGGGGCATGGGGGGCTGCTCGCTCTCTTTGTATATGTAGGCACAGCCGCTGTGATTGAGCCTGAAGGCTTTGCGCTTTTCGCTGTCGGATACAATGGAAATCTTTTTCACCTGCATGAAGTCAAAGTTTGAAATGTAGACCAGCCCTGAAAGAAACATTGAACCCAGCTTGTAGTTTGCCACATTTATCTTGACAGGTTCATTGAGTGCAAGTATGGGAAAATCATCGTTCTTTCTTTGTATGATGATGTCACCATCAGAGAGAGTTCTTGCAATTTTACCTATGCACAGAAGATCGTTGTCAGCTGTTCTTACCTCGCAGAGGCTGTCCACATAATCGCTCAGCCAGACTTTGGACAAATAAATCACTCCTTATCAGTGTTTTCAATTTTGCAATAATTTATTGAAAAGTATCTTATCTTTATTTTAGATATTATACTGTAATTTTTATGTAAAATTTTGACGTACATAAAAAGATATTGGACATTTATTGAAAATAATATGAATTTACTCTGTACAGCTTCTCTTTAAACGGCACATTGAGACTTAAATTTTACGAAAACTTCAAGATTTGTAAAAAAGTGTCGAGTAGGCAGGAACAACAGTACACATGATAATTACATTATCGACTAAAAACACAAAAACCCAATATAAAAGGCGATATAATGTGGTAAAATATCGAAAAAAGTTGAAAAAGGTATTGAAAAAGAATGACAAAAATAATATAATGTGACTTACAATATAATTGCAATACCTGCATAAAAAAGGTTAGTTTGTATACATAAACTGGAGGGAGTCAGGTGGAGGAAAACAAGCGCGAAATTCTGTTGGAGTCCGGAACAAATGAATTTGAAATTATGGAATTTACCATCGGCGGCGAGACATTTGGAATAAATGTCGCCAAGGTGAAGGAGATAATGATGGTTTGTCCCGTCAAACCCATGCAGAAGGCACAAAAGGACATAGAGGGTATTTTCAAGTCAAGGGATGTTGTTGTCACAGTTATCGATCTGGCAAGCTATCTCAATCTGGCGCCGTCGGAAAATCCCGAAAGGGATATTTTCATTGTCACCAATTTCAATAAGACCGACTTTGCTTTTCATGTTCACACCGTTGTGGGCATCGACAGGGTTTCATGGGAGCAGATAAAGAAGCCGGACAAGATAATTTACGGCGGAAAAGACGGTGTGGCTACCGGCATAGCAGATTACAACGATCACCTTATAACGATTCTCGATTTTGAAAAGATTGTGTCGGAGATAAGCCCGGATTTGGGAATACAGTATTCCGAACTGGACAGGCTCGGGCCAAGGAGCAACAGCGACAAGCCCATACTTCTGGCTGAGGATTCCATGCTTCTTGCCAAGATGATAGTAAAATCCCTTGAAAAGTCCGGATATCACAATATTGTAAAGACTGACAACGGAAAGGAAGCCTGGGACTTTCTTGTTGAGGCAAAAACATCGGGCGACCCGATAGAGGATCATGTCTGCTGCATAGTTACAGATATAGAGATGCCTCAGATGGACGGTCACCACCTTACAAAGCTTGTAAAGGATGACCCTGAGCTTAAAAAGCTCCCTGTAATACTTTTCTCCTCACTCATAAATGAGGAAATGCGGAAAAAAGGCGAATTGGTCGGCGCTGATGCACAGCTGAGCAAGCCGGAAATAGCCAATCTGGTGAGCCTTATTGACAAATACATATTATAATTGGTGCGGAGCCGTATTGGATTTTCGTGCTGACGAAATCTGTCACTTCCTCAACTGATATTTGTGTGGCAGATTTTCTTTTGTGAAAATAAGATTTATTATTGATTTTGCGGAAGGAATGGTTTGGATGAATATAGAACGCATAATTGGGCTCAATCCTGTGGAAAGTGTATTTTCCCCCGAAAAAGATGGAACCGCACAGGCTCAGGGCACATCCTTCAAGGATGTTATGAGAGACGCCGTTATGAGAATTGAGGAAAACGAGGCTGCAGGAGCCAAGGACACCTCCGGGCTTATTTTAGGAGATGTTTCCGATCTTCACACAATGATGATAAATCAGTCCTCTCAGGCACTTGCGGTGGAGACAGCAGTGCAGCTTACATCAAGGGCTGTCAGCGCATACAAGGAAATCATGCAGATGCAGATTTAGGCCCTGCATGGCTTTAAAAATAATGATTACACAAGAAAGTAGACGGAGCTTATATGAAATTTGATTTTAAAAAATATTGGGAGAAAATTAAGGATTCATATAAAAAGCTCTCGGCCAAGACCAAAAAGCTCCTTCTTTATGGTTTGATTGGGGCAGCAGCGGCATTGATTATTCTTGTGGCGTTTGTAGCTGCTTCAAAAAATAACTACAAAGTGCTTTTTCCGGGCATGAGTGATGAAGAAAGCGTAGCTGTGTTTGCAGTTTTAAGGGAAATGGATGCAAATCCCAAAATAGATGCAAAAGGTCAGGTGACTGTGCCAAAGGAACAATGGGATGAGCTGGTTTTTGAGCTTAACGGAAGAGGATATCCCAAGACGGCCCCCAGCTATGACACCTTTACCAATCTCACCGGATTTACGGCAACAGAGTTTGAAATGAGAACCGGCCTTATCTATCAGGCTCAGGACCTTATGAGGGAAACTCTCATCCATCAGGACGGAATACTTGATGCCAGCGTCAAATTCACCGTTCCTGAAAAGAGCAATTATGTGTGGGAGGAAAATGACGGGGATAAAAGCACGGCGGGCGTTTCTGTCACAATGAAGCCGGGATACACCCTCACACCTGAGAGAGTTTCGGCTATAAAGCATCTGGCATCAACATCCGTTCCCAACCTCAGCCCCGAGGATGTTGTGGTGGTAGATTCCAAAACAGGAATGGAGGTTTTGGGGGTAGAAGAATCCACAGGGCTTTACAGCACCACACGTCTTGATTTTGAAAAGAAAATTGCGAAGAATATAGAGCAGAGCGTTGTGCGCCTTCTTCAGGGCAAATATGGCCCCGATGGGGTTACGGCTGTTGCCACGGTTTCACTCGACTATGATAAAATGCTTACAGAATCCAAGCAGTATCAAAGCGGAGAGGGAGATTCCGGAACAGGAATAGTCAAGCACTTCAACGAATCCTTCACAACCGATGGCGAAAACGCTGCCTCGGGCGTTGTGGGTGAGGAAAACAACACCGATGCACCGCCTATCTATCCCAGCGACAGCGGCGATGCAAGGGAAAACGCCACTGACTATCAAAGGGATATAGAGTATGATGTCAGCTATGTGATGACACAGATAGAAAAGGGAGAGCCGGTGCTTAAAAAGGCATCCCTCGCAGTTATTGTAAATGACTATAACTTTACCGAGGAAACAGAGGAAACCTTGACGGAGCTGATTTCCAAGGCGGTGAATATAAGCATGGACAACATAAAGGTGACAAACCTCAACCTTGTTTCAGAGCCGACCGCAACAGATACACCGGCTCAGCTGCTCACACAGAAGCAGATGATACTCATAGGCTTGGGAATTGCTTTGGTGATACTTATAATCACAGCGGTCATCGTTCTTTTAAGAAGAAGCAAGAAGCGCAAGCAGGACGCTGAAGCCAGAAAGCTTTTGGAGGAAGAGGAAAGAAAGAAGCAGGAGCTTCAAAAGGAAATAGCCGAGCATAAGAAGAAGCTTCAGAATGAGGCTATGGCTCAGGTTAATTCCAAGGAAAGCGCAGTGGCTGCGGATGTCCGTGACTTTGCCAAGGAAAATCCTGAAATAGCAGCTACACTTCTTCGTCAGATTTTGAGGGAGGAGAAGTAAAATATGGCAAAACAGGAAAAGTTTACTCCTGCCCAGAGAGCAGCGGCAGTTGTAATATCCTTAGGAGCCGACAGAGCCTCCGAGGTGTATAAATACCTCAAGGATGATGAGGTTGAGCAGATTTCTCTGGAAATTGCAAAGCTTGACAGAATCTCCCCTGAGGAAATGCAGAACATAGTTGATGACTTTTATGGGCTGTGCATAACCCAAAAGGTCATCAACGAAGGCGGAGTTATCTACGCAAGGGATGTTTTGGAAAAGGCGTTCGGGGCACAGCAGGCAACCTCCTATATGGAAAGGCTCAGCAAGTCCCTGCGCTCAAAATCCTTTGAGTTTGTGAGGAAGGCAGATTATAAAAACCTTCTTATGATGCTTCAAAATGAGCATCCGCAGACAATTGCGCTGATTCTTTCTTATGCAAGAGGCGAGCAGGCAGCTCAGGTTATAACCGAGCTTCCAAGAAACATACAGCTTGATGTAATAGAGAGAATAGCGCAGCTTGACAGAGTTTCTCCCGAGATGATAAACATTGTGGAAAAAACTCTTGAAAAGAGATTCTCCAACCTCATCTCCTCCGATCAGGTGGAGGTCGGCGGCGTTTCCTACATTGCAGAAATAATGAACAGGGTAGATCGCTCCACCGAAAAATATATCTTTGAAGAGCTCGGTGAAAAGAACAGCAGTCTTGCAGAAGAAATCCACAAGCTCATGTTCGTATTTGAAGACATTGTCAATCTTGACAATCTGGCAATCCAGAGGTTTATCCGCGAGGTGGAAACAAAGGATCTGGCTGTTGCATTGAAGGGCTCCAACGAGGACGTAAAGCAGGCAATATTCTCAAATATGTCCTCCAGAGTGAGAGAGAGCATCGAACAGGATATCCAGTTCCTGCATAATGTTCGTATGCGTGATGTTGAAGAGGCACAGCAGAAGATTGTTGATGTTATCCGCCAGCTTGAGGAATCCGGTCAGATAGAGATAGCAAGAGGAGAGGGTGACGAAATCCTTGCCTAAAATAATAAAATCCCCCGGCCTCTTAAATTCTGAGGATGTGGTCATCATTCCTGATGACAAAATAGCTCATGAGAATGAATCCGGTTATAAGGAGGAATTGTCTGAGCAGGCAGACGGCAGCTTTTCGGATCAAGGGGATTCCCAGGAGGAAAAAAGTAAGGA
>JAHHUC010000010.1 GCA_020024215.1 Oscillospiraceae bacterium | reverse complement strand
CAGAAGTGCAGCTGCTCTTTTAGCTGCATCCTCCAATGAACGGCCTTTTGTTTCTTCATTTGCACCTAAAAGCGGAAGAAATGACGGGGCATAAATATGCTTTTGCTCCAAAGCATCAAAAGAGCGTTCACGGCGTGAAAGTTCATCAGGCGGTGAATTTTCCTTCCAGCTGTCAGGTAGCGGATATTTAGGGGGCATATAAAAATCCAGATCGCTGTTTCCCTGCTTATCAAAAATCGGACGGCCCACAGCATCGCAAAGGACATCTGATCCCTTGGTAAGAATACCCTGAAGCGCTATGGCAGCATTGTATACCTGGGACATGATATCCTCTTCTTTTTCTGCGTCCTCACATCCCTCATAGCCTGCATTTACAGAAACAACTCCCCGGCACATACGCAGATGGTGAAGAACATTTCTCTGTATTTCCAAATGCTGTGTTTCTGCCTGC
The DNA here is from genome assembly GCA_020024215.1 of Oscillospiraceae bacterium. GTDB lineage: Bacteria > Bacillota > Clostridia > Oscillospirales > Ruminococcaceae > Yanshouia. The sequence continues at coordinate 40,281 of JAHHUC010000010.1, read as the reverse complement.
CTGAAATAATTCCATGCGCCGTCAATATTATCCTTTGCAAAGGATTGGCTTTCGTCATCTATTGAGGCAGCTGTAAAGGCGATGAACATATCGCCGTTGGTGAGCGTTATCTGATCTCCGCTTTCGCCGCTTTGCATATCAAATGCCTGCTCCAATACGGATAATATCTGTTCTTTGTTTCTGTACGGACAGAAGATAAGCTCATTTATTTCAGTAATTTTCGGGGGCTTTTTTCTTGAAAACAATCCCATAGGCACAGCTCCTTAATTTTTTTATTTAATTTTACCACAATATAAAAAAATTGCAATATTGAATTTAAGCATATCGGTGCCTTTTATTTATTTTTAATAAAAAGCAAAAGGCTTAAATAAGGCAGCATATTTTTATCTGTCAGGCTTTATTTGCAGTCCTGCAAAGCCTCAAAAAGCCTAAAATCGGTTCTGTTTACAGCCATAGGACAGATTGAAATAAAACCGTTCATGACACAGTGTGTATCAACAGAAAGGTCATCGCCCTCCTCATAAACACACTTTCCGTGGGCTTTGAATAAATCCCCCTCCTCATTTACAAATTCGTCGGAATAAAATTCAGGGCCCTGTCTGGTTATGTAAATTTTTTCTCCGTTTTCGGGTATGTTCACATTATAAAGCCTGTGCTTTTCCAAAAGCCTGTTTCTTTTAAAGAATTCCCACACAGTATCCATATGCTTTGATGCGTTGGGATAATATTTAGGATCGGTTGATATGGCTATTGCCGTAAGATTGTGATAGGCAGCCTCCTCAGCAGCTCCCATAGTTCCTGAGTAGATTATGTCCTGTCCCATATTAAAGCCTCTGTTTATTCCTGAAAGCACCAAATCAAAATGCTCCCTTATGCCGAGTACGGCATATCTTATGCAGTCGGCAGGTGTGGAATCAACAGAGATAGCCCTGACATTTGGAAGCAGATCTATCCTTTTTATTTCAAAGGGTCTGTGAATGTCTATGCCGTGGCTTTTTCCGCTTTGCTCCACCTTAGGTGCAATCACAGTCACATCTCCTAATTTCTGTGCCCATTTTACAAAAGGGAGCATGCCCTCTGCATAAATTCCGTCATCGTTGGTTATTAAAATTTTCATTACATCCAGCCCTCATTGTTTTCTTTATAGTTTTTGACCATTGCATCAGCCTTTTCAATCATTTCTTTAAGCTGATTTTTGCTGTGGATGGTGGCTCCGCAGGCCTGTGCGTGTCCTCCGCCGTTATATTCCTCCGCCAGATGGTTTATTGACATGAACCTTGAGCGCAGACGAACTCTTATCTCATCCTCTGAATCGGGATTTTCAATAAAAGCCAGCCAGCAGAGATAACCCTTTATGGAATCCATCGAATTTACTGTGGCGCTGGCATCCTCAAAGGAAAGATGAAATTTTTCCTGCATTTCACGGCTTATATAAAGATATGCAGCGCCGTTTTCGGTTCTTTCCACATTGCTGTATATATACGCCTTGAATTTATAGCTATCATAATCCTCCAGATAGAGATTGGCATACAGGGTATCTGTGTCAACTCCTGCATCCAGCATAAGAGCTGCCAGACGAAGGGTTTCGCCCGAAACGCTTCTGAAGCGGAAGCGCCCGGAATCTGTCACCATGCCGGTGTATATATATTGCGCTGCGGTTTTGTTGATTTTAAGCTCATCTTTAAATGTGTTGTAAAAATCGGCAATCATCTCACAGGCAGAGGATCTTTGCTCCTCCACCCATGAAATATCCCCAAAGGGACTTATTTCTATATGGTGGTCTATCTTTATTATTTCTCTGCACAGGGAAAATTTCTGATTGGATATCCTGTCCTTATTGGCAGTATCCACAACTATTCCCAGGCTATGGCTGTAAAACTCATCAGGAACCTCACTGTCATCCTCGCCTAAGAAGGCAAGGTAATCAGAATGTTGATTATCCACAATATAAATTTCCTTGCAAGGGTATGAAAGACGAAGAATTTCCCTAAGTCCCTTGCTTGCGCCCATACAGTCACCGTCCGGGCGAATATGGCGGAAAATAAGAATCTTGTCATATTCCTTTATTTTGTCAAGTATGGCATTTTTAATTTCAATGTTCATTTTAGTCCTCCGTCACCTTATCCAAATCTCTGAGCATCTCCATAGCCTGCTCTTTTGAGGAAAGTGTTGCGCCGCAGGCCTTTGCATGACCTCCGCCGCCGTATTTTCTGGCTATGTGAACTATGCTTTTTTTGCCTGAGCGCAGCTCACAGAGTATGCCCTTATCAGTTTCTGTGAAGTTTGCCCACACATCCACACCCTTTATATCTGCCATAGTATTCACCATTCCCCTTGAAACGGTGAAGGTATCTGTGTCAAGTGAGGCCAATTCCTCCTTTGTTGTGTAGATATATGCCACATTTTTATCTGTAAGCTTTATTTTTAGTATAAACTCAGCCCTCAGCTGCTTCATTTTAAAATCGTCAGAATAGAGGTTAAGATAAATTTCATTTAAGTCAAAGCCCTTTTCCATCAAAAAGGCAGCCTCCTTAAAGCTTTCAGAGGAGGTGGAATCGTAGCGGAAGCGTCCGGAATCCGTCACCATTCCTGTAAAAAGCGATTTTGCAGCCAGAGGGGAAACCTTTAAATCATTTTCCATAGCCATTCTTGTTATCTGTCCGCAGCAGCTTTCTGATGTTGAATCAATAACCTCCAAATCTGTAAAGCAGCCGCTGTATGTGTGGTGGTCTATCCTTGCGGTTTTACATGAAAGGCTGAATCTCTCATCTGAAATAAGCGACTTTGAGCCGCAATCCAATATTATGGAAAGTGCGTTTTTAAATGTATCATCTGAAATTTCATCCATCACACAGTCATCCATAAAGCTGTAATTGCCTGCACCATCGCCAACTGCAAAAATATTTTTCTCAGGAAAGCTATCCTTTAATATGTGTTTAAGACCGATCTGACTTCCCATAGCATCGCCGTCAGGATTGAAATGGCGATGTATGATGATGGTGTCAAATTTTTTGATTTCTTCCAAAAGCTTTTTAAACATATTATGACCTCACAATTTTTTATAATTGGTTAAAATATTTTTTAAGCTGTTTTAAATCTTGTTTCTGTGAAGATTTGAAAGTATAATAAAAGAAAAATTATATTTAAGCTTGCAAAAAGTGATTTAACATCAAATTATATCATATAAATATAATTTAAGCAATCTGAAAATTTAATAAAATTAAATGGAGATAACAAATGGGTATTGATTTAAAGGATAAGCTGGTAATAGGAATTTCCTCAAGAGCGCTTTTTGATTTGGAGGAGGAAAACAAAATTTATGAAGAGCAGGGGCTGGATGCCTACTGTGAATATCAGGTAGCACATGAAAAGGATATTTTAAAGCCGGGCACAGCTTTTCCGCTTATAAAGGCCCTGCACAACCTGAATGTGGGCAAGGATAAGCTTTGTGAAATAATAATAATGTCCAAAAACAGTGCGGACACAAGCCTTAGGATTTTTAACTCCATACACCACTATGGCCTTGATATAACCCGCGCTGCTTTGGTGGATGGAAGCAAGATAGCGCCCTATTTGAACGCCTTCAGCACAGATCTTTTTCTTTCAGCCAACAAGGAGGATGTGCAGGAGGCAATAGATGGTGGAATAGCCGCAGGACTTATATGCGGTCACGATGATTTGGAAATAAGCCCCGATCAGAGCATAGCCCAGATAAGGATAGCCTTTGATGGGGATGCGGTCATATTTTCTGATGAATCGGAGATGATATTCAGATCTCAGGGGCTGGAGGCATTTGATGAGCATGAAAAAGCAAATGCCGCAAATCCTATGGCAGAGGGCCCCTTTGCCAAGCTGCTTGCTGCAATTTCCACAGTGCAAAGTCAGTTCAAGAATGAAAATGTTCCCATAAGGACAGCCTTGATAACTGCAAGGTGTGCCCCTGCCCATGAGAGAGTGATAAGGACACTCAGATCGTGGAATGTGAGGATTGATGAGTCCTTCTTTTTGGGGGGAGTGCCCAAGGCGGATGTGCTTAAAGCCTTTGGGGCGCATATATTCTTTGATGATCAGCTGGTGCATACAAATCCTGCCTCCAAGCTGGTTCCGTCTGCGTGGGTTCCGGGAAAGACCAAATAGTGCAGGTTATAAAAGGGTTTTTATTTCATGAGGATTCCTTTAAAGGGGGAATGATTTTAAAATATGGAAAATATGTTTACGGCAGGAGAATTGGCAAAATATCAGAACATTTCCAAACAGACGCTTATTTTTTATGATAAAATAGGTCTTTTCAAGCCCTCAATGATTGATTCAAAAAATGGTTACAGATATTACAGCGCAGAACAGCTGGATTATCTTGACACCATACTCATAATGAAGAAGCTGGGCTTTTCTCTGAATGAAATAAAGGAGCATATGAAAAATTATACCACCGAAAACAGCCTTGCCTTTTTTCGCCGTCAGCTCTCGGTGATAGACGGCAAAATAAACGAGCTTTCCATGCTTAAAAATCGTCTGGAAAACCGCTGTGAGCAGGTGGAAAAGGCGCTTTCTTTAAAGGACACCAGTCCAAAGACGGAATTTTTTGACGGCGTATATATAATATATGAAAACATTGAGCAGCCATACGGAATGAGGGAGATAAGCATAGCGCAGAAAAAGTGCTACGCCCAATCCTTTAAGGAAAATATACCTATATTTTTTCAATCCGGTGTTTCGGTGCCTTTGGAAAGAATATTGAATGAGCGCTTTATAGAGGCGAGCATAGCCTTTCTCACAACCGACAACATAAAAGAGGTGGGAAATATCAAAAAGCTCTGCTTAGGGCTTACCGCCTGTGCATATCATGTGGGAAATTATTACACCATAGGGGATACCTATATGAAACTTTTGCAGTATTGCAAAGAAAACAGTCTTAAAATTATTTCCGATTCCTTTGAATTCTGCATAAACGACTATATAACCTCCCGTTATGAGGATGAATTTATAACTAAAATTATGTTTTATGTAGAAAAAATGTAAAGGAATATCATTTTGCTGTCTTTATAGAGAGTCAGCAAAGTGTGCAGTAAATATGAAAGCAGATTTTAGAAAGCCTGCGGCAAAAAATAAATTGGGAAATTAAGCAAATATCTTAAACCAACGGATTTTATGATATAGACCGGCTTTTATTTTTCTTTGCTGTCAAGGCAATTATGGCTTTTTGAATTTTTGCTTTTTTAAAATCAAACAGAGCATAACAAAAGACAAGGGGCATGAAATTTCTGCACCTTGTCTTTTTTGCGGATATTATATTTATTTTAAAGACAGCAGTCATTCTGTCTTTTCATAACAAAGCAGTTTTTGCATCTGGGCTCATAGTCGCTGTCGCCCACCTTGATAACAGAATCTATTTCCACCACTTCACGGCCGTTGCTCACAAGCTGGGAATATTTTGCCTCCTGACCGCATTTTGAGCAATAGGCATGCTTTCTTATTGTTCTGTCGGCAAGTGACAGCAGACTGGAGGTTATTTTAAAGGGATTTCCCAAAAGGTCCAAATCAAGTCCGCTTACAAAAACATCCTTTCCGCTTTCCAGCCAGCAGAGTATGGCTTTATACATAAAGTCCCCAAAAAATTGGATTTCGTCAATGCCTATTGTATCACAGTCAGAAGGGACAGCCCTTATAATAGCCTGTGTGCTTTCATCCTTTGAAAAGGATATGCATTCCATTTTAAGACCTGTTCGGCTGACAATTTCGCTGTGGGAAAATCGGTTTTCAATATCCGGCTTTAAGGCAGCTACCTTTTTGTGCTGATAAAGCTCTATCTTTTTGAGGCTTGAAATAAGCTCATTGCTTTTTTCCGAAAACATAGGGCCTGTAATTACTGTGAGATTTCCTATTCTGTGTGTGAAATTTTCTGTTGTTTTTTCTGACATTATATATCCTCTTGCATTTTGATTTTTTTCTTTTGCATTATAGCACTTTTTTCTCTTAAAAGATAGAGCTGAAAAGTGTGTTATGCACTTGACTTTATTTGAGTTAAAGAATATAATGCCCTTAATATAAACCGTTGATTAAGAGTAGTAGCTGTATCTGAGGATTTACAGAGAGCCGTTTTAAGGTGAGAGGACGGTGCTCCTTTTTACAGTGAATGGACTTATGAGGGCGGCCCGAAAGGAAACGAGTAGGCGCCGACGGAATTGCCCTTGCCGTAACAGAGGGAGCGCATGATGGTGCGTGGCTATAAGGTGGCAAACAGAAATTTATCTCTGTCCTTTTAGGGCGGGGATTTTTTTATTGCTCCGTTTTCGCATCACAAAAAGAAAAAATCAAAAGGAGCAGTATTATGAAAAATATCATTCTCACAGGAGATCGCCCCACCGGCAGACTTCACATCGGACACTATGCAGGCTCTTTAAAAAGAAGAGTGGAATTGCAAAATTCAAATAAATTTGACCAAATTTTTATCATGATTGCAGATGCACAGGCGCTTACCGATAATTTTGACAATCCTGCCAAGGTAAGAAGCAATATAACACAGGTGGCGCTGGATTATCTTGCAGCCGGGATAGATCCTTTGAAAACTACAATTTTTATACAATCTCAGATACCGGAGCTTACCGAGCTTACATTTTACTATATGAATCTGGTGACAGTGTCCAGGCTGCAAAGGAATCCCACAGTCAAGTCTGAGATTGAAATGAGAAAATTTGAAAAAAGCATACCCGCCGGATTTCTTTGCTATCCCATAAGTCAGGCTGCGGATATAACAGCCTTTAAGGCGACAACCGTGCCTGTGGGGGAGGACCAAATGCCCATGATAGAGCAGACAAGGGAAATAGTGCGCAGGTTTAATTCTGTTTACAAACCTGTTTTGACAGAGCCAAACGCCCTTCTTCCCGAAAATGATGCCTGCATGAGACTTCCCGGAACTGACGGAAAAGCCAAAATGAGCAAATCTTTGGGGAATTGTATATATTTAAGTGATGAGGCAGAAGAGGTGAAGGAGAAGATAATGAATATGTACACCGACCCATCACATATTTTGGTATCTGACCCCGGACACATAGAGGGAAACACAGTTTTTACCTATCTTGATGCCTTTTGCACTGATTGTCATTTTGAGGAATTTCTTCCTGAATATAATAATCTTGACGAGCTTAAGGCCCACTATCAAAAGGGCGGCTTAGGCGATGTGAAGATAAAGAGATTTTTGAATAATGTGATAGAGGAGGAGCTGCGCCCCATCCGAGAAAAAAGAAAGGAATTGGAAAAAAATCCCGAAATTATATATGAGCTTTTGAAAAAAGGAAGCCTCTGTGCCCGAAAGACAGCATGTGAAACCTTAGACGAGGTGAAGAGGGCAATGCAGATAGATTATTTTGCAGAGGGAAGGACCTCTTTTTAAATAGGGCTTGTAAAAAAATTAAAAAACCTTAAATGAATTTTCCCTTTTGGCCAAAGGAATTTTTAATCTTGCGGCAGCTATCGGGCACATTGCAAAAAATTATGGTTTTATCCCTGTAAGGCATATTGTCTCACAGGGATTTTTTGTTTTAAGAGCTTAACGGGCATAAAAAAATTAAACCTAATATGCAAAGAAAAAAAGCCCCGACCTTTTAAGGTCAAAGCTTTAAGTGCTTATGCTGAATTTTATTTTATATTCTGACCGGAAAACAGACTTTATTTACTCTCAAATCTTTGATTTATCAGCTTTTCATAAATAAGGGTAAATACAAAACCAAAGGCAGCGCCCAAGAAGTTATTCAATATTCTTAAAAGGACAGAATATTCAAGACCGTAAACAGATGTGGCAAGCATAAGTGCGCCCAGACAGTTCATTGCAGTTTTATACTTATATTCTGTGCATAATCCCAGAAATATTCCTCCTAAGGGGCCTAATATAAAATGGAATTTTGCAGGCAAAGACTTAAATACCACATAAAAAATTGCAGAGCCTAAAATTACTCCAAAAATTCTTTGGAAGAATCTCTCCCTCACCTTCAAGGTGATGTTTCCCATATAGCAGCCCAGCATTGAAGCACAGGCAAAGCCTGCCCACATCATTCTTTCTATATTCAAGGTGCTGCCCAGTGCAAATAAAAGGCTTACGCCCAAAGCCATCTGAAGCTGCCAGCGGCATTTTGCCGACGAAAGATCAAATTTGGCTGCCAGATGAAAAAACCTCACACCCTTATTTTTGTTTTTATGACTTTTATAGTATATAAATGAGCATAGGATGTATCCTATAAGCGCAAGAACGGCACGCTTATAAAAAAGCTCACCGTGAACAGCATTTCCCACCATGAGAATGTAGGCAAAGGAAAACAGTCCGCCGTTTCCCATTTCAGGTCTGTCGCTGCTTATTGCCATCAAAAGAAATACCGAGATAAAATGAATAAGCCCTGCTGCAATAGGGCCTGATGAGGAGGCTAATATGGGGCAGATGAGCAATATAAGAAAGCTTACACCAAGAAAAATAAGTGAATCCGACATACAATATCCAAAATCCACAAAATGTATTCCCAGAATAAGGCAAAATATAACAACTGCCATACAGCTGTTTTCCGGCCCGAAAACAGGTCCCACAGGCCCTATGAGAGCTGTGGCAAGAATAACTATAAGCAATGCTCTTGTTATCATTGCAAGATAGAGCATACGCCTTTTTGGGGGAAATTCTTCCTCCTTGATTTTCTTTTTTAAAATTTCGGGGCCAAGCTGTAAAGCGTCATAAAACCGCAAAATAAATCCTCCTTTAAAGCTGCCTATTTTGGCGTGATGATGGTATTGGCAATATCTATAAGCTTGGACAAAGCATAAAAATCCTCTCCCATTTTTTCTTTAAGCTCATAAAGGGGATTGAGCATGGAATCATAGCTTGCTGCAAGCACAGCTTTGCCCTCCTTTGTGAGCGAAAGCATATAGCTGCGCTCATCGCCGGGGTTTGTCCTTTTTTCTATATAGCCCTTTTCAAAAAGCCGGCGCAGTCCCCGGCTGACAGCTTCCTTTTTCATGCCTGTATGTCGGCTCAAGGAAAGTGGTGTGCAGCTGTCAGCGGATATATGCATAAGTGACAAAAGCTCCAGCTCGCTGTTTGTAAGCCCCTCTTTTCGGCAGCAGGAAAGCACCGCTCTGGAAAAAAGATGAAGCTGCTTTAAGCAATTGAGCATAAATTCAAGCTCCTTTTGTTCCATATACATCCTCCTTTTAAGTTAACAAAGTTAATTATATTGACGTAAAATAAAAAAGTCAAGCCTAAATTCACATTTCTTTTATGCAAAACAGTTAAAGGCTTGATGCTAAAGTCAAAATTATATATGTTTTATATATAAAATATATATTTTGAATTTAAGGTACAAAGCCTTTTCATACAAGCCTTAAACAAGCAGAAGCTGTCATATTTTTACCATATATTGAGATTTTTAACTGATATTTGGAGTTTTGCGTTCACAAAATAATTTATTTAGTTAACAAAATAGCCAATATATGTTAGCAAAAAAGCAGTATGATTTTAGATGGTTCGTTTTTGAACTATCTAATTTTGAAGTAAAAGAGGATTCAAAATGAATATGTCATCGTTGCTAATGCTTATAAAATCGGTGGATAAGGCGTATAAACTTATGTGTGAGCCGCTGCTGCAAAAATTTTCAATATCACAGACATCCTTTGACATAATAATGTTTTTGGCAAATAACCCCGAGCTTTATACAGCAAAGGAAATAAGTGAGAAAAGAAATATAAAGCCCAACGTGGTTTCACTTTACATACAAAAGCTGGCAGAAAACGGCTTTATAGAAAGACATGAGGTTGAGAATGACAGAAGAAAGATAAGGCTTGTCTGCACACAAAAGTCTGTGCCTGTGATAGAAAAAGGCCGTGAAATGCAAAGGGAATTTGTAAGAGAGCTTATGAGAAATCTGACAGAGGAGGATTTGGAAATTTTCAAAAATTGCTTCAGGGTGATGACAGATAACGCAGAGAAAATGTGTAAGGAGGAAAAAAATATGGGAGGTGAGACAGATGTTTAGCCTGTTGAAAAGGATGAAATGGCAGGAGGCGTTGATGAGCATTTTCTGCGCTCTGCTTTTGTTGGGACAGATATATTTTGACCTTAAAATGCCGGATTATATGAGCGATCTCACAGTTTTTATATCATCTTACAATCCAAAGCTTTCAGATGTGCTGTCAGTTGGCCTAAATATGCTGCTTTGCACACTTGCGAGTGCTTTTTTGTGCATAGCCTGCGGTTTTCTTACATCCAAAATAGCCTCCGGCTTTACATTTGCAGTCTCTGAGCAGCTTTTTGAGCATATAACAGGCCTGGGACAGGAGGAAATGATGAAATTTTCTGTCTCCAGCCTTATAACCAGAACCACCAACGATATAACCCAAATTCAGATGGTAATTGCCATGGGGCTTCAGGCACTTATAAAATCCCCTGTTATGGCTCTATGGGCAATAGAAAAGATATTGGGCAAAAGCTGGGAGCTATCCTTGGCAACAGCAGTATTTGTTGTGATAATATGTGTATTTATAGTGGTCATAGTATCATCAGTTATACCCAGATTCCGAATGGTGCAGAATCTTACAGACAGGATAAATAAAATAGCCGGTGAAAATCTTTCAGGTATAGGCGTTGTACACGCCTTTAATGCAGAGGCTTACCAAAACAGCAAATTTGATGAGACAAACATTGAAATAAACAAGCTTCAGCTTAAAAATCATCATACTTTTGCATTTATGCAGCCATTCATGAATTTGAGCATGAACTGCCTTTCGCTTTGTATATTCTGGCTTGGGGCGGCATTGATTTCCTCAATACCTGCTGTGGAGAAGGCATCAAGGCTCACCATGTTCAGCGATGTGGTGGTATTCAGCACCTATGCCACCTATGTAGTAATGTCATTTATGATGCTTGTTATGATATTTATGATGCTGCCTGCTGCCGAGGTTTCAGCCGAGCGAATAAACGAAGTGCTTAAAACAACTCCCCAAATATGTGAAGGAAAAAGGGAAAAGGGCATAAATACAGGCACAGTGGAATTTAAAAATGTTACATTCTGCTATCCGGGCTCACCTGAAAACGAGCTTGAAAATATAAGCTTTAAGGTCAATAAAGGGGAAACTCTGGCAATAATAGGCGCAACAGCAAGCGGCAAAACCACACTTATAAGCCTTATTGCAAGATTTTATGACCCTGTCAGCGGTCAGGTGCTTGTTGACGGTGTGGATGTAAGGGATTATTCCTTTAAAGGCCTTTATGATAAATTGGGATATGTCACACAAAAATCAACGCTGTTTTCAGGCTCAATAGCCGATAACATAAGCTTTGGAAGAGCAAAGGAAAAAATATCCCTTCAGGATATAGACACGGCTTTGTCTTTATCTCAGTCAAAGGAATTTGTGGAGCATTTTGACAAAAAAGCTCTTTTTAATATAGCCCAAAGAGGAAAAAATTTATCGGGAGGTCAGAAGCAGAGACTTTGCATTGCAAGGGCTTTGGCAAGAAATGCGGAAATTCTGATTTTTGACGATTCCTTTTCTGCGCTTGATTATAAAACAGAGGCCGCTTTAAGAGCTGCTTTGGATAATAGCTTAAAGGATACCACAAAAATAATAGTTGCACAAAGGATAAGCACCATAAAAAATGCCGACAGGATTATTGTGCTTGATGACAAAAGAATAGTCGGAAACGGAAAGCATGAAGAGCTTATGGAAAGCTACAGTGTTTACAAGGAGATAGCCTCGTCACAGCTTTCAAAATCTGAGCTTTCGTAAATGAGGGGGGAAAATCCGGTTTATGCAAAACAAAAATATGCTTTCAAACCTTAAAAGGGTATTGGAATATATGAACAACAAAATACCTATGGTGATTTTTTCTCTGCTTCTGGCAGTTTTGGCATCTGTTCTTACAATCATAGGCCCTGACAGGATAGGTGAAATAACCAATATTGTAAAGGACGGGCTATATAGCAGCATAGATCTTCATGCCATTGCAAGGATAGGCATTGCGCTGCTTGCCATATATATATTGGGGGCTGTCTTTACATTTGCAGAGCATTATATTCTGTCCAAGGTGACCTTAGGTGTATCCAGACAGCTTAGAAGAGAGCTGTCAGAAAAGATCAACAAGGTTCCCATGAGCTATTTTAACAAAACCTCTCAGGGTGATATTTTAAGCAGGATAACCAATGATGTCCAAACCTTGCAGCAGGGCTTTTCTAACAGTATGCCCGGAATAGTAAGCTCTGTTTCTCAATTTTTGGGCTGTCTGGTTATGATGCTTATCTCTCAATGGATGATGGCAATTTGTGTAATTGCCATAACAGCCATAGGACTTTTGATAATAATGGAGGTTATGAAGCACTCCCAGAGATATTTTATACAAAGGCAGGAAAGCCTGGGAAAATTAAACGGCTTCATAGAGGAAATCTATTCAGGCCATGAGGTTTTAAGGATATCCCGGGCGGATGAACAGTCCGTCCTTAAATTTAAAGAGCTGAACAGACAGGTTTATGAGGCAAACTGGAAATCCCAGTTTCTCTCAGGCATAATGCAGCCTTTGATGAATGTGGTGGGAAATGCAGGCTATGTGGCAGTTTGTGTTGCAGGCTCAATACTTGCCATAAAGGGAATAATACCCTTTGGCACAATAGTTTCCTTTATGCTGTATGTCCGCCTTTTTACAGCTCCGCTCACACAGATAGCCCAGGGCATGTCCAATCTTCAGACGGCAGCTGCCTCAGCAGGCAGGATCTTTGATTTTCTCAATGCAGAGGAAATGCCTGATGAGGGCAGCAAGCAGCAGCTTTCAACAAAGCCGACAGGCGATGTGCTGTTTGATTCTGTTGTGTTCAGCTATCCGGAACAGCCGGATAAAAAAGTTATAAACGGCTTTTCTGCCCACATAAAGCCGGGACAAAAATGTGCCATAGTAGGCCCCACAGGAGCAGGAAAAACAACAATAGTGAGCCTTCTGATGAAATTTTATGACATAGACAGCGGAATGATAGCCATAGATAAAAGGCCGATAGCAGATATACGCAAAGAGGACATACACAATATGTTCAGCATGGTTTTGCAGGATACATGGCTTTTTGAGGACACTGTAAGAAACAATCTTGTGTATAATATGAAGGATATTTCTGATGAGAAGCTCAACAGTGTCTGCACATGCTGCGGACTTTCACATTTTATAAAAACCCTTCCCCATGGTCTTGATACTGTTATTTCGGACACAACCGCCATATCGGCAGGTCAGAAGCAGATGATAACAATAGCAAGAGCAATGCTGCAAAATAATCCCATGCTGATTCTGGATGAATCCACATCCTCTGTTGATACAAGAACAGAGCAAATCATTCAAAGAGCAATGGATAAGCTTATGGAAAACAGAACCAGCTTTGTGATAGCCCACAGGCTCTCCACCATCAAAAATGCAGATATAATTCTGTTTGTGGAAAACGGCGGCGTGGTAGAGAGCGGAAGTCATGAAGAGCTTATTGAAAAGAAGGGCTCTTATTTCCGACTTTATAACAGCCAGTTTGAAAATGCCGTGATATAAGGCGCAGGAGCTGCTGAGAGTATAAAAAAAGTACAGACCGTGAGCCCGTACTTTTTTGCCTTATTTTTGATTTCTGAATACAATTTCCCCTGTGCTTTCATCCATAGCTTCAACTATTGACAGAGATTGAAGGTCATAGCCTAAATTTCTTATGACCTGACCGCCTATCTGAAAGCCCTTTTCTATAACTATGCCTATTCCCTCTACATGGGCATGTGCACTGTCGGCTATGGAGCACAGTCCCTGAAGCGCACAGCCGTTGGCAAGAAAATCGTCAACAATCAATATGTGATCAGTTTCATTTAAAAAGCGTTTGGACACAACCACCATATTTTTCTTTTTGTGTGTGAAGGATTCCACCTCGGAAACATAGGTGTCGCCTGAAATGTTCACACTCCGGGATTTTTTTGCGAATACCACCGGCACATTAAAATGCCTTGCAGCAGCATATGCAATTGCAATTCCCGATGCCTCAATGGTAAGTATTTTGTTTATTGGCTTGCAGGAAAATCCTTTGTAAAACTCCCTGCCTATACGGTCTATAAAATCAACATCCATCTGATGATTCAGAAAGCTGTCCACCTTGAGCACGTTGCCGCTTTTTATAACCCCGTCTTTTGCTATTCTTTCTTCTACAAAATTCATAACAGAACCTCCCATACATCTTTTATATTATAGCACAAATAATTATTTCTTGCATTTTTAAAATATTGCTTGTATAATGATAGCTTGTGTACTAAAATGGTATTGTGTGAAGATATAAATTGCAGTTATTTATATTAAAACAGTCAAAAAAAGGAGCATAATATTGAAAAAGTGTAAAGTGGGAAAATTTTTGAAGGGCTGCGCCTGTTCCTTTTTGTCATTGGGTGCAGCAGTACAGATCAGCGCCTCTGTTATATACGCAATTTCGGGGCTGTCTTTTGTATCTGCTGCGGCTTCAAATGAAAAAATGAGCCTCAAGGATGAGCTTTCAAAAAACGGAAATGTAGTAACCGAATATATCAATGATGAGGACAATGAAAAAAAGACCATAATATGGGCCAAAGGAATCACACCTCCTAAAATGGGAGGGGAGGACAGTGATTTCGAAAAGGAATACACACCTATCAGCAATCCGCAATATCTGGAATATGTTGCACCCTATGAAGCAGGAAACGGCTGGTATGATGTAAACAAGAGCCATGACTATTCAAGCGGAGATTTTAACCTGTGCTTTGCAGCATCCACAACCAATTCACTTCATTGGTGGCTGGATCAGAATAGGCAGTATGTGGAAAAATATATTGAAGCCAACAGGGATAATGCCCAGATACAAAAGCTGGAAAATCTTTGCAATTCCTTTGAAAGCCAAAAAAAGAGCGGTATATACGATATTTTTCTAAGGCAGTTTGCAAATAGAAAAGAAGGCTATTGGCCTGATATACTCCAGGATCAGTTTATAAACGGATATTATCCTCAGCCAAACGGGGCAACCAACGATTCTCCTGCAGCCAGAGACAGGCTTTTAAAGGAAGGCCCTGACAAAAACGGCGGCTTTTTCTTTGATGTGTTCAATGATATCCGCCTTACAGAGAGAAGATATTATGATAGAGGATATGAAGCTCTCAGCAGGGAGTTAAAGGAACTGTTTATGAGGGGGGACAGTGTGCTTCTCACCTTCTCCACAAGCACAAGAGCCCATGTTGTCACATTATGGGGAGTGGAATTTGGTGAAAACGGAAAGGTTTGTGCAGTATATTATTCTGATTCTGACGATGAGGCTGTGCGCGGCATGATGCGCTTCCGCTTTATAAATAAGGGAGGAAAGGCTGTTGTCACAACAAATATCAAAGGTGAAAGCAACAGCGTTGTAGAGAGTATTCAGGTTCTTTCAACAGGCACAAGGTATTGGGAAAAATATTTCAACACCTCTAAAACAACTCTGGATCTGGTTTGGGAAAATACAGAAATGGTCTATGACAAGGGCGTAAAGGTTCCGTCCGTGTCCGCTTCAAACATTGCAGAGGGGGACAAGGTTACACTTTATGCAGAGGGCGGACAGATAAATGCCGGAACCTATACTGCAAAGGCTGTGCTGGGCGGTGAGGATGCATATAAATATCAGCTTCCCGATATACATACAAAAGAATTTGTCATAAAAAAAGCCCCTGCACCTATGATAGATTTTCCCTCTGCCGAAAATATCCACTATGGGCAAAAGCTGTCTGACAGCCTGCTTATAGGTGCAAGCAGGGAGTATGGAGATTTTTACTGGGAGGACGGAGAAGCTGTTCCAAATGCAGGCAAATTTGAATATGCAGTCAGGTTTGAGCCTTCTGAATTGACAGAGCAGAATTATGAGGCCATAGATACGCTTAGCAAAGATGTATCTGTAACAGTGGAAAAATCTGCGCCCTCTCTGACGGTAGGGGCAGAGACAGATAAACCTGACAACCTGAACGAGGTCGCATTGACAGCAGCTTTAACCGGCTTTGGCTATGGAGATCTTCCCACAGGAAAAGTAACCTTTACAATAAAGGCTGAGGGAAGCGACGATATTGAGGACGAAATCACAAATATTGCAGTTGAAAACGGAAAGGCAAATGCAGTCTGGAATGGTGCAGAAAGCAAAAAATACATCGTGTCTGCGGCATATTCAGGTGATGAAAATTATACTGCCGTAATAAGTCAGGAAATTTCATTCGATATAAAAAAGCAGTCTCAGGATGAGCTTATAATGCTTCCAATCGAGGCTAAAACCTATGGAGACGAGGATTTTATCCTTAGGGCAGAGGGCGGCAGCGGAGACGGAAAGATAACATTTGAAAGCTCTGACAGCCGGATACTTTCAATTGAAAACAACATAGCTTCAATACACAAGGCAGGAATGGTGACAATTACTGCAACAAAGGCAGGAAACGGCACATACAATGATGTAAAGACATCTGTTTCCCTGTCAATAGCAAAGAAAAACCTTATAATCAGGGCAGATGACAAGCTGAATGTTAATAAAGGCGATAAAATGCCGGAGCTTACATACACTGTTGAAGGTCTTGCAGAGGGTGACAGCTTCAAAGAGCCTGTGATTATGACAGAGGCTGAAAATACCGATACACCCGGAAGCTATCAGATAACAATTACAGGCGGAGAGCTTTCCAATGAGGAAAGCTATGCTGTCACATATATAAAGGGTCAGCTTTTAATAAATGATGAAAAAAATCCTCCAAAGCCTGAACCCCCATCACATGGTTCGGATGACGATGATGATGAGGATGAGGATGATGACAACAGCGGACATGGATATATAGAAGATGAAAGCTCAAAGCTGCCGGAAGAGATTTTGCCCCAGCCTTTAGAAAATGTAAATATTTCAAAGCCTGTCAATGCAGATGAAGTTAAGTCTGCACCGTATGTACAGAATCCACCTGAAAATGTCACATATTCAAAAGAGGAAGGCACATCCTCTGAAGGTGAAGAAGTCTCTGAAAATTCCGATGAAGAAAGCTCAGAGCAATCTGATGATGCTTCCTCAGAGGAGGCTTTAAAAGAGGAAGAAGAAAACACATCGTCTGATATTGAAGCAGTGCCCTCTGTTCAAAGCGAAAAAACAGATAAGCACAATGGTGTGGCTGCAAAAGCTGTTGTGGCTGCATCCGTAGTAGTTGTTTGTGCAGCAGGCGGAGGAATTTTCTTTTACAAGCGGAGGCTTTTGAAAAAATAAAGAAAATATAAATGAGACATAAAAAAATCGTGAAGCACAAAATAAAAATGTGCCTCACGATTTTTTGTTGATTTTAAATCTCTGCCCTAAACAAGTCCGATTGACCTTTGACTTGTTTGCCGTCTGCCTTTGCAAAATCAGAATTTGAGCTTTATATATTACCTATATGATATATCAATGCCGAACCATGCTTTTAAATAATACCACAACACCTCTGACATTCCCATTGTCAGCGCCCAGACAAATAAGCTTCCCACAGCTGTAAGCAAAAGCAATTTCCAATTTTTTGTCAGGATACATAAGGCAATGTTGAATATGTATAATGCATACAGCATATTCGCCGTTATAATATGTATATTGAAGGATTCGAGAACAAGACCTGTAAAGGGAATCAAGATAAGCAGGGCAAAAACCCCGATATATGCACACCTGTTGAGAAAATCAAATTTTTTGTATTTTTCTGTAATTTTTTCCATGTTAAAATATTTACCTTTCTGTCTGATTAAATTGGCACCGCCATACCAAACAAAAAGCTTTAAGATAGTGCAGCAAGGATTTGGCTTTAGCCCCAATTATTTAATACATCAAGCTCATTGTGAGCAAAATTGATAAGCCTGCTCATTATAAAACAAACATTGCATACAAAGGGATGATTTATAAAATCCGCCGATTTGCATGAAAATATTTTATTCAATCAGTAAAGGTGCAGGCTTTGAAGAAATTTCATAACAGAGGAAAATATAAAGGCAGAAATATTTCCGTTTTATCTTTCTCCTGCGGCATATCTGCCTGTGTTTATATCTATCACAGGTCTTGGCGGCTGGACGAGCGCATCCTCATATTGGCACACCCACTGGAGCTTTTGGCTTATCCTGCCGTTTTCCCAGCCGTCTATTGTTTCGTTATCCTTTATGGGGTTGTCATTTTCCAAAATGTAGGAGCAGACATTGTAGGCGTGTTCAACTATGCAGTTGGGGTCCATGCTGTGAAAATGATATTGAAGGTCAGGCAGAAACAGTGTGCTCATGCCAAGCGTGTCAATTATCATATCATCTGTGCCCTGTATGTTGAAAAAGCGCACATTTACACCAAAGCGTATAAAGCGCTTAAGCCCCTCTTCCTTAATTTGGCGGATATCAGATGTTAAAAACAGCTTTCCGCAGTTTTGGAAATAAACGGCTTCGCTTGTGGGATAAATCTTTAGCAAAGCCTCCAAAAAGTCCATATCCAAATTTGCTCTTTCATGTGTGCTAAGACCTGCTGACAGCATATCTGTGGCTATCACCTGATATTTACACTCTTTTAAAATTCTTTCTTTATCATTCTGACAATCCCACATCTGGCTCATGGTAAAGGCGTCAAAGCCGTTGCCCTTAAAATCATGGCAGCCGGTTATCATCAGCGAAACAGGGGCCTGCTCACCGTTCTTAAATTTTGCCGTATGCTCTAAGGCTGCAAAGCTTGCACCTGCTGTCTCTTCATCATAAGAAAAACATTCGGTTTTTCCTATATGCTCTTCAAGAACAGAAACCATATGCTCCTTTTCGGGCATGGAAACAGGGCTTTTGAACAGTATCTGCATGAGGAAGGGCCCTCCCGGTACTGGGCTTTTTTTCTCTAAATCTTGGCTGAATATCTTATTCTTCATAATATTTCTGCACCGTTCCTTTTAATTATTGTGTTTTTGGCAGCTTTGTTTAATAAAATAATATATTGCGCTTTCATTATATATGATTTTCTGTTTAATTAAAAGCAATTTGGATAAAATTCTTAAAAAATATTGTCAAAGGAAAAGTTATGCAAAAGAATTGAAAAAAAGCTTTTAAAATACACAGTCAAGCAGTCTTGAGTATTTTTTAAGTCTATGCCTTTATAAGCTCTAAAATCATTTCTGCTGTGTCCTGCATATCCTTTATTTTTATAAATTCTCCTTTTGTGTGAACATTTGCCATGCCGCTGGAAACAACTATGGCATCAATGCCCTGCCTGTTCATTATATTGGCATCGCTTCCGCCGCCTCCGTTTCTGACCTTTGGAACAATGGAAAGCTTTTCGCAGGCGGACTTCACCTTTTCTATGAGATAAAAGTCCTCTGAATGAGAATATGGCTCATACATGGTTTTAAATTCTGTTTCTGCGCTTGCACCAAACCTTTTGCAGGCATCGTCAATGGCTTCTTTTATCTTTTTCACATTGATATTAAGCTTGTCGATGTTCCGGCTTCGCACCTCTCCTGCTATGTGCGCCTTGTCAGGCACAATATTTGTGGGAAAGCTGGATTCAAATGTGCTTATGTTGGCGGTTGTTTCCTCATCTATCCTCAAAAGTTCCATATTTGAAATTGCGCCTGCAGCTGCCATTATAGCGCTTATTCCGTTTTCCGGTGCAGTGCCTGCATGGGAGGCCTTGCCTATAAAATCAGCTGTGAAGCTAACCTGTCCGGGGGCAGCCTTCAGCATTGTGCCTGCGTCGCCGCCGCAGTCAAAAACAAGAGCTTTTTTTGATCTGAAGCTTGAAAAGTCAACCGCCTTTGCTCCTAAAAGGCCTATCTCCTCGCAGACAGAAAAGCAGATTTCTATGGGTATGGTTTTTATATTCTGCTCCTTGGCGCTTTTTATTGCCTCTATTATTTCGGCTATTCCGGATTTGTCATCAGAGCCTAAAATCGTGCTGCCGTTTGAATAGACAAAGCCGTCCTTGACTATTGGCTCTACATTCCTTCCGGGAATTACAGTATCCATATGACAGGAAAAAAGCAGCGGCTCTGAAAGCGGATCGCCCTCTAAAAAGGCAATGACATTTCCTGTGTCAGAGCCTGTTTTATCCATAGAAGAATCAATAGAAGCCTTAAAGCCCAAGTCCTCCAGCTCTTTTTTCAAAAACTGTGCCATATTCTTTTCATGTCTGCTTTCGCTGTCAATTTTAACATATTCCAAAAATGAGCTGAGCAGCCTTTCCTTGTTTATCATCTGAAAATCCTCCCTTGTTTTTTAGCCTTTACACATCATTATAATAAAGAATAAATTTTCTGTAAAGTATGGAAATGACCTGTTTGGGCAAAATAAATGGGAGAAAAGCCAAAGCAAATCTTTTAGCACTCTCATATATAGAGTGCTAAAATTAACAGATAAGACACATTTTGAATATTGTTTTTACAAAAATACAGCCTATACTGTAAACATAAAATAAAGCTTGGCTATGAAAGGTGGAAAGAAACAATGAACGCAAACAGGTTTACACAAAAATCTATGGAGGCCATACAAGAGGCACAGAATTTAGCAATAGATAATCAAAATATGCAGATAGAAGAGATACATCTTCTTTTAGCCCTTGCAGCTAAGGAGGGCGGTTTGATAGCGGAGCTTTTAAAGAAGGAAAATGTAAACACTGCGGATTTTATCAAGGATGCAGAAAAGGAGCTTAATAATATTCCCAAGGTTTCCGGCCCGGGAAGAGAAGCAGGCAAAATTTATGTTTCGCAGGATGTGGACAGGGTTTTGAATTCCTCTGAGGAAACGGCAGAGAGAATGAAGGATGAATATGTTTCGGTGGAGCATATCTTCCTGTCACTTTTAAATAAGGCAGATTCCACGCTTAAAAGGCTTTTTACACGCTATAATATAACAGAGGACGGCTTTTTGAAGGCCCTTATGGAGGTAAGAGGAAGCCAGCAGGTGACAAGCGACAATCCGGAAAACACATACAATGCGCTTAAAAAATACGGAACCGATTTGGTGGAATATGCAAGAAGCAACAAGCTTGATCCTGTTATAGGAAGAGATGACGAGATAAGAAATGTCATAAGAATACTTTCGAGAAAATCCAAAAACAACCCTGTTCTGATAGGCGAGCCGGGAGTGGGCAAAACTGCCATAGCAGAGGGCCTTGCCCAGAGGATTGTAAGGGGAGATGTTCCCTCATCCTTAAAGGATAAGACCATTTTCTCGCTGGATATGGGCAGCCTTATTTCCGGAGCAAAGTTCAGAGGAGAATTTGAAGAGAGGCTCAAGGCTGTTTTAAAGGAGATAAAAAAATCCGAGGGCAGGATAATCCTCTTTATAGATGAGCTGCACCTTATTGTGGGCGCAGGAAAGACAGAGGGCTCGATGGATGCAGGAAATCTTTTAAAGCCCATGCTGGCAAGGGGCGAGCTGCACTGCATAGGCGCCACAACCTTGGATGAGTATAGGAAATATATCGAAAAGGATGCGGCATTGGAGAGAAGGTTCCAGCCTGTTATGGTAAATGAGCCAACCGTGGAGGACACCATTGCAATTTTAAGAGGCCTTAAAGAGCGGTATGAGGTGTTCCACGGAGTTAAGATAACAGATTCTGCCATCATAACAGCAGCAACTTTGTCATCCAGATATATAAGCGACAGATTTCTGCCTGATAAGGCAATAGACCTTGTGGATGAGGCATGTGCCATGATAAGGACAGAAATAGATTCCATGCCCACAGAGCTGGATGTAATAAGAAGAAAGATAATAAGCCTTGAAATTGAAGAGGCAGCTTTGAAGAAGGAAAAGGATAAGCTTTCACAGGAGCATCTTGAGGAAATAAGAAAAGAGCTGGCAGAGCAGCGAGAAAAATTCAATGCAATGAAGGCAAAGTGGGACAATGAGAAAAAGGCTATCAGCAAGGTTCAGGATATAAGAAAGGAAATTGAAAGCCTCAATGCCGAAATTGAGAGGGCACAGCAGGCATATGATTTAAACAGGGCAGCGGAGCTTAAATATGGCAGGCTTCCAAAATTGCAGGAGGAGCTGGAAGAGGAAGAAAAAATTGCCAATGAAAGCCGTGAAAGCTCACTTTTGAGGGATAAGGTAACCGATGAAGAGATAGCCAGAATTATTGAGAGATGGACAGGAATACCTGTATCTAAGCTGATGGAGGGCGAAAAGGATAAGCTTTTGAGATTGGAGGATATCCTTCACAGAAGAGTTGTGGGACAAAATGAGGCTGTAAAGGCAGTTTCAGAGGCGATACTTCGCTCCCGTGCAGGAATAGGCGACAGAAACAAGCCCATAGGCTCCTTCCTGTTTTTAGGCCCTACCGGAGTAGGCAAGACCGAGCTGGCAAAATCCCTTGCAGAGGCGCTTTTTGATGATGAAAACAGCATTGTCAGAATAGATATGTCAGAATATATGGAAAAATACAGCGTATCCCGTCTTATAGGAGCGCCTCCCGGATATGTGGGCTATGAGGAGGGCGGAATGCTGACAGAGGCGGTAAGAAGAAAGCCCTATTCAGTAGTTCTCTTTGATGAGGTTGAAAAGGCTCATCCTGATGTGTTCAATATCCTTCTGCAGGTTCTTGATGACGGAAGAATTACAGATTCACAGGGAAGGACAGTGGATTTCAAGAACACAATTATAATACTGACCTCAAACCTCGGCTCTGAGTATCTTTTGGAGGGAATTGACGATAAAGGTGAGATAAATGAACAGGCAAGAAACAGTGTAAACGAGCTTCTCAAGCGTTCCTTCAGACCTGAATTTTTGAACAGGCTGGATGAGATAGTGTTCTATAAGCCCCTTACAAAGGAGGATATGAACCGGATAATCGACCTTGTGCTGTCAGAACTAAATGAAAATCTTAAGGAAAAGCATTTAAGCTGCAAGGTGACAAAGGAGGCCAAGGATTATATCATAGAAAACGGATATGACCCACACTTTGGCGCAAGACCATTGAAGAGATTTATAAACGGCAATGTAGCCACGCTGCTTGCCCGTGAAATTGTAAAAAATGACCTTGAGGCAGGAAGTGTACTGCTTGTTGATGTAAATTCTGACGGACTTTTTGTAAAGGAAGCTTAGATATATAAAGGGGACAGCCTGCGCTGTCCCTGATTTTTTTTGAAAATTCAAAGGAATTTTGTCTAATTTTAAGAACATCAGGTATATTATGTAAAAAAATATACCTGATGTTTATTTTCCTTCATATCGGAATTTTTGCTTGCCGTGTGCATTTTGCTTCTATTATAATAATATCAGATCTATAATCAGCTTTTGGGGGGAAAGGTTAAATGAATGAAATAATTATAAATGAAAAAATAAGCTATATTGAATGTGCTGAAAATCCCTTGTCTGCGGATATCGGCATCATAAGGGACAACGGCATTAGCTGGCTTTTTGATGTGGGAAACGGAGAAAAGGTCATAGAGGGGCTTGATGACAGCTATAATGTTGTTTTATCCCACTTTCACAAGGACCATATCGGCAATGTGGACAAAATTAAGGCAGGGGAAATTTTTCTGTCAAAACAAACCTATAAATACACTTCAAAGGGCACAATTGTGGATGAGAGCATATACATAGGAAATCTGCATATTTTCCCTCTGCCGACCACCCATGCCAAGGGCAGCCTTGGCTTGGAAATAGATGGCACATATGCATTTGTAGGTGATGGGCTTTACGGCAGGTCTAAGGATGGAAAGTATGTTTACAATGCCCAGCTTCTTAGGGAGGAAATTGCCGTGCTTAAAAATCTGAGCGCCCCTTTTCTGCTTGTCAGCCATTTAAAAGGGCTTATCTGCAAAAAAGAGGCTGCAATTTCCCATCTGGAAAAAATTTATGAAATGAAGCTGCACAATGAACCATATATAAGTATAGATATTAAGGTCTGATAGCTGAATAAGCAAGGTGTGCAGCATAGCCTAAGCAAAAGGCAAACAAAAGCCTCATAGCTTTTTTTGTTCCATTTTAAAAGCTGTCTGCACAGCTTTTGTTTATTTAAGTCGCTTAAGGGCTTTTACAGAAAAGCTTTGTCCAATTTTGTCAACCTTTAGTATATATCTATATTAAATATACTAAAGGTTAGCAAAAAGGGGCTTTGGTAATTTAATATTCTTATTCCGATTTTTAAAAATCAGATGGCCAGGGCCATGTCCCCATCCTTTATCCAGCCCTTATTATAAAGCAGCCTGTCTATCATAAGCGTGAGAAGTGCAGGCAGTATAAAGTGAAGCAGGGCTATTTCTATAAACAGCTGCATAAAGCTGATAGTGCCTGACATGGAGGCTATTGTTCCAAACTGACCGACAAGTCCGCTTGTCCCCATGCCTGCTCCGGCTGCTGTGTTGGTCATTTTAAACACACATGTGGAAACAGGGCCTAAAATTGCAGAGGCGAGTGTGGGGGCTATCCATATCTGGGGCTTTCGCATAATATTGCCAAATTGAAGCATTGATGTGCCTATGCCCACGCTTATAAGACCGTCCACCTTTGTGTCACGATATCCTGCAACAGCAAAGCCCACCATCTGTGTGCAACATCCGACTGTGGCAGCTCCTGCGGCAAGACCGTTCAAATCCAGCATTATGCAAAGTGCGGCAGAGGATATGGGAGCTGTCAGCGCACAGCCTACAATAACAGATACAGCTATTCCCATAGGAAAAGGTGAAAGCTCTGTTGCAGAGTTTATAATCGAGCCTAAAAATGTCATGAATTCATTTACATAGCCGCCTACAAACATTCCCGCAAGACCTCCGGGGATGATTGCTGAAAGAGGAGCCACTATGATGTCAACTCCGGTTTTTCCTGAGCAGAATGAGCTAACCTCGTTTCCTATTATGGCTGCAATATAAGCCCCCACAGGTCCGCCTGCGGCATAGCCTATGGCTCCGGCACCGGCGCAGGAAAAGATTACTAACGGAATCTTGGGCTTTAGGCCCCATGAGACAGCAGCTCCTATTGATGCTCCCACAACAGGAGATTTTGCGCCTAACACCTCTGTTAAAGGGGAGAGAAATTCCATCATAGGCAGCTTGGCAATCTGAGATATGACCAGACCTATTATCAGCGATGAAAAAAGTCCCAATGCCATTGCGCTCATGGCATCAATGAAATAGCGCCTGAAATATTTTTTTAAAATTTCCATAAAAAAGACCTCTGAAATAGATTTTTTTATGACAGGGTAATTTGTTCCATTCAAAAAAGAGACAGCCGCCCTGTCTTAATTCTGAACAGTTTATTACTACTGCCTGTGGTTCCCTTCCATTTCATCGGCCAACATATAAAGCTTGTTCTACCTTAAAATACAATATTAAAATATAAAGGTCAAGCATCTTTTGAACAATTTTAAAAAAAGCCAACATATGAGATACAAAAAGCATTTTAAATCAAATTTGCAGCCAAAGCATACATATTTTATGTTTTTAAAGTTAAGTGCAGACAAGTTGATTCAAAAATGTTGATGTAATCAAAAACCTATGGTATTATGGTTTAGAAAAGTGAAAGCGGATTTTGAAAGATTTGCATTTTTTGGAAATTTCCGCAATTTAGCTTTGCTCAGGACCTTTGGCAAATGCTGTTCAGGTCCTTTATAAAATTGCATGGTGACTTGAAAATTTTATAAAGAAAGGTTGTTGGAATATGACAGTCAATGAAAGATTGGAAGTTTTGAGAAAAAGCATGAAGGACAATGGTGTCAATGCTTTGATAGTGCCCTCGGCTGATCCTCATATGAGTGAGTATCTTCCTGCAAGATGGAGACAGAGGGTTTATTTTTCCGGCTTTACAGGCTCTGCCGGAACTTTGGTGGTGACACAGAAGGAAGCAGGACTTTGGACAGACGGCAGATATTTTGTTCAGGCTGCAAGGGAGATAGCAGATTCTGAGGTAAAGCTTTATAAGATGGCTGTAAAGGGGGTTCCCACTGTTGAGGAATTTTTGGCTTCTGAGCTTTCAGAAGGTCAGGTTTTGGGAATAGACGGAAGCATAACCTCCGTTTCTCTCTATGAAAGCTATGTCAAGGCTGTTTCTCCAAAGGGCGTTTCAATAAAGAGCGTGCCCTGCATTGATGAGTGCTACAAAGAAAGACCGGCTGTGCCTGAAAGCAATATGTATGTGCATGATATAAAGTACACAGGCCTAACAGCAAAAGAAAAGATAAATCTTTTGAGAGAAAATCTTAAAAAGGAGGGCGCCGATTCCATTATCGTCACAGAGCTTCCCTCTGTTATCTGGC
This sequence comes from Oscillospiraceae bacterium, assembly GCA_020024215.1. GTDB lineage: Bacteria > Bacillota > Clostridia > Oscillospirales > Ruminococcaceae > Yanshouia. The sequence continues at coordinate 14,062 of JAHHUC010000010.1, read as the reverse complement.
TTCTTAATGTAAGAGGTGAGGATGTAAAGGGAAATCCCTGTGTAGTTTCCTACTGCCTTGTCACACCTGATGACACAGTGTTCTTCCTTCGCGACGGAAATGTTTCGCCCGAAATAAGAAAGCACCTTGATGAAAACGGCATAAGAACAATGCCCTATGCTTCAATATTCGATTATATAAAGGCCTATGATAAAAATGAAACCTTCCTTGTGGATAAATCTTCAACCAATTATGACCTTTATTCTGCCATAGAAAACAACAAAGCATTAAAGACAGTTTATTCTGCCGACCCTGTTCTTATGATGAAATCTGTCAAGAGCCAATGCGAATTGAAGAATATCGACAACGCACATATAAAGGACGGCTGCGCCCTTGTAAGATTCCAGATAGACCTGGAGGAGAGAATGGCAAGAGGCGAAAAAGTTACTGAGCTTGACATAGTTGATATGGTGAGAAATGAGCGAATGAAGGAAGAGGGCTATGTGGGCGAAAGCTTTGGCTGCATAGCAGCCTACGGAGCCAACGCCGCCATGATGCACTATGGCCCCACAGAGGAAAATCATGCCGTTTTGGAAAAGAAGGGCTTCCTTTTGGTGGATAACGGAGGACATTTCTTAGATGGCTCCACCGATACCACAAGAACATATGCCTTAGGAGAATTGACCGACCTTGAAAAGGAATATTACACATTGGTTTTAAAGTGCCATGTTGACCTTGCAAAGGTGTGGTTTATGGATGGCTTGTCAGGCGGAGAAATAGATATCATAGCAAGAAACAACCTCTGGAAAAAGGGCATTGATTACAGGTGCGGAACAGGCCACGGAGTTGGATATTTAGGCACTATCCACGAGGGACCTCAGAGCATGAGAAGAGGAAACAAGGTTCCCTTCAAGCCCGGAATGACCATTACAGACGAGCCGGGTGTATATGAGGAAAATGTGATGGGAATAAGAACAGAAAACGGACTTGTCTGCGTTGAAAAGGCAGAGACAGAATACGGAAGGTTCCTGGGCTTTAAAACTCTCACATATGTTCCTTATGACCTGACACCCGTTATACCCTCACTTTTGGACAGCGAGGAGATTGCATGGATAGACAGCTATCATGAAAATGTTTACAACACTCTTGCACCTCATCTGAGCGACAAGGAAAGAGAATGGCTTAAATTAAAGACAAGACCTCTTTTCCAGCAGGTTAAGTAAATCGGGCTAAAAATTTTAAAAGGACTGCACTATTTGGTGCAGTTCTTTTTCATAAAGATACAAAATAAAATAAGAATGGTTAAATTAACTGTTCACTTTTACAGTATTGCTTATTTTACAGCGTGTGCTATAATGGGGGCAGCGGTCAAAAAAATCAGGCTTTTAAGCTTATAAAAGCCCATGTCAAACGATTTGGAGGAATGACAGATGGAAAAATTAGGTCTTGAAAAGTATGGCTTTATTAACACCACTAAAATTTACAGAAACCTTCAGCCTTCCAAGCTTGTTGAAGAGGCAATCAGAAGAGGCGAGGGCGTTCTCTCCGATACAGGTGCGCTTTGCATAAAGACAGGAAAATATACAGGACGCTCACCTAAGGATAAATTTATTGTAGATTCTCCCGCAGTACATGATGACATTTTCTGGGGAAAGGTGAACGTCCCCATTTCTCCCGAAAAATTTGACAACATCTATAAAAAGATGGTTGCCTATCTTCAGAACAGAGATCTCTTTGTGTTCGACGGCTTTGCAGGAGCTGATCCCAAACATTCAAAGAGCTTCAGAGTGATAAACGAGGATGCAAGCCACAACCTTTTCATCCAGAATCTTCTCATCACCCCCACAGAAAAGCAGCTTGAAAGCTTCAAGGAGGATTTTACAATCATCTGCGCCCCCGGCTTTAAATGTGATCCTAAGGAGGACGGTGTAAACAGCGAGGCTGCAATTATAATCGACTATGAGCGTCATCTGGTGCTCATCGCCTGCACAGGCTATGCAGGAGAAATAAAGAAAAGCGTATTTTCAGTTATGAACTATCTCATGCCCAAGGAAGGTGTATTCCCTATGCACTGTTCTGCAAATGTGGGCAAGGATGGCAATTCCGCTGTTTTCTTCGGACTTTCCGGAACAGGAAAGACCACTCTTTCAGCAGACCCTGACAGATTCCTTATAGGAGATGACGAGCATGGCTGGTCCGATGAGGGTGTATTCAACTTTGAGGGCGGCTGCTATGCAAAGTGCATAAGACTTTCCAAGGAGGGTGAGCCTGAAATCTACAATGCTGTAAGATACGGCGCACTTGTTGAAAATGTCATCATTGATGAAGCTACAAGAAAGCCGGATTTTGATGATGCATCCATCACAGAAAACACAAGAGTGGGCTATCCCTTAGAGTATATACCCAACGCCATGATCCCCTCTGTCGGTACAGTTCCAAAGACAGTTATATTCCTCACAGCCGATGCCTTCGGTGTGCTTCCCCCCATCTCCAAGCTTGACAAGAATGCTGCCATGTATCAGTTTGTTTCCGGCTACACCTCCAAGCTGGCAGGCACAGAGAGGGGAATCACAGAGCCGCAGGCAACATTCTCCACCTGCTTCGGCGAGCCGTTCCTCCCCTTAGACCCCAATAAGTATGCCCATATGCTGGGTGAGAGAATTGATAAGACCGGCGCCAATGTGTTCTTAATCAATACAGGCTGGTCAGGCGGTGCCTACGGCGAGGGCTCCAGAATGAAGCTCTCCTACACAAGAGCAATGGTAACAGCTGCTTTGAATGGTGATTTGGACAATGTGGAATATAAGCTTGACCCCATATTCAATGTTCAGATTCCCAAGGAGTGCCCCAATGTTCCCTCCGAAATTTTGACACCTGTAAACACATGGAAGGACAAGGCAAAGTACGAGGAAACTGCAAACCGCTTAGCTCAGATGTTCAATGATAATTTCAAAAAGTACACCACAATGACAGAAGAAATTATAAATGCAGGTCCTAAGGCTAAGTAAGCAAGACCAAATATGAAAGGAGCTGTAAAAGGCTCCTTTTTTTTGTATATTTTATTGAATATAAATAAAACCGATATAATCTTCATAACAAAATATTTAAAGTCGGTTTTTGAGGGGAATGTGTATGGGTTTGTTTTCAAAAAAGCCTGAAAAATTGAATATTGACAGAAAAGACTGCGATAAAAAGAAGGCAGCTTTTAGAAAAATATTCAATGAAGCTGTTCCCTATGGTGACAGCTTCAATATTTTAAATGCCGGCTCCAGCCGGTCAAAGGTGAAAAAAGGCTTTTTTATGGATACTGTTAAAACCACATTCTATTACTACATATTGGGCTATCGCCCAAGCGACAATAAGATGGCTTTAGTGCAGATATGCCATGATTTAAGCTGGCATGGCAAAGCCTTTTATATTGATGTGGATGCTGTTGAGGATGTTTATTATGATGCCAAGCTTCATCAGGCTTGTCTTATTTGCCGTATGGCAAACGGCTCATACAAAGAGATTTTCACACTCAAGGATTCTGACAGGAATGCATTATACCTTCCTAATATTTCTCAAAAAAAGGAAATAGAAGCTTTTTTGGACTTTTTAGAAAAGCTGCGCTGTATTTTAGAGAATAATGGCTGTCATCTGTCTAAATGGAAGCGCTGATATATAATATCAAGGCGGAAGGCAAGATTGCAGATTAAGAATGTTTGAGTACAGATTTGGAATTAAATTAAAGACTGTCACAGCAAATGCCGCTATATTAAAGCTTATGCGAAAGCATTTTCCAAATATGGCTTTTTCGGAATTAAGTGAAAAAATAAAAGCGCATGATTACATATACCTTACTGATACAAAAAAGGATCATGCTTCTGAGAAAAGAAAGCTTTTAAAGCTTTTAAAGGATTTTGACAAGCTGGGTCTAAAGACAGAATTATTTGAAGAAAAGAGATATACTCCTGCTCCCTGGAATGCAGTACCTATGAGCCGAGAACTTCTTTATAACTCTGTACAGCAGTCAAAAGAAATACATCGTGAAACTCTTTTGGATATTGAACGAGAAACAGAAGGCTTTGTTTCACAGGAGGCTGTAAAAGATATTGAAGATGAAATAAAAGACGAATGGGAAAATGAAGAACAGACAATATAAATGAGCTTTAAAAGGGAGGATAAATGTGTATGGATATGGATTATAATTCCTTAGAAGTGTATGGAGGAATTTTCAATTCTTTGCAGGATGCAGAGGATTTTATGAAAATAGTGGACGGAAAGCCACAGAGGTTTTATGATGAATTATTTCTTTAGGGGGATTTTAAAGGTCATATCGAGATTAAATTTTTTGATAAAAAGACCAATAAAGCAGAGGAACTGTACAAGGATTTTCCCTATGGTGATGTTATTGTAGAGGGACTTAAAGCCCGTTTTTCCGACAAATTAAAAAGACAGGTAAATACAGCAATAGTGATATATGATTTTTATTTAGGCGCCCATTTCACAGGTCATCTGCTTTCAACCATGAAAGAAACCAGAACAGATGATTATTATATATTTGATGTCAATACCATATTTCCCTATAAAACAGATGAAAGAAAGTAGGTTGTTTTTATGGCAAAATACACTTTAGAAACTGATTTTAAATCTCTTAAGCCTAAAGAAGCAGTTAAATGGATATGTGAATTTCCCAATATTGCAGAGCAGGCCTTTGAAGCAAGCGACACAGATACACGCCTTTTAGGACATATGCTGCTTTTAAAAGCCTATATCAATACAATAAGCTGTGGTCTTAAAGAACATGGCAGAGAGCTTTCACCGCTTATTTTTAGTGGAATGAGCTTCCTTTCAGATTATATCAAGGGAGCAGCAGAGCCCGGAGAATTTAAAGAATTTGCATGCAATGTATATGCCTGTGTTCTTAACAATAATACAGGTGAGGAGCTCACAGATTCTCAGGAGGAGTTTTTTGAAGAGAATTTTGCAGATTATGAGCTCACTTTGGATGAATGGTTCATTTTGGAATGGATAGGCGGTCTGCTGCTGGAATTATGCGTAATTTCAGGCGAGCAGCTGGACTTTGACTTTTTCTCAGAATTTGAAGATGCAGAAAATATTGACCTTTTTTATAATATGGAAAGCCTTATCAGCAATTTTGCTGAGAGGTGTGCTGACATACTTAAAATAAATGACAGCAGCTATGAGAAGGTTTATCAGACAGAACTATTCCAGCAGGTAAATTTATTTGTCTGCCAGGCTTTAAAAAGAGCGCTGGCAGCCGCAAAAGAGCAGTATGAGGATTTGCAGAAAGAATACGAAAATAAACTTATGATTTCGGAAGAATATATTGTAAACATACTTGAATTTTAAACTTAATACTCAATCACAAAAAAGCATTAAATCTCCTTTGAGACTTAATGCTTTTTGCGTTTTTCTTAAAATGCTTTTATACAGCTGCCTCTTCTTTTTCGGCAATTTTGACATTTACTCCGTTTATAGTCAAGGCGCCTTCTGTTTTGATTACCACACAGGGATTTCCGTCTATTATCTTGGTTTCAAAAAGGTCTTTTCTCTCGGGATTTATTTTGATTGTGGCATTTTCAGTCTTTAAAACAATCTCCCTTGAGGAAAGAACATTGTGGGGGCTTAATTCGGTGTCATCCCCAAACTGGCTGTCATAGCTTTCTTCAAAATGCTCTATCTTTTCATCGGATACACCGCAGGACATAAGGCAGTCACTGAGCTGTATTTTTGAAATTTTGGGGCTTTCATCAACCTTGTTTTCCTTGTTTTCCTCCAAAATACCGCTAAGGCAGGAATGGATGGAATTTACAACCTCAGCTGTACATTCCTCTTCAAGTGAGGATGAGAGTATTTCGCTGAATACCTCCTTTTGCTCCTCTGAGGGCATGGGAATCCCCACATTGAAAAGAGCCTGTGCCAGCTCAGGGTGGTTGTCCTTGCTGCTTTTTGTGTAGTAGAGGGCATTGTATATATTGGTCGTTCTGTCATCAAAGGCAGGAAATAAAAAGCCCAAGGAGGGTCTGGATACTATGCAGGAGGTATCTGTTTCATGAAATGCCCTCTGCTCCCTTTCATATCCCAAGGCGCTTTTAGTCTCCTTTACAGGGCAGATGACACAGCTTATAAATGAGAACATTTCCTCCGAATCATTTTTGCTTTCTTCTCTAAAGGATGGCTTGAAAACATCAAATCTGTCAGCAAGCATTAAAATGACATAGCTTTCATCAAAGGCCAGATTTTCTATAATTAAGTTGAAAAGCTTTTTAAGGCTCTCCTCATCCTTTAAGGCAGAATTTCTCAAGGACATGAGCAGCTTGTGCTCAGGGCTGTCCACCACCTGACTTGTGGCAAAGGAAATATCCAAAAGATTTTTGTCAATGGTTCCGGAAAGGGAGGCTTTAAAGATGCTGAAATACTTTTCCAGCTCCTCCTCTCCAAGCATGGCAGCAGAAAGAGAAAATGTGGAGATTATCTCCTTTTTTTCGCTTACATAACAGCCTATAATGTTTGAGGCATTGCTCTTTTTTGTGGTGAATCTTCTTCTTAGCTCACCTATTTCTTTTTTTATCATATGTATCCTTTCTAAAGGGGAACGCCCTTATAAAAACCTTTTGCAGTAAAAATAGAAATTTGTCGGATTTTTCTTTCACTAAAAAACCTCGCAGAAAATCTCTGCGAGGTCTTTTTATTAACTTGAAGGACAGAGCCTAGTCCTTATCCTTGCAGTCGCAGTCCTCATCCTCACACTCACACTCTTCAAACTCAAATTCCAAGTTCTCGTGGCAGTTGGGACACTCGATTTCTCCCATATCCAGCATTTCATCATCTAAATAGATGGTGTCGCCGCAGTTGGGGCAGGTGACCTCAAAGATATCCTCATCGTCATCCTCGTCCTCATCATCGTCATCGTCTTCATCGTAGAGGTAGTCTTCAACAGACTCTAAGTCTTCATCGATCATGTCGATTTGGTCGCTTAATTCGCCTACAATTTCCTGTGTATCAGCAAGCTCAAAAGAGATATCATCCAGAACATCTACAATAGCATTCAAAAGCTTGCCTTCCTTTGTAGAAGAATCAATGTTGAGACCTTCTGCAAGGCCCTTCAAATAAGCTACTCTTTCTGTTACAGTCATGGTTAAATCCTCCCTTAAAATTAAAATTGGGTTATTTAAAGCGTTATGCGCGCTCTAAATATTCTCCTGTTCTTGTATCTACCTTGATCATATCGCCCTCGTTGATGAAGAGAGGAATTCTGATCTCGGCTCCGGTTTCAAGTGTGGCCGGCTTGAGTGTGTTTGTAGCTGTATCGCCCTTTAAACCGGGTTCTGTCTTGGTAACCTCCAAAACAATGAATGTGGGGGGCTCTACGCCGAATACAACGCCCTTATAGGAAAGGACCTTGCAGTCTGTGTTTTCCTTTACAAACCTGAAGGCATCGCCCAGCTTATCCCCGTTGATGGGAATATTCTCATATGTTTCGTTATCCATAAAGTAATAAAGATCGCCGTCCTGATAAAGGTACTGCATATCCTTGCGCTCAATGAAAGCTGTGGGGAATTTATCTGTGGGGTTGAAGGTCTTTTCAATCACAGCACCGGAGATCACATTTCTGATCTTTGTGCGTACAAAGGCTGCGCCCTTGCCGGGTTTTACATGCTGAAACTCGATGATCTGATAAACATTGCCTTCCATATCAAATGTAGCGCCGTTACGAAAATCGCCTGCGGTAATCATATTATATCCTCCTAAAAATACAAAAGTTCCATACAAAATATATGATACCTTAATTCTTCCTAATATGCAAGAGTTATGCAGATAAATTTTTGGGATTTTATGAAAAAATTACTTGCTTTTGAAATTATCCTCATACATCCTTTTCATAGCCAGAGAATCAATATCCTGCGTTCCTGCTGACTCGCATATAAAGGTGGGATGAAGGTCATATTTGTATATAAGCTCTGACAAGGGAATAAAGGATGGGCCGAAATTTTCATCCTCAAAGGTGAGGTGCTTTTTTTCTCCGCCGGGCTTTGTGAATTCTATCTTTGAAAAATGGGAGTGAAATTCCTTTAGCCTTTCTCTGCCCAGCTTGCTTTCAACCTTTTTCAAAGCCAAATCAAACTGCTCATATGTCTGCATATTTCCAAAGCTCCTTGCGTTGAGGTGGCCGAAATCTATGCAGGGGAGCATGGATTCTGAAAGCGTGCAAAGCTCTATCACCTCATCCAATGTGCCCAGCTGATTGACCTTTCCCATTGTTTCGGGGCATATTCTTATGTGTGAAAGATTATTTTCCTCCAATGCTCTCAAGGCTGCTGCAAGTGTATCCTTTGCAAGAGACAAGGCCTGTTCACGGCTCATTTTCGAGCATGAGCCGGAATGAACAACTATTCTGTTTCCGCCTAAAAGGTGGACAGCTCTTGCCGAATCCAGAATATAATTTACGGAGTTGAGCCTTTTTTCCTCCTCACTTGAGGAAAGGGAGATATAATAGGGGGCATGAAGGCTTATGGAAATTCCGTTTTTGACAGCATTTTCCCTTAGCCTTGCAAAGGCTGCTTCATTTATTCTTACACCTCTGCCGCACTGATATTCATAGGCATCAAGCCCCATCTCATTTAAGTATGCAGGCGCATCCTCGGTTTTTTTAAAGCCCTTGTCATAAAAAAGCCGGGAATTGCCGGCAGGACCGAATTTAGGATGCTCTTTCATGCCTGTAAAACCTCATAAAAAATCTTTCTAAGGCTCTTTTAAACTTAAAAAAGCCTGTTTTTTCAATTTCCATATAATCCACAAGAATACAGTAAATGCCAAAAAGCCTTCCGCCCAGAATGTCGGTGAACAGCTGATCGCCTATAAGACAACATTCGCAGGGCTTTTTGCCAAGTCTTTTCACAATTCTTTCAAATCCGTCAGAAAGGGGCTTTCTGCCGTGGGCTTCAAAATCCAAGGAGAGCAGCCTTGCAAAGGGAATAACCCTTTCCTCGCTGTTGTTGGAAAGTATGATAAGCTTTAAGCCTTCTTTTTCTGCGTCTCTGAGCCAGGGGATGACACCTTGTGCCGGAACCGGATTGTCATGGGTTGTAAGTGTGTTGTCCACATCCAATATAAGTGTATTTATTCCCTTCTCCTTAAAAAATTCAAAGGGAATATCTGTTATTCTGTGGAAGATAGCATGGGGGAAAAGTATAAACACCGTTTTTCTCCTTTTTTGGAATAAAAATTAAAAGACTGCAAAGGAAAAACCCCGCAGTCTTCAAATTCGTTTAATTACTTAAACTTTCTCTTTCTGGCAGCCTCAGACTTCTTCTTACGCTTAACAGAGGGCTTTTCATAATGCTCTCTCTTGCGCACCTCCTGAAGAACACCGCTCTTTGCACAGGATCTCTTGAATCTGCGAAGTGCGCTGTCTAAGGATTCGTTATCTTTAATTCTGATTTCTGACATCTAATTTCCCTCCTCACGCCCAAGGCAGGAGTATTTATGCTGTAATACTTACAGTACAACACAACCATTATATCTAAACAGAGGCTTATTGTCAATAGGATTTTACCTACTTTACAACAAAGTTTACCAGCTTTTTTGGTACGAATATTTCCTTTACAAAGGTTTTGCCCTCTGTAAGCTTTTGTATATCAGGATGGCTTTTTGCCTTTTTGATAATCTCATCCTGAGAATCAGAGGGGGAGACATTTATCTTTGCCCTCACCTTGCCCAGAATTTGAACCACCATCTCAATCTCGGAATCAACACACTTTTCCTCAGAATATTCCGGCCAGCTCTGTTGGAATACCATGCCGGGGAATTTGCATATTTCCCACATTTCCTCAGTTATGTGAGGGGCAAAGGGATTAAGCAGCAGTATGAATGTTTCCATTTCCTTTCTTGTGACGGACTTCTTATCAGAAATTTCGTTTAAGAGAGCCATCAAAGAAGCTATGGCAGTATTGAATTTAAGCTGCTCTGTGTCCTCTGTGACCTTCTTGACGGTCTTGTGGAAGGAGCTTTCCAACTCCTTTGAGTAGCTGTACTCATCAGTCATGATATCGGCAAGTGACCAAACTCTCTCTAAGAATCTCTTGCAGCCCTTTATGGAGCTTGTATTCCACGGAGCAGCCTTTTCAAAGTCCCCTATGAACATCTCATAAAGCCTCAATGTGTCTGCGCCGTAGTTTGCAACTATATCGTCGGGGTTTACCACATTTCCTCGGGATTTGCTCATCTTTTCGCCGTTCTCGCCTAAAATCATGCCGTGAGAGGTTCTTTTGGCATACGGTTCAGGAGTTGAAACAATTCCTATATCATAGAGGAACTTGTGCCAGAAACGGCTGTAAAGCAGATGGAGAGTGGTGTGCTCCATTCCTCCGTTGTACCAGTCAACCGGCATCCAGTAATCCAAAGCTTCCTTTCTTGCAATTCCGCCGTCAAATGTGGGGTCGCAATATCTTAAATAATACCAGCTGGAGCCTGCCCACTGGGGCATTGTGTCTGTCTCTCTCTTGGCATCACAGCCGCATTTGGGGCACTTTACATTCACCCAGTCTGAGATGTTTGCCAAAGGTGACTGACCGTCCTCTGTGGGCTCATAGCTCTCAACCTCAGGGAGCTTTAAGGGAAGCTCGCTCTCATCTAAGGGAACATAGCCGCAGTGGGGGCAGTTGATGATGGGAATAGGCTCTCCCCAATATCTCTGACGGGAGAATACCCAGTCGCGGAGCTTGAAGTTTACCTTTTCCTCGCCCAGCTTGTTTTCCTTTAGGAATTTTACTATCTTTACCTTTGCTTCTTCAACAGACAATCCGTCCAAAAAGCCGGAATTGGTCATAATTCCGGCGGCGCAGTCGGTGAATGCCTCATTTTCCACATCTCCGCCCTTGACAACCTCAATTATGGGGAGGGAGAATTTCTTTGCAAATTCCCAGTCCCTTGTGTCATGGCCGGGAACTGCCATAATAGCGCCTGTGCCGTAGCCCATCAGCACATAGTCGGAAATGAAAATCGGTATTTCCTTGCCGTTTACGGGGTTTATTCCCGCAACGCCCTCTAGCCTGACTCCGGTTTTTTCCTTGTTCAATTCGCTTCTTTCAAAGTCTGACTTGTGGGCAGCCTTTTCCCTGTATGCTGCCACCTGCTCATAGTTGCTGAGCCTGTCCCTCCACTTTTCAATAAAGGGGTGCTCCGGGGACATTACCATATATGTCACACCAAAGAGTGTGTCAGGGCGTGTGGTGAAAACGGTCAATTCTCTGCCCTCTGTGGTTTTGAATCTAACCTCTGCACCGGTTGAGCGTCCTATCCAGTTTTTCTGGCTTGTCTTTACCCTTTCAATGTAATCAACCTCATCCAAATCCTTGATGAGCCTGTCGGCATATTCTGTGATTTTCAGCATCCACTGGCTCTTTACCTTTCTGACAACCTCGCCGTGGCATCTTTCACACTCGCCGTTTACAACCTCCTCATTTGCCAAAACGCACTTGCAGGAGGTACACCAGTTTACAGCCATTTCCTTCTTATAGGCAAGTCCCTTTTTGAAAAGCTGGAGGAATATCCACTGTGTCCACTTGTAATAATTGGGATCTGTGGTGTTGATCTCCCTGTCCCAGTCAAAGGAGAGGCCCAAGGCCTTAAGCTGATGCTTAAAGTTGTCCACATTGTTTTTTGTGACTGTTTCGGGGTGGATATGTGTCTTTATGGCATAGTTTTCTGTGGGCAGGCCGAAGGCGTCCCAGCCCATAGGATAAAGCACATTGTAGCCCTGCATCCTCTTTTTTCTGGAGATTATATCCAAAGCCGTGTAGGAGCGGGGATGGCCCACATGAAGTCCCTGACCGGAAGGGTACGGAAATTCAACAAGGGCATAAAATTTAGGCTTGGTGTAATCATCCGATGCTGCAAAGGCCTTTTTTTCCTCCCAAATTTTCTGCCATTTTTTCTCTATTTCATTGTAGTTGTATTTCAAAGCTAATGCCTCCTATTTATTTTTCCTCCAAAAAGGGTATTTCCGGTGCATCTGCCCACAGCCTTTCCAGCTGGTAAAATTCTCTTGTCTCCTTTTGGAAGATATGGACTATAACATCATAATAGTCCATCAAAATCCAGCTGGCGCCCTGAAAGCCCTCAATTCTCTTAGGCTCAAGGCCTTCACTTGAAAGCACTCTGTCAACCTCATCGCTCAGTGCCTTGACCTGTGTGGTGCTCGTTCCGGTTGCAACTATGAAATAATCTCCGATGGAAGTAAGATCCCCTATGTGAAGAACCTTTATATCCAAAGCCTTTTTTTCATCCAATATCCTTGCAATCTGCACAGCTCTTTCCTTTGGTGTCATACTATTCCTCCTTCATCACTAGCTCATTATATGCATTTATTGTGGAGTAAAGCAGAGGCTTTTCCTCCTTTATAAGGCTGTTTATTGAAAATTGAAGCGCCTCTAAAAGTCCTGCATCCAAGCAGAGGTGAGTTTTTTCCCTCAGCTCATCCACCTTAGGAAAGCTTCTGTCTGCGCTTAAAAGATCAGCCATATAGATGATTTTTGACAAAAGCGACATATTTGCCCCGGCTGTTGAGTGATATGCCACAGCGTCCTTTATATCCTTTGAATAGATACCGAATTTTTCCCCCAGGCATAAGGCTGCTGCATATCCGTGCCATATTTTAGGGGAAAGCAGAAATGCCTTGTCGTTTATTATATCAGTATCTTTAAGGATTTTCAACATTTCATCCTTGCTGATTTCCTTTAAACTGTCGTGCAGAAGTCCTGCTATATAGCAAAGGGTGAGATCACAGCCGTTTATTCTGCCTAAGGTCACCGCCTCATCTGCCACATTCAAGGAGTGCTGAAATCTGAAGGGGGAGAGCATAGCCCTCACCTTCTCCTTCATTTTATCCAAATCCACATTGAATTTTAAGGGACAGCCGTACAGGGAATTCTGCTCAATATAGCTTAAAACCTTTTTGTCAAGACCGTCCTCACAGCCGTTTCTTATTTCTGTTGATGATGTTTCAACAGGCGTAAGAGGAAGTACCCTGCATTTAAGTCCTCTCTCTGTTATTTCCCTTTCCTTTTTAAGGAGCCTTGGCAAATCCTCCTTTGTCCTGGGAGCGCCTACTGCTGTTGACAGCGTCATTATTTCAGCTGCGGATTTCCATTTGTCAATGGTGAGGAACATATCTGTCCCGGTCAAAAGAAACAGCTCTGCATCAGGATTTTTCCTTTTAATTTCCTTTAAGGTATCCACTGTATAGCTTATGCCCTGTCTTTTAATCTCCATATCGGAAACTTCAATTTTTTCCTCCTGCTCAACGGCTAAAAGGCACATCTGCATACGATGATATGAAGGGGCGATTCCCATGCTTTCCTTGTGGGGAGGTATATTGTCGGGAATTAAAATTACCTTATCAAGTCCCAGCTCCCTGACAGCCATTTTTGCAAAATGCACATGGCCCTTGTGTATGGGGTTGAAGGTTCCGCCATAAATTCCGATTTTCAAAAAAATCCCCCTCTGATTAAAGCTTTATTTGAGGTTTCTTTTTGTTTTGCCTATATAAAACAAACTTTCTGCCTATGGCTGTGACAGGAAGGGAATCGGTCTTTTCTGCCAGAATATCCATAAGCTCTCTCGGGGTGTAAGGCGATGTTTCAAGGCAGGAGCATTTTACTATCTCCCTTTTTTCCAGCGCCTTGTCTATCATGTCTATCTGTGCTGAGGAAAGCTCATCCTTTCCAAACTGCGCAATGGTGTCCTCTGTCTGTGCAATGCTTCTTAATTTTGCTCTTTGTTTAGATGTTAATTCCATAAAAATCCCTCTGATTAAAATTTGATTGAGGAAAAGCTTTGCTGCAATTTTTTTAAAGCTCTTCCCCTGTGGCTTATTTCATCCTTTTCTTCGTCTGAAAGCTCTGCGGTGGTTTTTTCTCCCACTGAGAATATGGGGTCATAGCCAAAGCCGTTGGAGCCTTTTATCTCGTTTGCTATCCTGCCTTCCAAAACGCCCTCAAAGGTGTATTCACCGCATTTTGTAACAACGCAGATACAGCAGATAAAGCGGGCGCTTCTTTCTTCACACTTCAATCCG
>JAHHUC010000001.1 GCA_020024215.1 Oscillospiraceae bacterium | reverse complement strand
GATTATGACAAGGTGTTCAAATTCGGCGACGGCGACGAGGAACAGGAAATTGAGCTTTACGGCGAGATGGGCAAGTTTGTTGTTGACACAAGAGGTCAGGACGATGTTGTTGTAAATTCCAATGTTAAGTACAACAAGGGCATTGAGAATGTTGCCCCCGATGTAAACTACACATATTTCAACGGCAACGGCGCAACCTTCAACAAGATTGGCACACTCTATCTTGAAGCCAAGGAGGACAATGTTGTTTACAAGGTTAATTCCGACGGCACACTGACAAAGCTTGATGCAACCTATGACAGCGACGAGGAAGCCTTCGCAATCAGAACAAGAACCTTAGGCTCTTATGTAATTGCTGAAAAGGAGCTTGACCTTGACGCTGTAAATGCCAAGGAGGAAACAGCTGCCACAGCTCCCTCCACAGCTCCCTCCAGCCCCTCCAACCCCACAACAGGTGCTGCTTGCTAATTAAAGGCTCTGCCAAGATTCATTGGAAATAATCCTTAATATAGCTTTTAACCTCCGCCACTCTCCAAGGCGGAGGTTATTTCTTTATTTTTCAAAAATACTTGTAGTTTTAAAGCCTTTGTGATATAATACAAAATGCAAGCTTTAAATTATGCTTCGGGGTGTAGCGCAGCTGGTAGCGCGCCTGGTTCGGGACCAGGAGGTCGGGTGTTCAAGTCACCTCACTCCGACCAAGGAGAATCCTTACGGATTCTCCTTTTTTTATGCACAAATTAAGCCTTTTCCCACGCACCTAAAAATTTGCGGCAATATTTAAAAATCTGCCTGCAAGAAAAAAGCTGCAAAAAAAATTGCAGCTTTAAGATTAAACCTATCGGTTAACTATCAGGTTATTTCCTTTTGTATGTGTTAAAAAAGTCATCATCGGAACCCGGTGTCCTTTTAGGGGCGCCTGACACAGCAGGGGAGCTTTTTTTCTTTAATGCTCTTTTTGCCATGCGCTGATTATATCTTATAATGTTTATGCTTCTTATTCCGAAAAGCAGCAGAACTGCCAATGCAAAAAAGGCAAACGTAAAGCACAGATAGGGGGAAATGTAAAAATCTTTAAAGCCTTTTTTTCCCTCCTCCTCATTCAATGACCGGGCAGAAGCCTGTGAGGCATCTACATTTTTTTCAAATTCAAAGGGGATGCTTGCAATTACGGCATCGTCTAAAATAAATTGAGCCATAGGCTTTATCTCGTCATTTATGTTATATCTTATGGGAAAATTCAGCTGTATGTCGATATCTGCTTTTGCTGCTGTCGCAGGCTTGGTTATAACAATGTCCTTTGGCTTTATAACAACCTGACCGACCTTCTGATCATTGTCATATATGGGCACAGGGGCTTGGGAAAATCTCTCCTTTGAAAATTCCGCGCGGTTGAAATTTTCAAAGCCGTAATCAAAGAGAGTCTTTATATCAGAATATCTGTCCTTTGCCTCCTCTGCCATCATGGTCACTGATATAAGCTCTGTCCCATCCTTTTCTGCCAATGTTACAGCTGTGTTTTTTGCCTCCTCTGTCCAGCCGGTTTTTCCTCCGGTTGCATATTCATAATAAAATTCCGAGGAGGGGTTTATGCTTTTGTGCCCGTGGTGAAATTCTCTCTCCTTAGGCTGCATATTGGTGGGCTTCATTTTATAATCAATGGTTTTGAAAATCTCCTTGAAGCCGGGAACTGATACAGCCCACCTTGTTATAAGAGCCATGTCATAGGCGGTGGTCACATGCTGCGGGTCGGGCAGACCGTTGGGATTTACAAAATTTGTGTCATATGCTCCCAGCTCGTGGGCCTTGTCTGTCATCCGCTTTGCAAATTTGGCTATATCGCCGTCTACATAAAGCGCAAGTCCGTTGGCGCAGTCGTTGGCAGATTGAAGCAGCGTGCCGTATAAAAGATCCTTTACCGGCACTATTTCGCCGGGCGTGAGAGCTATGTGTGTGGTGTCTCTTCCAACCGACCACACGGCCTCATCAGTCATTGTCACAACAGAATCGGAGGAAAAGCCTTTTTCCAAAACAAGGGCAACCGTCATCACCTTTGTTATGCTTGCAGGCTCCAAAACCTTGTGCATATCCTTTTCATAAAGCACCTGACCTGTGAGCGCATCCATGAGGCACACAGCCTCTGAAGCTATCTTTTCCGGCTCATCTGCGGCAACGGAAAGGACGGCTGAATAAATTATAATTACGGCAGATAAAACAGCCGCTGAAAATCTTTTCATAAATTCACCTCAATGAAACTTATTTTAACATAAATCGACTGTTTGTGCAAAGAAAAATTAAAGGAAAATAAATTTGCGGCTTGAAGGGAGAACGGTCCTCTTTGAATAAAAAAAATCAATATTTCTTAATAAAAATTTAATTTTCCTATTGATAAAATCCTTTATTTGTTTTAACATATAGTTGAGCGAAAATACCCTGTGCAGTTGCTTTGATGCCCTCTTTGAGGGCATAATTTGTTGCACAGGAAAATCAAGTAAGGAGAGTAGCAATGTCAATCAAAAATCTGAATTTCAAGATTTTGGACAAGGAAGCCTCTGCATCACCAAAGCAGGGCCCCAAAATCTACAAGGAGAGAACCCTCACTCCCGGCCTTAAAAAGGCGATAAGTCTGGAGGCCTTTGTTTTCATAGGCCTTTTAGCCGTTTTCTTCGGCGGTGTGGGACACATAATGGGCGGTGTAAACATGATGAATACACTTATGAATACCGCCTATGCACTTTTAATGGACACCGTGTTCTACATAATGGGTATTGCGGTTCTGGCCGGCGCCGTATCGGGCCTTATGAGCGAATTCGGTGTAGTTTCACTTATCAACAAGGCTTTATCCCCACTTATGAAGCCCATGTATGACCTTCCCGGAGCTGCAACCATAGGAATTGTCACATGCTATATGTCGGATAATCCCGCTATCTTGACACTGGCTGATGATGACGGTTTCAGAAGATATTTCAAGAAGTATCAGCTTCCTGCACTTACAAATATAGGAACCTCCTTCGGAATGGGACTTATCATCACCACATTTATGATAGGAATACCCTCTCCCTCGGGAGAAAATTTCGGAGTTGCCGCCCTTGTGGGAAATATCGGAGCCATAATAGGCAGCGTTGTTTCTGCAAGGCTTATGCTCATTCAGACAGCTAAGGTCTACGGCAAGGAGGATTGGTGCATTGAGGGCTCAGGTACTGACTCAATGAGCATGAATTTCAGAACAGTGCGCCGCGGAAATGCCTCCTCAAGATTTATTGAATCCATGCTGGCAGGCGGCAAGGTGGGTGTTGAGATGGGCATGGCTATCATACCCGGCGTGCTCATCATATGCACAGTTGTGCTCATGCTCACAAACGGCCCCTCCGAATCCGGCTCTTACACAGGTGCAGCCTATGAGGGCGTTGCGCTTCTTCCCTATCTGGGTGAAAAGCTCAGCTTCATCTTAAAGCCCCTCTTTAACTTCTCATCCTCACAGGCTATCGCAGTTCCCATTACAGCCTTAGGCGCAGCCGGAGCAGCCATTGGTCTTGTTCCTAAAATGGTTCAGTCAGGTCTTGTTCATGCAAATGATGTGGCAGTGTTTACAGCCATGTGTATGTGCTGGTCAGGTTATCTTTCCACACACGTTGCCATGATGGACAGCTTAAAGTGCCCCAACCTTACAAATAAGGCTATTTTGAGCCATACAATCGGCGGACTTTGCGCAGGTGTTTCTGCAAACCTTCTGTACAGGCTGATTTCTCTGCTGTAACAAATTGAAAGTCTTAAATCAAAGCTTTGCAAAAGGCACACAAGCCCCTCTTTGAGAGGCTGTGCGCCTTTTTTTAATTATTTTGCCATTTTAGGCAATTTTGCCGCCCTTCATTTTTACATAACAGCAAAAGTGATATTGACAAGTTAAAAAAATTTCTCTATAATGTTATGGAAGATAAATAGGCAAAAGGCTGTGAAGAAAATAACTGCAAAGGCTTTCCTTTAAAGAGACGGGCATCAAAGGTGAAAGTGTCCGATTGAAAATTTGCAGGTGCCGTTTCTGAGCCCCTCGCAGAACGAGGCGTCAAAGGTGCGTTAAGCCTTCATGAGTGGCAGATTTTTTTCTGCAATTCGGGTGGTACCACGGAATAATTCGTTTCGTCCCGTTTTTAGGGGCGGAACGCTTTTTTATTTTAGAAAAATTTTAAAGGATGTGTATAAAATGGAATGGACAGGCGTAAATGACTTGAGAGAAAAATTTCTCCGCTTTTATGAGAGCAAGGATCACATAATTCTCCCCTCTGCACCACTGGTTCCAAGAGATGACAACTCCCTGCTTTTGATCAATTCGGGAATGGCTCCTCTGAAAAAATATTTTACAGGAATGGAAACTCCCCCAAAAAAGAGAGCAGCCTCCTGCCAGAAGTGCATAAGAACTCCCGACATTGAAAGGGTGGGAAAAACTGCGCGCCACGGCACATATTTTGAAATGCTGGGCAATTTTTCCTTCGGGGATTATTTTAAAAGACAGGCTATTTTATGGGCATGGGAATTTATCACAACTGTGATAAAGCTCCCTGAGGATAAAATTTGGGTAACAGTTTATGAAAACGACGACGAGGCCAAGGATATATGGGAAAAGGAGGTTGGAATAAACCCGGCTCACATTGTCAAGCTGGGCAAGGAGGACAACTTCTGGGAGATAGGCTCCGGCCCCTGCGGCCCCTGCTCCGAGCTTTATTATGACCGGGGAGAGGAATTTGGCTGCAGCTCACCGGATTGTAAGCCCGGCTGTGACTGCGACAGATATATGGAATTCTGGAACCTTGTGTTTACACAGTTTGACGGCGACGGAAAGGGCAATTACACCCCCTTGGAGCATCCTAACATTGATACGGGAATGGGCCTTGAGAGGCTTGCCTGCATTATGCAGGGCGTTGACAATCTCTTTGAGGTGGATACCGTTCAGAAGATAATGCAGCACATCTGCTCAATTGCGGATGTAAAATATAAGGAAAACGAAAAGACGGATGTTTCCTTGAGAGTTATAACCGACCATATCCGCTCTACAACAATGATGATCTCCGACGGAATAGTTCCCTCCAACGAGGGAAGGGGCTATGTTTTAAGAAGGCTTTTAAGAAGAGCTGCCCGCCACGGCAGGCTTTTGGGAATCTATGAGCCATTCCTCTACAAGGTATGTGAGACTGTCATTGAGGAAAATAAACAGGGCTATCCCCACCTTGAAACCAACAGAGATTATATCATAAAGATAATAAAGGTGGAGGAGGAGAGATTTGCAAAGACCATCGACAGCGGCATGGAGCTTCTCAACGGAATCATTGACAAAATGATGTCTGAGGATATAAAGGGCGAGAGGCTGCCCGGCGACATGGCCTTCAAGCTTTATGACACATTCGGCTTCCCCATTGATCTCACAAGAGAAATTCTGGAGGAAAAAAAGCTTTCTCTGGATGAGGAGGCCTTCCAGAAGCTTATGGACAAGCAGAGGGAAAGAGCCAGAAGCGCAAGGGCAAAGATGGGCGATTTAGGCTGGGAGGATGACGTCCTCTCAGGACTTGACAACAAGGTTAATTTCACCGGCTATGAAAGCCTTAACGGTGAGGCAGGCATTGTGGCAATGGTGTGCGAGGGACAGCTTGCTGATACCATCATAGAAGGTCAGAAGGTGGCAATAGTTCTGGATCAAACACCGTTTTATGCCGAATCCGGCGGTCAGACAGGCGACAGCGGAATCATATTCAAGGATAAGAATATCTTTAAGGTGATTGATACACAGAAATCTCCCACAGGTCAGTTCCTCCACATAGGCATTATGGAAAGCGGCTCACTTAAAAAGGGCGACAGAGTTTCTGCCTCCGTTTTAAAGCAAAGGCGTCAGGACACAATGAAAAACCATTCAGCTGCCCATCTGCTCCAGGCTGCTTTAAGAGAGGTTTTGGGAAATCATGTTCATCAGGCAGGCCAGCTTGTGGACAGCGGAATCTGCCGCTTTGACTTCAACCATTTTTCACCTATGACAGCTGAGGAAATAAAGAAGGTGGAAAATCTTGTAAACGAGATGATACTTTCTGCAATTCCTGTAACTGTTGAAAGCATGGGGATAAAGGAGGCAAGGGAAAAGGGCGCTATGGCTCTGTTCTCTGAAAAATACGGCGATGTTGTAAGAGTTGTTTCAATGGGCGACAGATCGGTTGAATTGTGCGGCGGAACCCATGTGAGCAACACATCCGAAATAGGTCTTTTCAAAATCATAAAGGAATCCTCCGTTGCAGCAGGCGTAAGAAGAATTGAGGCTGTGACAGGAAGAAATCTCCTCATTCACATTGATGAGACAGAAAGGGAAATCTCCAATGCCCTTTCATCACTTAAAGCAGGAAGCCTTTCCGATCTCACTCCCAAGATAGAAGCCCTCGTCTCTGAGATAAAGGAAAAGGACAAGGAGATTGAAAAGCTCAACAGCAAGCTGGCATCCGGTCAGATTGACAGCATTTTATCCACAGCCAAGACAATAGGCGAGGTGAAAATGCTCAGGGCATCCTTCAACGATATGAAAACGGACGCCTTGAGAACAATGGGCGACAAAATCAAGGAATTTGATGAGCCTGTTGTGGCAGTTCTTTCATCTGCAACAGATGTAAAGACCACGCTTCTGGTGGTAGCCTCAAAGAAGGCGGTGGCATTGGGAGTTCATGCAGGTCAGATGGTTAAGAAGCTGACAGCTATGGTTGGCGGCTCCGGCGGCGGAAGGCCCGACTCTGCAATGGGCGGCTACACCGATGTATTTAAGACAGATGAGGTTATGGCAGGAGCTGACGAGCTTCTTACAGCTATGCTCAACGGCTAGGGAAAAATATATATGGAAGGGAGGTTTTTTTGATGGATTGTATTTTCTGCAAGATCCTTGAGGGAGAGATCCCCTCTAAAAAGGTTTATGAGGATGACTTTGTGCTGGGCTTTTATGATATAGAGCCTCAGGCACCTGTGCATATTGTGCTCATCCCAAAGGTGCATATTGAATCCCCTGAGGATATAAATTCCGAAAACAGCCTTTATGCTGCCCGTATATTTGAGGCAGCAGCAAAGATTGCAAAGCAGCTTGAGCTTAAAAAGGGATACAGGCTTTGTGCCAACTGCAAGCAGGAGGGCGGTCAGACGGTTAATCATCTTCATGTGCATATGCTGGCAGGAAGAAATCTCTCATGGCCTCCCGGCTAAACGGAAAATAGGAATGTGCCTATTGGCAGAGCAGCCGTTTTTTCTCACCTTATATCAAGGCCCCGAGTGCTTTGGCAGCTTTGCTTCATAGTCTGGAAAAAAAGATTTTTAAATTCTCATAAAAAGTTTCTGATTGAAAAAAAGATATGTACCCTTTTTGTCGGACATAAAGCCAACAAAAGGGAGTACATATCATGGGTCGGAAGCTTTTTATTTTTTTGTCAACAGCCATGTCAGGGATAAAAAGGAGGGGGCTGTGTTTAAAAGCTCTTTAGATTTTTTCCTGCTCCTTTACATCCCTTTCCTGCCTTTTCATTTTAAGGCTCTCCAGCAAAAATCTTGAATATATGGCCTTTGCCGATTGCAGATAGGGGTAGGAATAAAGGGCTGTCAAGGGGCACAGGCAAAGCAGATAGTGTATTGCCATAGACAGAGTAAATAAAAGAAGGGAGCCCTTATAGCCCTCTGTTGCCTGCTTTGATAAACGAAAGGCATCCTTTATGCCTTTATATCCGTTTTCCATAAATGCGTATGGCACCGAAAAATATCTCAGGCAGTATATAAGCGCAAAGACAAGTGAAAGAAAAAGAAGAAGAGTGCTGCATATGATGGAATTGACGGCTAAAAATCTTTCCTCCAAGGTTTGGGCATCCTGCAAAAAGCGGTGGGAATAATACTTCATTACAACCGGTATTATTGAAAATGAGGTGTAGACCAAAAGCTTTTTAAAAGCCAGAAGAAGGCTCAGATTTATGCATTTAAGCGCAATATGAGGATTTGAGAAGGGGTAAAAGCAAAAGGAGATATCTTCGCCTATCCCGTTGAGCGAAAGCGTATAATACCATTGCTTTATACCAAGCACAAGGGGAGAGATGACAACAAAAAACACAGCTGCTATTATGCCAAGCGCTGCAATTGATGAGCCTGTGGGCATTATGGCAGTTTTGAAAATCACGTCAAAGGAAAGCATACCGAAGGTCAGAAAGCCTATCAGTATAAACATAAGTGATATTCCGCTTAAAATAAGCACCTGAGAAACAGCCTTTGACCAGGAAAGTCCCAGAGCTCTTTTGGCATTGAGTTTAACTATTCTTATCAAAATTATTTTCCTCTTAATATTCTATTCCGAGTCTGCCCTTTATGCCCTTGTTGTAAGGGTGCTTCAGCGCAGACATAACTGTCAGATAATCGGCGGTGTCAACTATTTTATCATTGGGGTTTCTTCCCGTCATGACAATTTCGGTGTGGCTTCCCCTTTTTTCTATTATGGATAAAAATTCATCTGTATCAATAAAGCCCAAATTTATGGCATCCACCACTTCATCACATACTATAAGGCCGTATTCATTGGATTTTACCGCCTCCTTTACCTGATTAAGGCATTTTTGGCACAGCTCCTTGGCGCTTTTTTTCTCCTCATCGTTCATATACTTTGAGAATTTTACAATTCCCTCTGTCCTTACTACGTCAATGCCCAAGCGCTTTAAAATTATTACCTCGCTGCTTTCTCTGCCCTTTAAAAACTGGGCAAAGAATATCTTTTCTCCGGCTCCTAAGGCCCTCATGGCAAGACCTAATGCTGCGGTGGTTTTTCCCTTGCCGTCCCCCACATAAAGATGTATAAGACCATTTTCAACCAAAGACATAAACATCACTCCTTTTCATCCTGTTTAAGACCTTCTATATTGGATAGATCCGCTGCGTTGTCAAATCCTATGGGCACATCTGCAACATATTCAAAGGCATTGTCCCTCATCCACATCTGCGAGGACATGGCAATTTCAAAACCGCAGCCTTTAGCTAAGGCCCATTTGCCCATAGGAAGCCTGGGGAAGGCAAATCCGCTCATAAGCCCCATAATAACGCCTCCGTGAGTTATTACAGCAGCTTTGTGTATGCCCTCCTGACACATATTCATAAATATGGAGTTTATGCCCTGAGCTATCCTCACGGCAAACTGCTGTCCGTTTTCCAAGGCGTTTGGGGGAGCGTTGTGATAGGAATCAGAAAGCCATCTCTCATAGCTTTCTGTCCCCTTGAGGCTCTCTATGCTTCTGCCCTCAAAATCACCCAGCGAAAGCTCGGTGAGATCATCTACCAATGTCAGGCTTCTGTCAGGATAAATTATTTCGGCTGTCTGCTGACACCGCAAAAGAGGTGAAGAGTAAATTTCATCCACATCCGGATATTGATATAGGGTACAGAGGGCATTGAGCTCTTCAATTCCCTCAGCACAAAGGGGAACATCCATCCTTCCTGTGTATAAACCCTCTTTGTTGTCAGCTGTCATTCCGTGACGAATCAAGTATAGCTTGTAATTAACCATCTTTTACCTCATTTTTTGGTCAAATCGACCTTTTTTTCTTCTTTTTTTAATTTGTCTTTACAAAAACACAAGTTTAGACTATAATCTTAATACTAATTGTAATGTTGAGAGGTGTTATAAGTGAATTCTGATTTTCCCAGAATAATATCGCTTTTGAGAAAGGAAAAGAAAATAAGTCAAAAGCAGGTGGCAATAGACTTAGGTATTTCTCAGGCTTTGCTCTCCCATTACGAAAAAGGTATTCGTGAGTGCGGTTTGGATTTTGTAGTTAAGGTTGCTGATTATTATAATGTGTCCTGCGATTATCTTTTGGGCAGATCTGCCGACAGAACAGGTCTTATGATAAAGGCGGATGAAATACCCGAGGAGGATCTTGAAAAGCGCGAGAGAACCAGCTCTGTCAGCGGCTTCTTTACAGTGCTTTATAAAAAGCTGATAACAAATTCCATAAATGTGATTTTTGACATACTTTCAAAAATGCACTGTGAAAGGCTGACAAGGGAGATATCCTCGTTTTTGATGATTTCGCTTTATCGCTCCTTCAGGGTGCTTTATTCAGCAGATGAGAACAACCCCTCAGCCATATTTTCTCTGGGCGACAGCGTCTATAAGGGATATTCGGATGCTGCCATGAGCATAGCTGAGGCCAACGCCCTTTCCATCGTGAAAAAAAATCAGAGGGACATAAGGCTGGGAGATCCCAACCTAAAGGAGATGAGGCCGGGGGATATGCCGGAGGACCCAATAGCTCAAAGCATGGATTCAAAAACCCTTCAGGAGCAGTATCCTTTGTTTGCAACCTCACTTCTTAATCTTTTGAAAAACAGCGAGGATATAATTTTAGGCGAAAAGGAAATATAACATAAAAATTTATGCCCTCATAAGAGGGCTTATTTTTAATTGTGATTATTGGGCAAAATCCATAGACATATGCCGGATATGATTTCCCTGCCATATTATAGTAACATTTATTTTTTGCTATTTCAATGATTACTGTATTAAAAAATATAAAAAAGAAGGTGCTTTTTTGGAAACGGCAGAAATTAAGCGTATGCAGAGAAAAGAGATAAAGGAAAGGTGGAAAAGCATTTCTCAAAAGGAAAAAAAGCAATGGGACAAAGCCATATTCACAAGCTTCTTTTCCCTTCAGGGGTATAAATGTGCAGACACTGTTTTTTGCTTTGTCAGCATGGAAAATGAGCCGGACACTCTAAATATAATAAAGAGGATGCTCAATGATAAAAAGAGGGTGTGCGTCCCAAGATGCATATCAAAAGGAGTTATGGAGGCTTGTGCAATAAAATCCCTAGATGAGCTTGAAAGTGGAAGCTATGGGATTTTAGAGCCTTCTGAAAGCACGCCTAAGGTGGATATAGGTGATATAGACATAAGCATTGTGCCCTGTGTTTCCGCTGACAGAAATTTAAAAAGATTGGGACACGGCGGAGGCTATTATGACAGGTTTATGCAAAACGGAAGATTTTTAAAGGTGATGCTCTCCTATGAGGCTCTGCTTTTGGAGGATGTGGCAGCTCAAGAGCATGATGTAAGCTGTGATTATCTTATAACAGAAGAAAAAATTTATAAAAGGTAAGCTGTGATACTTAAAATTTACAGCAGATAATGCTGTGTGCTATCATAAAACAGTACACATTTGACCTATACCCATAAGCTCTTTTATCTTATGCTTTTTCTTTATGCCGCAGAGCATAAAGAGCAGGATCAGGACAGCAGAGTGCGTGTATGTGTCTCTTAAAAAATTATGAGCAAGACTTTTTCCATTTTTCCCATATGGTCACACAGTCTTTGCATATATTGAGTGAGAACGGTATTTTACTCCGGCAGGATAATAAAGAGAAGGTTTTTATAAGAAACCCTCTGAAACAATTTTGTTGCCATTTTATTTCTTGAAAGGAGTATAAACACACATGACAGAAAACAGTAAAAAACCTGCTGTTTCCATTGACCTTTTTGATGACGATGAGCATCAGATCATCAACCGGCTTACAGAGGGGGGGCTTCCTTGTGCATTTCCCGTTTCAAGTTGCTTTCTCTGATTGTGGATATGCAAAAATTTATCAGCATTGAGGACACCGAGTTTTCCAATTTGGCAGACAGCCTTTATTCTAAGGTCGACAGTCTCTTGGACGAGGAATGGGACGATATAAAGATATCATTGCCATTTTTGGTAAACATTTCTTTTTTGGACGATTTTATGGCAGAGGACGACAACAGAGCCACTGTTATGGAAGCTGACTGCAATACTTCACAGGGCAAGATGGCGGCGAAGCTGACCGAAGAAAAAGCCAAAGCAGCCAAAATTAAATAAAAAGGAGGCATGGAAAGCACAATGCAGGTACGATTTACTTTTGATGATGATTTGATGAAGAAAAACGGATACGAAAGGGAAAATGTTTATTACACCATCAAAAAGCATTTTCAGCAAAGAAGGTTAAAGTGTATTTCCGAAGATGAAAACCTCATATTTGCCGACACCGGAAACGAAAATGATTATGGGAATATGTGGAGTATTATTTTAGCCTTAGTTTTAAGCGATTGGTTTGTGGATTGTGCTACATCTTGCATATTTGAGGAAGATGGAGAAACAGAAGATGTTTTAGTACAAATCCCAGAATTGCGAGAAATATACGCCACGGCATAAAGGGGGGATTTCATGGAAAGCACAATGCAGGTACGATTTACTTTTGATGATGATTTGATGGAGAAAAACGGATATGAAAGGGAAAATGTTTATTACACCATCAAAAAGCATTTTCAGCAAAAAAGGTTAAAGTGTATTTCCGAAGATGAAAACCTCATATTTGCCGATACCGGGAACGAAAATGATTATGGGAATATGTGGGTAATTATTATGGGGTTAGTAAAAAGTGACTGGTTCGACAAGTGTGCATCTTCCTGCGTTTTCGTCGAGGATGGAGAAATAGAGGATGTGCTAATACAAATTCCCAAATTGAAACAAATGATGGATTAGGTATAAAGCGGAGCAATGCAGCTATGAAAAATACAATGAAAGTGGAATTTTCTTTTGATGAAAATTTAGTCAAAGAAAGCGGCTATACAATATCGGAAATTCATAACACCATCAAAAAAGCCTTTGAAGAAAAAAATATTCTATGTGTTGCAGACACAAAGATGCTTTCTTTCACCGGAGGTTCAAAAAAAGATGATTTTTCCAATATGTGGGCAATCATCTTAAGACTTACAAAGTCAGATTGGTTTATGAATTTTGCGACCTCCTGTATATGGTATGAAGATGAAGGTAAATGGGAGGATGTATTGCGTCAGGCAAAACAAAGACAGAATTGACAACAAGGTGTCTTATTGCACAACCAAACAGAAGTATATGCAAGCTGAAAACAGAGTACACTCAGCTTAAATTAAGCGGACAGTCTGTCATAAAAGTTGTAAAGAAAAGCTATAAAAAAGGATGTATCAATTTTGATACATCCTTTTTAACTTATTATCTAATCATCCTCGTCATCATCTCCGAAGAACCAATCCCAATGATCTCCGCTGTTTTGGGGCATATCCGATTCGCCTCCATGCTTTGTACACTCCGGAGGAAGGGAGGATGCCTTATACCAGCCATAGGCAGTCTGGGTACATTCAGGACCTGCCAGCAGGCCGCTTTCTCTGCAATAGATTTTTTGAACAATATCCCCTGAGAAGGTGAAATCCTTAGGGGGCAGCTTGTTGTGTATAGGCTGCATGACATTTTTCCAGATTGTGGGCGGAGGATAGACAAGACCGCTGTAATTTATGGTTTCCATCTCATCATAGCCAAGCCAGCAAACTCCCACATAATAGGGTGTGACACCTATGAACCATTGGTTGTAGTCATTGTCCGAGGTTCCTGTTTTGCCTGCCACAGGGAAATTGGAAAGCTTTGCTCTCACACCTGTGCCGGGGGCGGAATTGGTTACCTGCTGGAGCAGCTTGTTCATAACTCCGGCTGTTTCAGGCGAAATTGCCCTCTGGGGTATGATTTTATTGTCAAGTATTACATTTCCCTCAGAATCCAATACCTTTGTGTAGGAGTGAGGCTCATAATAAAGTCCGCCGTTGGAAAAAATCTGATATCCGCCGGCCATTTCCAAGGGTGTGACACCGCCTGTCATAGCGCCTAATGCCATGGGGGCCAAATCCACATCGGAAAATACCTGTCCGTTTATAATTTCCTGCTCCACAAGGCTCTTAAAGCCCAGCTTATCCCTTAAGAAATTGAAGCTTACCCTGGGTGTGAGAAGCTGGACAAGCTTTACCGGAATGGTGTTTGTAGACCTTTGGATAGCCTCCGTGATTGTTATATTTCCCAAATAGGAATGATAGAAGTTTACAGGGTAGAGGGAATTGGGGTTGTGGGGATCAAGCTGAATGGGGCTGTCCTCCCAGATCATCGACCAATAGATAAGATCGCTGTCTAAAGCCGGAGCATAGGATGCAAGCGGCTTTATGGTGGAGCCGGGGTGACGCACTGCGGAGGTGGCGCGGTTAAACAGTCTGGCGCCCTCCTTTTCCCGGTTGGAGCCCACAATGGCCTTTATTTCTCCTCCGTCTCCCAAAATTACAAATGCAGATTCAGGATAAACCGCATTTCTTACAGGCGGGAAGGTTTCAGGCTTTGTGTAAACCTCCTCAAGATAATCCTGAAGCTCGATATCCATGGTGGTGTATATTCTGAAGCCGCCGGATTTAAGTGCATCCCATGCACCTGCCTTTGTGTAGTTTGCCTTTTCCACCAGGTCATTGAGCACCTCCTCATACACGGTGTCAATAAACCAGGACTGCACAACATCCAGCTGCTCCTTATATTCCTCTGCCTTAAAGTCCAGCGTCTGGGAAAGAGCATCCTCATATTCCTCCTGCGACAGCATGGGTGTTCCGTCCGGACGGCTCTGCTGGCTCATAAAATACAGCACATCCTCACGCCTGTCCTTGTTGTTTTCAGGATGTCTGAACGGGTCCCATTTGGAGGGATTTTGGGTGATTGCTATTATGGAAGCACATTCTGCCGGTGTCAGGTCGCTTATATTCTTGCCAAAGTAAAACTGCGCGGCGGAGCCTACACCGTTTTGACCGTTGCCCAAGGCGATGGTATTGAGATAAACCTCCAGAATCTGATCCTTGGAGTAATTCTTTTCAAGGTTTATCGCCCTGAAAATTTCTCTTACCTTTCTTTCCACCGAGTCGTCCCTGTCATTGGTCACGTTTTTTACAACCTGCTGTGTTATGGTGGAGCCGCCGTAGCTTTCGCTTGAAAATGGATTTAAGTAGTTGATGGCAGCGCCTATGGTCCTTCTGAAATCAATTCCGGAGTGCTTCCAGAAGCGCTTGTCCTCAACAGCTACGGCTGCATCCTTCATGGCCTGAGGAATTTCGTCATAGCTTGCCCATATTCGGTTTTCGTCGCTCTGGACAGTCTGGATCTCCTTATATTCACCGGATTCCTTGTCCTGGGCGTATATTATAGTGGAAAAGCTCAGCTTCACATCCTCTAAAACAATGCTGTCGCTGCTGTCAAGTGTATTTATAATGTACACTGTCATTATGGATGCGGTCACACATCCTGCGATGATCAGTATCATTATCAAAATCAGAATAAATCTGAATGCTGTCCTCACCGGATGATAGCGTCTCATATTCGGCAAGGGTGCGTCTGGTCTTTGAGGTGCCAATGTAAAAATCCTCCTGTATTTTAAAAAAGTTTGAGGTTTAACACAATAAATTATATCACATAAATCACCTTTGCAAAAGCTTAATAAATGAATAAACCTTTTAATTTCTGTCAAAAATAAAAGCTAAAAAGGAAAAAAGGGGGAGATTTTTTTGAAAAAGAGCCTCACAGCAGTAATCGTAATGATTTTTGCTATATTTTTGGGCTTTGCTTTAAGCTATATAAACAAGAGCACGGATATCAGCTTCAATCGGCAGGATATTCCCATAAGGAAAATATCCGAGGAAAAAAGATATCTTCTCAAGGATTATAAGGGGCGTCTGGCTCTTTTTGAGGATAATCCGGATAAGCCCTCTGTTATATTCAAGGTGTATACGGATAATCTTCCCGACATGGATAAATTTAAGCTCAGGGAAGGCATATATGCAGAAAATTATGAGGAGCTTTTAAGACTGATAGAGGATTACACAAGTTAATATTTTATTCTGGGAATATCCGGGTCGGTGAATATGTTTTTTACATTGTAGTTTATCACTATCTCCTCAGGATGTTCCCTTTCTATTACACTGCTTAAATCCTCGCTTAAAAATCTCAAGTCCACCACAACCAGCTTTTTGTAATTCTCTGTCAGAAAGGGCACAAGGCAGTTGGCAAAGGAATCCTTGATGAGCAAAAGCGTCTCATCCTTTTGGGCATTTTCGTTTACTATTTCTGTTATGCCGTTGTTTCCGTAGAGAAAGAAGGCGTATTTGTCCCTTGTTTCAAGCTTTGAAAAATCAAAAAGTCCGCTTTTTTGCTCATTGTTTATCACAACCGAGTTGACATTGGGGGAATAATAGCTTATCACTTCTCCCTCTGTGCCTATTTTTTTACATTTGCTGAAATGGGTGCCTATAAAGTCCTCTGATGCGGTCTGCTTTTCAAATTTTACAGGCGCAAGGCCCTTTTGCTTGCAGAAGGCGAGATAGGCCTCATATGCCCCTTCGGTTGTCCAGTGGTGGTCGGTTTTATAATAGAGCTTTTCACCTGTGTTTTTATATTTGGATTTCAATGCATGGTCAAGGTCAACAAAGTCAAAGCCCTCAGAGGAAAGATAGCTCTGCCATTCTTTTAAAGCTGCACCCTGATCTATATTGAAGCTGCCCCTTGGCATCTTATCCTCTAAAACCTCATAGGCAGAGGGGGCTAAAAGCAGCGTCTTATTTATAAGTGGATATTTTTCTCCGAATTCTTTCAAGGAGGAGAGATTAAGCTCTAAACGCTTTTGGTCATAGGAATAGAATTTATCAAACATATAGCCGTCAGAGCCATATATTATCCCGTTGTTTTCAATTTTTAAGAGAGCTGCCTCGCACATGGATTTTATGGTTATCCATGTGTCTCTCATGGGGAACTGCTCGTTGGTATATTTTTCAAATCTTTGGGCAAAGCCGGTTTCGCTGCTGTCTATTATCCCTTTTATTGTAAATTTTGGTTTTTCCGAAAATTTGATATTTTCAAGCTCTGAATATTCCCTGTGAGGAAGAACCAGGTCACCCAATGAAAAGGTTATTACAATGGCTGCAAATACAAGCAAAACCGGGTATTTAAAAATTTCCTTTATTTTTTTCATAAAAATGACCTCTAAAATCTAAAGTAAAGAAAAGGATTGTATGTGGAATCCACAAGATATGCTATGGATAAAACAGCCAGAAAGATATATGCGAATGTGGCAAAAAGCCGGCTTTTTTTCTGAAGCCTTTCAAAAAGGGGCTTTAAAAGGGGCGTGGAAAAAATTATTGCCACAATGAAAACAACTCCGTAATTTCTCAAAGCATACACCCAGTCGCTGCCAAATTCCAAAAGGAAGGTCTTTTTAAAAAGTATGCCCATTTTTCCCAAATCGTTTACACTGAAAATGATGAGCGAAAACTGCCACATCAAAAGTGTGTATATGTGGGAAAAAATTCTGTGTCTGCCCAGAAAGTCCTTTAAAATCAGCTTTTCCATTGTCATCACGGCAAAAAGGTAAAAGCCCCAGAGGAGATAATTCCATTCTGCTCCGTGCCAGAAGCCTGTGGCTGTCCACACGACAAAAAAATTGAATATGGTTCTTTTAAGCCCCTTCCTGCTTCCGCCCAGGGGGAAATAAACATACTCTCTGAACCATGAGCCCAATGTCATATGCCATCTCTGCCAGAATTCTGTCATGGAACGGGATATGAAGGGAAAGTTGAAATTCTGCGGAAAGGTGAAGCCCAACGCCCTGCCAAGCCCTATTGCCATAAGCGAATAGCCGGAAAAATCAAAATAGAGCTGGAGGGAAAAGGCTGCCACACTGAGCCATGCCATAGGTGTGGATATGTTTTCAAAGCCCACCTGCTGTGCAAAGGTCCACAGCTGACCTATGTTGTTGGCAATAAGCACCTTTGAGGCAAGGCCTAAAATAAATGTCCTAACACCAAAATCAATATCCTCTAAGGATAATTTCCTTGATTTAAGCTCTCTGTTTATGTCGGTAAAACGCACAATCGGTCCTGCGATAAGCTGTGGGAACAGCACAACAAAGGCTCCGAAATCTATGAGATTTTTTTCGGCAGAAACCTTACCTCTGTAAACATCTATGGTATAGCTCATTGTCTGAAAGGTGTAAAAGCTTATTCCCAAAGGCAAGGTAAGATGAAGCTGTGATAAGGAAAGCCCAAAAAGTCCGTTTACCGCCCTTATGAAGAAATCTGTATATTTGAAGAAGCCCAGCATGCCCAGATTGAAAACCACCGATAAAAACAGCATTATTCTGCAAAGCCTTTTGTTGTCTCTGTGATCCTCAATGGTGTTGGAGCATATATAGTCCACCGCTATGGAAAAGAGCATTATGGGAAAATATTCAACCTCGCCCCAGGAATAAAATATAAGGCTTAAAATTAAGAGAGACAGATTTTTATACCTCTGCGGTATTATATAATAGATAAGAAATGCCAGAGGCATGAACTTAAACAAAAACAAAATGCTGGAAAATACCATTTAAACCTCCTGTAAAAGCCAAAGCTTAAAAATACTACGGCTAATATAATATCAGAAATGAATTTAATAATAAAGTGCTTTTGAAAAATAAAGGCAGAATAGGGTATAGATAAGGCTTATAATTTTCATTATTTTGTTTGATAGAGTCATAATTTGCATACATATAGAATAATTCCTGATATATTATACCTTTTGTTTAGATATATTAAAATTTTCCGCCGGACTTCTAAAACCAAAAAATTCGGGCAGAATAAGCTTATCAATTATAATGGCGGGGAATCTTATGGGAAATACAAGCTTTGGCAAAAATTATGATAAAAATTTAAGCCTTATGGAAAAGGTTTTGAACGTCGATGAAAATTTTGATATTCTGAAAAAGGACTTTGTTTTTGCAGGCAGACGCGCAAGGGTATATGCCATAGACGGCTTTGCAAAGGATGGGACGATTTTAAAGATGCTTGCTCCGGTTATGCAGCTTAAAAGCGGGGATCTGGAGGGCTTTTCTGATATAAGGGCCTTTGCACATGAGCATATAGGCTATATAGAGACAGAAGCTGCAAACCAATTGGACAGAGCAGTCTCTATGCTGCTTTCAGGTCCCTGCCTGCTTTTTGTAGAGGGCTTTGACGAATGTCTTATAATCGACACAAGAGAATACCATGTAAGAGGTGTCAGTGAGCCTGATTCAGACAGGTCCTTAAGAGGTGCAAGAGAGGGCTTTGTAGAAACACTGATAGTGAACACCTCCATGATAAGAAGGCACATCAGAACACCGGATTTGCGTGTTGAGCATTTCTCTGTCGGCAGCACCTCAAAGACGGATGTTGTGATGATGTCCGTAAAGGGCAGATGCGATGAAAAAAAGGTGCAGCGGCTTAGGTTCAGGCTGAATAACCTGGATGTAAAATCCCTTGCCATGAAGCAGGAATCGCTGACGGAGGCTTTGGTAAACAGAGGCTGGTACAACCCCTTTCCAAAGGTGAGATATACCGAGCGGCCCGACTGTGCAGCCGCAGCCCTGAACGAGGGCGGAATAATAATAGTTGTGGACGGAAGCCCGGCGGTGATGCTGCTGCCCACTGCGTTTCTGGACTTTTTTCAGGATTCCAACGATTATTATTTCCCTCCGCTTGTGGGAAGCTATCTAAGATTTATGAGATTCATCATATATCTGCTCACGCTTTTTCTTATTCCCACATGGTATCTTCTGATAAGAAATCCCTCCTTTGTTCCGCCGTGGCTGGAATTTGTGCAGATAAAGGAGATGAATCAGGTTCCGGTATTTTTCCAGCTCATGATGGTGGAATTGGTTATCACCTGTCTTAAACAGGCATCTTTGAATACACCCTCATCCTTGGGCAGCTCTTTTTCTGTTGTGGCAGGACTGCTTCTGGGCGATTTTGCTGTAAAGGCCAGATGGTTTGTGCCTGAGGTGCTTTTGTATATGGCCTTTGTGGCGGTTGCAAATTTTGCCCAGCCCTCCTATGAATTGGGCTATGCCGTCAAGCTTTGCAGGATGCTGCTTATAATCATGACGGCGATTTTCAACGTGTGGGGCTTTTTTGCAGGTGTTTTGATAACCTTGCTTCTTATAGCCACAGTTCCGACCGTCACCGGACAGAGCTATCTTTATCCCATAATACCCTTTGACTGGAATTCATTGAAAAGATCTCTCATAAGAGAGAGAATGGATAATGAAAATTCATAACTCACTTATTGTTATAGCATTTCTGCTGTGTTATAATTATAAAAAAGCATATGGGCGGGGCTTTTTGCATAAAGCCCCATTTTATAAGAGGTAGCAGAATGGATAACAGAAAAATCAAAAATTTATTGACAGCATTGTTTGCACTTTCTTTTCTTTTGGTGAATGTTCTTTGGTTTGTTCCGCTTTCGCAAAAAGATAGCGGCGGCATATTGGTTTTGTCAGACAGCAGAAGCTTTGCAAGGGATGTGCTTTTGACAGCAAGGTCATCAGGGGGCAGTGCGTTTTTTGAAGGCACGGAAAATGCCGAAGAAGCTTTGAAGCACTCGACGGCAGCGGTTGTGGACGCAAGGCAGAATCTCTCGTTGGAAAAGCTGCTCAACGGCTATGAAAATGATGTGGTTATAGTAAATCCTAACGAGGATGTAAGCCTTCCGGACTTAAAGGGCAGGGTGCTGATAACAGCCGAAGCCGGGGGAGCTTTAAAAAATGACAAAAACGCCGTAAAGCTTTACAACAGCCTTACAGGCTCATCCATAGAGCCTAACGGAAGGCCTGTCCATTCCCAAAAGGGCAACATAAGCCTTAAAATCACACCCGGGCCTGTCATAATGCTCGGCTCGCTTTCAGGGGACAGCCTGACGGCCATAGGCAGCTTTTTAGGAGGCGGCAACAGGGAAATTTACTATGCACTTCCTGCCATAAGGCTTTTGGTGTCCCTTATAGAGCTGGCTGCATTTCTTGGTCTTATATGGCTTACAGCCTTAGAGCATACCGAGCCTCTGGAATTCCCTGAGGGGATAGTTGATGCCAAAATAAAGAACACACCTCTTTTCTTTTTAAGCCGTCTGGTGCTTATACTTGCCTCTGTGTTTGTATCCTTGGCAGTATTTTTCCTGCTGGGGCTTTTCGATTCGCTCAAAGAGGGCGGAATATTGTTCCTCTCTTATATAATAGGCTGCTCATTTACAACAAAGCTGTTTTATCGCTTTGGAATGATGGGAATAAAGGGCAAGCCCACTGATATAAAAATCCCGTTTACATCAAAGAATCTTGCGAAAACAGCTGTCCTCACACTTTTGGCGCTGGCCTGCGGACTTTCTCTTGCACAAAGCGGATTTTGGGCATTTGAGATAAACTCATCAAAGCTTTTTTTGTGGGCTGTGGTGTTTGTGCTGCTGTTTTACGGCTTTATATCTGTCATGCAGGACCTTTATCTTCTGCAAAAGGCTGTCAGCTCCCAGATACTTTTGGGAATATTGCTTCTTTTCCCCTATATACCCCTTGTTCTGATTGCTGCGGTTTATGTTCCTTTGGGAGAATTTTATATGACCATGTCGGTGCTGAAGCTGATGGTGTTCACATTTATATGCCTGCTTTTGTCAAAGGCTGTAAAGGATAGAACCGGCTCGGTGATTTGCTCCTCCATTTCGGGCGCACTGTGCCTTTCATCTGCAATATGCTTCCAAAGCTATATTTAAAGATGAATAAAAAACCCTCCTTATCAAAACTAAGGAGGGTATTTCATTATATTAGATAAGCCTGCACATAAAGGCTATTCCTTCCAGTAATCCAAGCTTTTTGCATCAAGCCCGATGTTCTTAGCCAAAAATACAGGATTTTTGCCTTCCTTCTTCTGCCTTTCATAATCCTTGCAGGCATCCAGTGCAGTTTTTCCGAGTATGAAGCAGCAGGGGAGATTGATAAGGCACATAAGAGCCATCATAAGGTCGGAAAAATCCCAGGCAAAGCCCATAGAAAGCCCGGAGCCTATGAAGATGACAACAGCAGCCACAGCCCTGTAACATATCATAAATGTTTTGGAGGGTTCCTTTTTGTTTATGAATGTGAGGCAGTTGTCGCAATAGTAGAGATTTCCCAAAAGTGTGGTGAAAGCAAAAAGCACCATTGCAGCTGTTATGAATATGTTTCCGAATTCTCCGAATACAGTTTTGATAGAGGCCTGAACATAGGGCGCGCCCGCCATTTCGGCAGAGGGGGCAAGACCTGAGCAAAGGCACATGAGAGCTGTTGCGGTGCAGATAAGAAGGGTGTCGATAAAAACAGAAAGCATCTGCACCAAGCCCTGCTTTACAGGGTGAGAAACATCGGCAGCTGCCGCAGCATTTGGGGCAGAGCCAACACCGGCTTCGTTGGAATAAAGGCCTCTCTTTATTCCGTACATTAGGCAGGAGCCGCCAAAGCCGCCGAAAATAGCCTGAAAATTAAAGGCATCCTTAAATATCTGTGCAAACACAGAGGGTATCAGCTTATAATTCAAAACAATGATTATCAAAGATACTGCCACATAGAGAACACCCATTATGGGCACTATGGTGGATGTGGTGCTGATTATTCTCTTTCCTCCGCCTAAGATGCACCAAAGAACAATAAGAGCCAGAACTGCTCCGATTATCCAGGGAGTAACCTTGGGGTTATAAAAGCTGTAAACAGCAAATGTGGACTGGAGGTTGTAGGATGCCAGCATATTGAAGCCGCCTGCATATGTAAGTATGAGGCAGACTGCAAAAACTATTGCAAGACCTCTTGAATGAAGGGCGGACTCAATGTAATAGGCAGGTCCTCCATAGCTGTTGCCGCTATTGTCACGGCGCTTGTAAACCTGTGCCAGCGTGCTTTCTATCAATGCTGTGGCGCCGCCTATAAGAGCTATTATCCACATCCAGAAAATAGCGCCGAAGCCGCCTAAGCATATGGCGGTTGAAACTCCCACTATATTTCCGGTTCCCACTCTTGAGGCGGTGGAGACCATAAGGGCCTGAAATGAGGAGACTGTGCCCTCCTTATTGGGCTTTTCCATAACAACCCTTATGGATTCGTTAAAAAGTCTCAGCTGAGAGAATTTGGTTCTGAAGGTGAAGTAAATTCCTGTCAGAAGAAGCAGGGCTATAAGCACATAATCGTAGAGATAGCCGTTAATTGTTCCGACCAGCTTGCTGATAAATTCCATGATGACCTTCCTTTCTTAAAAAAATTGAAGCTTTGCATCCATTTACATCCTATAAAATTTGCCCGAAAATAATGCTGATAAATAAACAGAGCCTTAAAATCAGCGTTTTGCAAACATATGCAGGTTGAGGTTCTGGGAGAGATATTCCAAAACTCTCACTCCGCCTACGCTGTTGCCCTTTTTATCAAGAGCGGGCGCATATGTTCCTATGCCCATAAGATCGCTGACCGATGAGACTATTCCGCCGCCAACACCGCTTTTGGAGGGTATGCCCACCTTTACGGCAAACTCGCCGCTGGAATCGTAAAGTCCGCAGGTGACCATAAAGGTTTTGACAATCCTTACCATCCAGTCCTCTGCAAGTCTTTCCCCGGTGTGAGGATCAACTCCGTCATTGGCTAAAACAAGCCCCAGGTTTGCAAGGCCTCTTGCGGTAACACCCACTGAGCACATCTTGAAGTATGTGTCCAGATAGCTCTCCGCATCCCCCTCGATTATCCCCTCGCTCATCATAAAATATGCCATGGCACGGTTTCTCATGCCGGCATTTTTTTCTGAGAGATAAACCTTTTCATCCAAAGCTACACCCTCATCCATTGTCAGCTTTTTGGTAAATTCCAGCATATCCTCAAACGGCGTGGGGCTGTCGATAAGGCTTGAAATAACAATTGCACCGGCATTTATCATGGGGTTGGAGGGCTTTGCAGACATGGTTTCCAGCTTGATTATGGAATTGAAGGGATCTCCTGTGGGCTCCATCCCCACCTTTGAAAACACCTTTGAATATCCTGATGTTTGCAGGGCAAGTATAAGTGATACAAGCTTGGAGATGCTCTGCATGGTAAATCTCGTCTCACAGTCTCCGCAGCAGAAGTGCTCCCCTGTGGGAAGGGCGATGCAGGCTCCCAATGCGCCGGGATCTGCCAGAGAAAGCTGGGGTATGTATGTGGCGACTGCTCCTTGATAGAGAAAGCTGTGAGCATAGTCACAGGCTGCATTTAATTCTTGTTGATACAATCTTTTTCCTCCTTTGGACAAATTATGCTGAGATGTTAATGAAATAGCTATAAAATCTTATTACAATGATAACATATTATAGTCATTATTGGTAATAGTTTATGATTATATAGTTATAATAAAATCTGATAATCATTTGCATAAGGGGGAAAAGCCGGATGGAGATAAAGCAGCTTAAATATTTCAGCGAGATAGTAAAATACGGCTCCTTCAACAAGGCGTCGCAGGCCATTTTTGTATCTCAGCCCTATCTTACAAATGTGGTCAAGGATTTGGAGGCAGAGCTTGATGTCAGGCTGGTTGAAAGAAGCCGGAAGGGGATAAGCCTTACAAGTGACGGGGAAAAGCTGCTTTGCCACGCAAATAAAATTTTGAACAATATCGAGCAGCTAAAAAGCAGCTTTTCGTCATTGGATAATGATAAAATAGAGATATCCGTTTCGGTCACAGGCTTTTGCTCTGCTCTGGAGAGCTTCATAAGCATATGCAAAGATAATCTGGCACATGAAAACTTCACATTTTCCTTGAGAGAGGGAAAAATAGGCGAGGTAATTGAGGATGTGAGAAATAATACATCCCAGATAGGCATCATATATAAGGATATATATCTGGCAGAGGGCTTTTCAGCCTATCTTGAGGGCAAAAATTTAAAATTCTACCCCTTGACAGACTGTTGTCCCTGCGTAATTTTAAATAAAAGACATCCACTTTATTTTGAGGGCAGAAGGGAAATTGACATTGAGCAGCTGAGGGGCTTTGGGTTTATAAGCTGTGATTGGAATGACAAAAAATTCCCAGGAAGCCTCATTGTCAACAAGGAGGCAGTGCTTTTGGAAAAATGGAGCAAGCAGGTGCATATGTGCAAGAGGGATGATGCGCTGCGTATGCTGGAAAAAACGGATTTCTTTTCCATAGGCCTTGATGTTGAAAAATCTTATGAAAATTTGAATTTGGCAAGGCTGACGGTCAAGGACTGCAACAATTCTCTGACCTTGGGGTATATACTTAAAAATGAGGAGGAAATTTCTCCTGCAACAGAAAATTTTATCAGGCTTTTGACAAAGGAGCTTGCATAGCCAAAGGCTTTGCTGTTTCAGATATATGCCCTCCATTTTGCTGTGCAATACATATAAAAAAAATCTGAATTTTTAAACTGTTTAGTATAAAAGTATTAAAGTTCTATTGACTAAACTTGGCAGAAGTGATAATATTGTAAAAAATTATTGGCTTTCAATAATTGAATATATTCAAAAATTTGAGAAAAGAGGCAGGAAAATGGTAGTCGGATGCGTAAAGGAAATTAAAAACAATGAGTTCAGAGTGGGAATGACCCCCGATAACGCGAAAACCTATGTTTCCAATGGTCATCGTGTACTTATTGAGAAGGGTGCCGGAAGAGGAAGCGGTTTCTTTGACGAGGAATATGAAGCTGCCGGTGCTCAGATAATAGAAAGTGCAGAGGAAGTATGGAAGTCCTGCGATATGATGGTTAAGGTAAAGGAGCCATTGGAGCCTGAGTATAAATATTTTAAAAAGGGACTTATACTTTTTACCTATCTGCATCTGGCAGCAGACAGAGCGCTTACCGACGCCATGCTCAAATCCGGTGTCACAGGCTTTGCATATGAGACACTTATAGAGAGGAATAACACCATCCCCATGCTTGCCCCCATGAGCCAGATAGCCGGAAGGCTCAGCGTTCAGGAGGGTGCCAAATATCTTGAAAAGCCCTTCGGCGGTTCAGGTGTGCTGCTTTCAGGAGTTCCGGGAACGCCCAAGGCAAATGTGGTTATTTTAGGCGGCGGAAATGTCGGCACAAATGCCTGCAAAATTGCGGTGGGAATGGGTGCAAATGTCACTGTCACAGATGTAAATTTAGAGCGCCTTGCCTATCTTGATGACATTTTTGGCGCAAGGATACAGACTATTTATTCAACCGACGCAGCCATTGAAAAGGCAGTGGCAGATGCGGATTTGGTAATAGGCTCGGTGCTTATTCCCGGAAAGAAAGCCCCCAAGCTTATGAAGAGGGAATATCTTAAAAAGATGCGCCCGGGCAGCGTAATTGTGGATGTGGCTGTGGATCAGGGCGGCTGCTGTGAAACAACAAGGGTGACATATCATGATGATCCTGTTTTTGAGGTTGACGGAATTGTTCACTACTGTGTGGGAAATATGCCCGGTGCAGTTCCCAGAACCTCCACCATTGCACTTACAAATGCGACCTTGAGATATGGTCTGAAGCTGGCAGAATTGGGCGTTGAGGAGGCTTGTCACAGAGATGAGGTTTACATTTCCGGCGTAAATACCTATGATGGCAAAATCACCTGCAAAAATGTTGCACTCAGCTTCAGCATGGAATATACAGATTTAAAGTCACTTATAAGCTAGATTTGAGCTTGAAAAAGGAGGACAGAGCTTCTGTCCTCCTTTTTTGACGGCAAAAATGCTTTGGCATCTTGTAAGCCAAAGCATTTTTACAGTCTATTTTAAATCTTTGTCAATCCTTTCAAGAAGCCGGGGGATTATGCCCTCTTTTGCAGAGCAAAGGATATGCCCTGCTGTATTTTTTACAATTTCCTTTGCAGAGGACGGGCATAGGCTGTTCACGCCATCTATGGAGAGCATGGTCATATCGTTGTCAAAATCTCCCAAAACGTAAAGCCTTGACCTTTTTATGGCTAATGTATCCATCATTTCCATAACTGCGGTGCCCTTGCTTACACCCTTTGCCATAAGCCCTATGCAGTCCTCTCCCGAGGGGCTTATCTCCAGCTCATTTTTTGAAAGCTTTTCTAAATATTTTGCCACCTGATCCTTTTTCTGGGCCTCTGTGTAAAAGGTGAGCCTTGTCCAAGGCTCTGTGACCTCTTCAATGGGGCGGACAACGGTGGTTTTGAATGTGTCCTCTCTTTTGCAGAATTCCCTGTCGCTCATATCATATCTTTTGGAAAGCCCCCAGCAGTATATGGCGATGCCGGGAAATTTGTCGCGCATTTCAAATGCTACCTCCCGTGCCCTTTTGGGCATGAATCTGGCGTATATGGGGCAGTCCTCCTGAAGCCTTGCTATCACAGCGCCGTTTGAGAGTATGCAGGGAAGATTTATGTAAGGGGCAATGGGCAGATTGGCAACTCCGTCCTTTCCTCTTCCTGTTGCCACGCCAAAATGCCCGCCGTTTTCACTAAAATATTTTATGCCTTCAATATTCACATCAGGGATATTGTAACGATAGGATATGGTTCCGTCAATATCAGTATAAATATAGATATCTTCATATTTTTTCATAAAAAAAGCTCCTTTACAAAAAATCGTCTGTGATGTTAAAAATCAAGGCTTGCTTTTTTGCAAAAAACAGCGCAGCTGTTTAAATTACAAAGGGATATCAGCTTTGGTATGCTCAAAGGCTCTGGCTTCTTAGCTTTTGGAGAAAATCTTCAAAATATTTTGGAAGGGGGGAGTCAAACTGCAAAAATTCTCTGTCAGACGGATTTATAAAGCCGAGGCTTTTAGCGTGCAGACATTGTCCGTTTAAGCTTACCCCTTTTTTGGGACCGTAAATTTCGTCCCCTGCAACAGGGTGATTCAAATATGCCATGTGTACCCTTATCTGATGTGTCCTGCCTGTTTCCAAATTGCATTTGACCAAAGAAAAGCCCCTAAATTGCTCCAAAACCTCATAATGGGTTATGGCCTCCTTGGAATTTCTGTCTGTGATGCAGATTTTTTTCCTGTCTGCCGGATGTCTGCCCAAGGGGGCATTTACAGTTCCCGAAGCGTTTTTAAAATGCCCGTGGCACACAGCATAATAGGTTCTTTCAATGCTGTGGACCTTGAATTGTTCTGATAAAAATTCATGTGCGGCGTTGTTTTTGGCACAGACCAAAAGTCCGCTGGTGTCCTTATCTATTCTGTGGACTATTCCCGGTCTGTCAGCGCCGCCTAAGCTTGATAATCCGTCCTTTCCGCAGATATATAAAAGGGCGGAAACAAGCGTATCCTCCTCTTTTCCGGCACCCGGGTGAACCACCATTCCTTTGGGCTTATTTACTACTAAAAGCTCATCATTTTGGTAGATTATATCAAGGGGAATATTTTTGGGAACGGGTGAGAACGGCTTTTCCTCTTCTATGGTAAGAACTATTACATCGCCTGATTTCACGCTGTCTTTTTTAGAGGGCAAAATGCCGTTTAAAATAACTTTTCCGTCTTTGATAAGATTTGCGGCGGCATTTCTTGACACAGGATAGTTTTCCGATATAAAAAGATCCAGCCTCTTTTTCTCATTGTCCCTGCAAACAATTTCTATTTTTTCAGACATTACTCATCTTTCTCATCTGTCACATCATTTTCATCCGGGGCTTTTGAAAGGCTTTTTGCCTTCTTCTCCTTATATTCGCCGTAGAAAATGAGGAATATAAGCAAAGCCTCACCCACAGTTACGCATATATCTGCAAAGTTGAACATGGGGAAGGTGAAAAGCTGGTTTATATCAATATAATCAATCACAAAGCCCTGAAGCGCCCTGTCTATAAGATTTCCCACACCGCCTGCCACAACAAGGGCTATTGTCAGCTGAGTTAGCTTGTTCTTTGGCTTTTCCTTGATAAGATAGTATTCCAAAAGTATGATTATTGCAACCGAAAGCAAAATCAGCAGGTTCTGCCTGCCGGATAACATTCCAAAGGCAGCGCCTCTGTTTTCCACATATGTGAGAGCCAAAAGTCCATCTATAAGTGTGATTGTGCCATTTCCGTATAAATAGGCTGCTGCCCATTTTTTAAGTGCAAAGTCTATGGCGACAAGAATTGCCATAAGTCCGTGGATTTTTAAGAGCATATAAAAACCTTTCCTTTAGATAAGCGGCGCATCAAAAGACACGCCGCTTATCCAAATCAGTTTAAAATTAAATTACTTGATAACATGAGCGCAGCGGCTGCAAAGAGTGGGGTATTCCTTATCCTGTCCGACAGAGTGGGAATAGGACCAGCACCTTTCGCACTTTTCTCCCTCTGCCTTTAAAATCTCAACAGAAAGACCCTCAAAGTCGGTGCTTTCTCCGCCCTTTTCATTGGTTGTTTCAATTTGAGAAACTATGAAAGCGGATTTTAACTCCTCCTTGTTGGCATCTAAAAATTCCAGAAGCTTTCCGTCGGCATGAAGAACAACCTTTGCCTCCAGAGATTTTCCGATAAGCTTTGAGGCTCTGGCTGTCTCCAAGCACTTGTTTACAGCATATCTGAGGTTGTAGATCTCCTCCCACTTTTCTAAGAGAGGTCTTTCAATATCCTCCTCTGATGGGTTGGGCATATCGTTGAACATGATGGATTCCATGTCAAGCTGACTGCTCTTTGGCATATATGACCAAACCTCCTCAGCTGTAAAGGGGATCATGGGGGCACATATGAGCATCAAATCTCTTAAAATTCTGTAAATAGCTGTCTGGGCAGCTCTTCTTTCAACAGAATCGGCCTTTTCGCAGTAAAGCCTGTCCTTTAAGATGTCCAGATAGAAGTTGCTCATATCAATGGTGCAGAAGTTGTGTATTGCATGATAGAGCGTGAAGAATTCATACTTTTTGTAGCTTTCTCTCGCCTTTATTGAAAGCTGCTCGGATTTTTCGATTGCCCAGCGGTCAATTTCAAAGAACTCCTCATCCTTTACACAATCGGTATCCGGGTTGAAGTCATAGAGATTGGAGAGTATGAATCTGGCTGTATTTCTTATTTTTCTGTAAACCTCGGAGAGCTGCTTCAAAATCTCCTTGGAAACCCTTATATCCGAGTGATAGTCGGAGGATGCAACCCAAAGCCTTAAAATATCAGCGCCGTAATTGTCGGTTATTTCAGAGGGGAGCATACCGTTTCCTAAGGATTTGCTCATCTTCTTTCCCTCGCCGTCAACTACCCAGCCGTGTGTGCACACCTCCTTGTAGGGAGCCTTGCCGCGCCATGCAACGGATGTGAGCAGTGAGGACTGGAACCATCCTCTGTACTGATCGGCGCCTTCAATATAAAGGTCGGCAGGCCATCTGTGGCCAAATTCGTCGGTATCCAATACAGCAGCGTGTGTAACGCCCGAATCGAACCAGACATCCATGATGTCCTTTTCCTTAGTAAAGCTGCTGCCGTTGCAGTGGGGACACTTAAAGTCTTTTGGGAGAATGTCCTTTGCTTCTCTTATAAACCAT
Organism: Oscillospiraceae bacterium; assembly: GCA_020024215.1. Lineage (GTDB taxonomy): Bacteria > Bacillota > Clostridia > Oscillospirales > Ruminococcaceae > Yanshouia. The sequence goes on along the minus strand of JAHHUC010000001.1, from coordinate 52,813 downwards.
TCATCAGAGCCTTTTTCTCTGAATAATGAAGAAACCGCATTTAATGTTTCGTCATTTACAACATATTTTCCGCAGTCCTCACACTTGAACATGGGAATGGGAACACCCCATGTCCTCTGTCGGGAGATGCACCAGTCGGAGCGATCCCTGACCATGTTGACCATTCTGCCCTCGCCCCATTCGGGTATCCAGTGAACCCCCTCGATGGCGCGTATGGCCTCATCCTTTATGGCGTCAACAGAGCAGAACCACTGTTCTGTCGCCCTGAATATGATGGGCTTTTTGCATCTCCAGCAGTGGGGGTACTGATGGCTTATCTCCTGACTTGCAAAGAGGGCGCCTATGTCCTTTAGGTGCTGTAAAATAACCTTTGAGGCCTTCTCTGTGGAAAGACCTGCAAACTGGCCGGCAAGCTCATTCAAGCAGCCCTTGTTGTCAACAGGCACAATTATTGGAAGATCGGGGTAGTGGTTTACACACACCTCATAGTCCTCCTGACCGTGTCCGGGAGCTGTGTGAACAATTCCTGTGCCGCTGTCCAAGGTGACATGATCTCCTACAATAAGGCGGGATTCTCTGTCAAGGAAGGGGTGCAGGCAGCTGCCGTTGTCCAAAGCTATTCCCTTAAAGGAGCCTAAAACCTCATATTCCTCAATATTTCCTGCCTTCATTGTGGAATCTCTCAATTGGTCGGCAACAACATAGAAATTGCCGTCAGATGATTTCACCAAGTTGTAATCATACTTAGGTCCCAGACAGTTTGCCACATTTCCGGGCAGTGTCCAGGTTGTTGTTGTCCATATGATGACATAGGTTTTGGAAAGATCTGCGCCTAAATTTGTCAAAACTCCGTTGTCATTTTTTACCTTGAATTTTACATATATGGATGTGTTGGGGTCATCAAAGTATTCAATTTCAGCCTCTGCCAGAGCTGTCTGACAGTCAGGACACCAATAGACCGGCTTTAAGCCCTTATAGATGAAGTCCTTCTTTGCCATTGCGCCGAAAAGCTCTATCTGCTTTGCTTCAAATTCATTTTTCAATGTGATGTAAGGGTGGTCATAATCTGCCAGAGCGCCCAGCCTTTTAAACTGCTCCATCTGCAAATTTACATGCTGAAGTGCAAAGTCTCTGCAATGGCGCCTCAATTCAACAGGCGTCACCTTTTTGTCCGGGCCTAATTTTCCCAGCGCTTTAAGCTCGATGGGAAGTCCGTGTGTATCCCAGCCTGGGATATAGGGGGCATAATATCCGCACATATTCTTAGAGCGGATTATCATATCCTTGAGCACCTTGTTCAAGGCTGTTCCAAGGTGTATGGAGGCGTTGGCATAAGGAGGGCCGTCATGAAGTATGAAGGGCTCCTTTCCCTCGTTTCTCTTTATCATTCTCTGATAAACTTCCTTTTCCTGCCAGTCTTTAACCATGCCCGGCTCTCTCTGGGGAAGAGAGGCCCGCATGGGAAAGTCCGTCTTAGGAAGATTCATGGTGTTGTTCACTTCGTTTGACATTTATAGAATACTCCTTTTTATCAAAATCGCATAAGGCTTGAATACTATTTGAATTTATAGGATTCGCCGAATCGCATTTCTTTCTTTTTTCTGTCATGGGGTTTGGAGGTGGCTTTGTTGAAGAAGGAAAGATCCAATTCATCACCATCCAGCTCGCTTTCATCAAAGGAATCCTTCAAGGATGAAATGGTGTCATCATCATCTGAATATTCCTCCGAAAAGCCCTCCGTATCCTGATTGAAGGGAAGTGCGCTCATGTCCTCACCCTTTAATGCCTTCTCCTCATCGGGTGTAAGGCTCATCTCTGCATTTATGGGAGGGGCTTTAAGCTCCTCAGAGGGGGAGGTGAATTCAATAGTCGCCTCTTCCTCGTCGTTTAAATCCTCTTTCGGGCTTTCCTGCACGGGAATTTCGGGGGATTTCCTTTCAACATTCTTGACAGCTGCCTCCTTTGGCTTTTGCGGCCTGTCATCATCTCCGGGAAGTGAGGAGATAAGCTCCAGATGCTGCTTGTAAAGCTCTATCAGCTTGTTTTTAAAAAGTGCAACCTCCTTTTGTATCCTCACAAGGGCATCATTTTCCCTCTCTATCTGACGCCTTGCATTGCCCACCAGGGCATCTGCCTTTATGGTTGCATCACGCATTATGATTTCAGCCTTTGTTTTGGATTCCCTTATAAGGCTGTCGCCCAGCTTCTGTGCGCTCAATATAGCCGTTCTGAGGCTTTCCTCGTCCTCGCGGTATTCATTAAGCTTATCAGCCAGAACTATCATCTTTCTTTCCAAATCGGCTTTCTCGTCAATAAGATCCTGCATATCCTTTGCAACAAGCTCTAAATATTCTTCAACATCGTCCATGCGGTATCCGAAGCCCAGCGCCTTTTCAAATTTCTTGTGGGCTATTTCATTAGGATTTAGCATTATCTTTCCTCCCCAGATTATATGTACTTAGAGACAGTTATTCTCAGCCTGTCCTTTGAAGTTTTTGAACATTCAGAGGACAACCTGAATTTTCCAAAGCCCCTTATGGTTATTACAGCTCCCAAGGGTACTGTTTCATCTATTTTGTCGCTTCTTTTATCGTTAATGAATATAGGTTGTTTTTTTATAAGCTCAGCGGCGGCTGTTCTGCTTTTTCCTGTGAGTGCAGCTATGACCGAATCCAGCCTCAAAGACGATATGACACAGCTTTTGTCCTGGGTTTTTTTAACAATGACACCATCGCCCTCATAGGGAATAACTTTTACAGGATATCTTCCTATATGCTCAATTTCTCTTTTTACAGTTTCCTCAAGATGGGAGATTACTGCAAAGGAAGCCTTACAGTCATAAAGAAAAATATCACCTATGCTGTTTCTCTCAATGCCCAATGACATAAGCGAGCCCAATATGTCCCTGTGTGAAATTTCTGCATCCTTTTTAAATTCCAGCGTCAGAAGCGAAATGGGAAAGCAGTCTGCCTCAAGCTTTGAGCCTTTATCACAAAGCCCCAGCATAAGCTTTTCAGAGCCTTCAAAGCCGCCTGAAAACATATGCTCCACGCTGTATGAAGAAATGGCAGCCCTTGCAATTTCCTGCTCTCTGAGGTTTAAAAAGCGCGAAAAACACATCCTGCCCCTTTCAGCTCTTTCTGAAAGGTCGCAGAGTCTTGCAAAAAGAAGTCTTTCGCTGCTGTCAGGATTTAAGAAATCTATCCTGCCCATCAAAGGTAAATGCCGCCTGTCAATTCCTGAACCACATCACCGGAAAATTCCACATTGTAGGGGGCGATGATGTAAATATCAGAATTTATTTTCTCAATTTTTCCGCCTATGGCATAGGCTGCGCCGCTTAAGAAGTCAACAAGGCGGATAGAATCTGTCTGGTTTGCCTCCTCAAGGTTTAAAATTACAATTTTCTTTGCATTAAGGTGATCTGCAATGGAATCCCCTTCTCTGTAAGCCTTAGGCTTAACAAGGACAACAGAAAATTTGTCCTGTCTGTCAGACACAGAGTTGAAATTCACTACCTTGCTTTTTTCCTGCTCCTCATACATAACCTTGCTTTTGGCCTCTCTTTCTTCCTGCTCTTCATTTTCATAATCAGAGTCATCACTGTCATATTGGTCATCGTTTGGTATCATTAAGAAATCTCGCAGCTTATCTAACATACCCATATTACCTACCTCATCAAAACAAAATATTGCTAACCTTTATTATGGTGTTTTTTTATCGTTTTGTCAATGAAATAATAGAATTACCGTTATACTTTGAAGGAAATATTGAAAAAACTATGTTGTTTCAATCAGCTTTCCGTTGTATATATCCGTTCCCTTTACAATGACCTCATCGAAAATTTCCAAATGCCCCTCTCCCATATCCGGGGCGCATATCACATAATTGTCCGAGGAATATATCACATTTATCTCCTTGAAAACGGCTATTCCTCCTTCTATCACATAAACTCCCTCCTTGTTGTCTATGAATCGCAGAGCGCTTTTGTTCACCTTGTAGCCTCTGAAGGATTTGGAGGATATGGTGATATCCGACAGCCTTTTTGAAAGCAGCTCCTCGTTAATCCGGTTGCATTTGAGCACGACCGCCATTTTTGTGTTGTCGCTGTTTTTTACTATGTTTATCACGGTTGCAGGCAGATCTCGGCAGTTTTTCTCCTTAAAGTCAAGCGTAACCCTTTCACCCACGGCAAGATTGTCCTGCTTTTTTACATCTGTTATGCACAGCGCCAGCCAGTTGTGGTCCTTTACCACCTTGCCCAGACAGTCGGTGCTTTTTTCCTCCTGAGAAAGGGAAAAAAGCTTTTCCAGCTCCTCAAAGCTTTTTTCTTTAAGCAGCGAAGGGGAGAGCCTTTCCTCAAGGTTATCTGTATAGGAGGAAAAATATCCGCTTTTTCCCGCCTTGATATTCTCCTTTTCGGTAAAGCCCTGAGAATAGCTTTCCCTTTCTGTTTTAAGCTTTGCTATGCTTATGTCAAGATTCTTTCCGCCGTTCATAACATATTTTTTAGCCAGAAAGAAATTGAGAGCCTCGTAGGTTTCGCCTATTTTTTCAAGGTCATGCCTAACCGAGGAAACAACCGCAGTGCTGACAGATTTATTTATCTGTGTTGTGAGGTTTTCAATTTCCTTGAGAGAGGAGGAGGTTTTCAAGGCGCTTTCCAGAGCAGCTATCTTTTTATCCAGCTCTGCGGTTTTGGATTTGTTTAAAAGCGCATCCTCATTCTCATAGGTTTTTGCTATTACTGTTTTGCCGATTACCACATCTCCGTCATCCACGGTGTAATCGAACACCTCCTGCGGGCGGGGAAAGGGGATCACCTCTTCCTCCCTTATAACAAGGGCTTTGGTTTTCTCCTTGTCGGCTATGGTGTATTCATAGGTTATTTCTGTTTCAATGGGCTTGTAGAAGTATCTGAACCCATTGTATGCCATAAAAAGAAGCACAAACATCATAAAAAGTCCTGATATGATGTAGCTTATACCCTTGTTCTTCAAATTCAAGACTCCCTTATATACTTAAAGGCTGTTTCTGTCATTTCTGAAAAGCTCATTTCGTCAGCATACAGCCACTTTATTTTCTCATCCTTTTTGAACCACGTTATCTGCCTTTTGGCATAATTGCGCGTTGCCTGCTTAAGGCTTTCTATGCAGCAGTCAAGGCTGCGAAGCCCCTTTATATAGGGCGACATCTCCTTTATGCCTATTGCCTGAAGGGCTGTGGGGGAGGGGTTTTCGCTTAAAAATTTTTCGGCCTCCTGCAAAAGCCCCATACTCATCATTTTATCAACTCTGAGGTTTATCCTGTCATAGAGCTTCTGCCTGTCCTTAAAGGCTATGCCTATGCGGACATCATTAAAGGGGGAGGGGATTTTCCTTGATTCTCTAAGCTGCTCTGTCATTGTTATTTTGTCGGTTTTATAAAGCTCCAAAGCTCTTATAACCCTTCCTGTGTTGTTTGGATGGAGCGTTTTTGCATATGGCTCATCAATTTTTAAAAGCATATTGTAAAGCCTTTGGCTGCCATCTTTTTCTGCCAGAATTTCCAGCTCTTTGCGGTATGCCTCATCCTTTTTGCTTTTTGAAAAGGTCACATTGTCAAGAAGTGAATTTACATAAAGGCCTGTTCCTCCCACAATTATGGGAAAATGCCCCCGCTTAGCAACCTCGAATATCTTCTGCTTTGCATCCTCTACAAAGTTTGCCACACTGTAACTTTCAAAGGGGGAGAGAAAATCCATAAGATGATGTTCTATTCCCTCTTTTTCGCTTTCAGAGGGCTTTGCAGATGCAATGTCCATGCCCTTATATATCTGCATGGAATCGGCGGATATGATTTCGCCGTTTAGTTTTTTTGCCAGTGCTATGGAGAGGGCGGTCTTGCCGGAGGCGGTGGGGCCCACTATTGCAGCAACATCTGTTTTCATGCTGATTACTTCCTAATCCTACTTTTATATTTGAATGTGCGCTTTAAATGCTGTCATATTGCGCCGAGTCTGCCGAACATCTTGTCCAGCTTGCTTTTGCTTATCACCATTTTGCAGGGCCTGCCGTGGGGGCAGAAGCTTATTCCCTTTTTAAGGCACATATCTGCCAGAGCCTCAAGCTCGGGCATATGGGATGCTATGCCTGCCATTGTGGCGCTTCTGCATGAGACAGAATAGATAAGCCTGTCAAAATAATCCGGTGTGGGATTTTTCTTTCCCTTGAGCACACCCTCGGCAATGTCCGATATAATGGTGCTTATAGTGCATCCTTCCAAAACCTGAGGAATTTCAAAAACCATAAATGTGTTGTTCCCGATAGCCTCCGCCTTTATGTTAAAGCCTTTAAGCACATCCATGTTTTCACAAAGTGAAAAATATTCCTCAGGTGTAAGAGAAACTGCGGTGGGAACAAGAGAAAGCTGTGAGCAAAAGCTTCCCGGCAAAAATGAATCCTTGATGCTGTGATAGATGTACCCCTCGTGGGCAGCGTGCTTGTCTATAAGTATGAAGTCATCCTCCTTTTCAATGAGGATATAGGTTTTGAACACCTCTCCTATTATTCTGTAAGCGGGAATTTCCTCGCTTTGCAGAATGTCAGAGGGAGCCTTTTCCGTTTCTTCATAAAGGTCAGCCTCGTTTTTTTCCTTTGGGAATTTATAATCAGGGGCCTTGTCATTTTCTTTTAAGCTGTCGGCAGGTACCTGCTGCTCTGCTTTTTCTGCCTGTTCTTTTTCCAAAGCTTCCCCGGCCTCTTTTTTTAAGGCCTGAGAATTTTCCTTAAAGCTTAAGCTTTCGGATAATATCTCCGGCTTTTTAGGGACAAATGGCTCCTCAACCTCAATATCCAGCTTGCCCTCTCTGAGCTTGAAGCTTTGCAAAAGCGGATTTTCCCCCTTGAGATTTGGCAGTATGGAGGTTTCATCCCTCAGTGAAAGCGTGTTTGGCACCGAATTGAAGGAAAAGGACACAGGCTCCTCCTTTACAAGAGAGGAGATGGAAAGCTGTTCCTTTCTGTGGTCAAAATCATTGAGTGAAAAGGGGTTTATCTTTTGAATGGGGGAGAGGTTTTTTTCCTTGAAATCCAAATCCAGCCTTTCAAGGCAGCAGGAATAAACCGCATTGTAAACATCCCGCTCATTTTGAAATCTGACCTCCAGCTTGGCAGGGTGTATATTCACATCCACAAGAGAAAAATCCATCTCAAGATTTAAAAAGCAGACGGGAAATTTTCCTGACATAAGGCGGTTTTTATACGCCTCCTCAATGGCTGCCTGACAGGTTTTGGAGTGGACGAATCTCCTGTTTATAAAAAATGTCTCCAATGCCCGAGACTGTCTTGAAAAGGGAGGGACGGATATAAGCCCTGTGACCTTTATTCCGTTTCTTTCCATAGCCACCTCCCTCAGGAAATTTGACACATCGGATGAGAGAACCGATCTGACAGAGGCTAAAAGCGAGCCGTCGCCAAAGGTTTTGATCCTTGTTTTTCCGTCTCGGATGAATGTGAAGGATACCTGAGGATTAGAAAGGGCAAGCCTTTCCAAAAGCGTGGTCACAGCATTTGCCTCTGTGACATCCCTTTTTAAAAATTTCATTCTGGCAGGAGTGTTGAAAAAAAGGTCGGTTACAACAATTTTTGTGCCGTCACTCATGGGGCACAGTGAAATTTCGCCTGTTTCGGTGTTATATTGCCAGCCCTCCTTCTGATCCTTCGGCTTGGAGGACAAAACCACCTTTGAAACGGCAGCTATGGATGGCAGGGCCTCACCTCTAAAGCCCATGGTGCCTATTTTCTCCAAATCCTCTATGGAGGCTATCTTGCTTGTGGCATGGCGTATGAAGGCGGTGGGAAGCTCATCTTTATAAATGCCTGAGCCGTCATCCTTTACAGACAGATATGTGATACCTCCGTGCCTTATTTCGACTGTGATTTTTTTAGCAGAAGCATCCAGTGAATTTTCAACCAGCTCCTTTATTATGGAGGCAGGTCTGTCGACCACCTCTCCTGCGTTTATAAGCTCGCTTATGCTCTTTGGCAAAACCTTGATTACAGGCATTTTTTAAACCCTCCCCTGCACTTTTTTATAAATTTCAATCCAACATAGCCTTGAGCCTGTAAAGCAGGTTGAAGGCTTCAATGGGCGTCAGCGTGTTGAGGTCTGTTGCTCTCAATTCCTCCTCTGCCTTGGATTTTACACCGAAGGAGAGCTGATTGGATTGGGGCTTGTCCTCTGTATGCACAGGCTCCTTTTTATTTTCCAATTCATAAAGAATCTCGTGAGCCCTTTTGATGATGCTGTCAGGTATGCCTGCCAGCTTTGATACCTCTATTCCGTAGCTGTCATCAACAGAGCCCTTTACTATCCTTCTTAAGAATGTGATGTCGTCGCCTCTTTTTTTGACAGCTGTGTTGTAATTTTTAACAGATGAAAATTCCTTTTCCATATCTGTAAGCTCGTGGTAATGGGTGGCAAAAAGTGTTTTTGCACCCAGCTTTCTTTTATCAAGTATATATTCCAAAATTGCCTTTGCAATGCTCATGCCGTCAAATGTGGAGGTTCCCCGTCCCACCTCATCCAATATGATCAGGCTGTCGGATGTGGCGTTTTTCAATATCCGGGCAACCTCGTTCATCTCCACCATAAAGGTGGATTGTCCTGTCGCCAAATCGTCGGAGGCTCCAACCCTTGTGTATATGCCGTCCACAATTCCTATGGTGGCTGTCTTTGCAGGGACAAAGGAGCCTATCTGGGATAAAAGCACAATTATTGCCGTCTGTCTTATATAGGTGGATTTTCCTGCCATATTGGGGCCTGTTATTATGGCGACCTGATTTTCGTTTTTGTCCAAAAGACAATCGTTGGCAACAAAGCTGCCCTCGCCTATAATATTTTCCACCACCGGATGCCTTCCGTCCTCTATTATTATTTCGCCTGTCTGTGTTATGACAGGCCGGCAGTAGTCATTTTCCACCGCCAAATCCGCAAGAGAGGTGAATACATCAAGATGAGCCACAGCATCGGCCGTGGTTTGAATTCTCTCAAGAGCTGCGGAAATTTTTTCCCTCAGCTGCTGGAATATTTCCGCCTCCATTATAATAGACTTTTCCCTTGAGGTTAAAATGTCGTTTTCCAGATTTTTAAGCTCTTGTGTTATATATCTTTCTCCGTTGGTCAGCGTCTGCTTTCTTATGTAATTATCAGGAACCTGCTCCTTGAAGGAGTTGGAAACCTCGATATAATATCCGAATATTTTATTGAAGCCTATTTTAAGGCTTTTGATTCCGGTTTTTTCCCGTTCATCCTTTTCCATCTGTGAAAGTATGTCGTGGCTGTTGGTCAAAAGTGAGCGAAGCTTGTCAAGCTCCAAAGAGAAGCCCGCTCTTATGTATCCGCCCTCCTTTGTGACAACAGGCGGATTATCTGTGAGAGTGTTTTCAATTTCTTGGCATATATCCTCAAGCGTGTCTATCCTGTCCCTGCTTTCTCTCAAAAGCCTTGAGGAGCAGCCATAAAGCTTTTCTTTAAGCAGGGGAAGCTTGAGAAATGTGTTCTTCAAAGAAATTATTTCTCTGGGATTTCCTGTGCTGCATACTATCCTTGTGAGAAGTCTTTCCATATCATAGACAGAGGAGAGGATATCCCCCAGGTCCATTCTTAAAATGGAATCATCACAAAGCTCATCTATTGCGTTTAATCTTTTTTCAATGGTTATGGGGTTGCAAAGCGGCTGATCAAAAAACTTTCTCAAAAGTCTTTTGCCCATAGCGGTCCTTGTTTTGTCAACCACCCACAGAAGGCTGCCCTTTTTTTCTCCTGTCCTCATGGTTTTGGTTATTTCCAGATTTCTTCTTGCGGTTTCATCAAGGCGCATATATTTGTCGCTTTCATATATCTCAAACGATATGAGCCTTTCTATTCCCACCTTCTGTGTTTCCTCCAGATAGCTGATAAGTGCACCTAGGGAGGAGATGAGCGCAAGGTCCTCATTTATATCCAGAAGGGAAAATTCTTTAGGAAATCTTTCCTTTACCCTCCTGACTGCGTTTTCTTTCAAAAAGCTATCATCCTCAAAGGCTGTCAGGCAGGCATCAGAGGCCTCTTTCTTCAAAAAATCCCCTATGGGTGAGGTCTTAGGAAAGATGATCTCGCTGGGGGAAAATCTGGCGATTTCATCCTTTATAAATCTTAGATTGCCAAAGGGAACCTCTGTACACATTATTTTGCCTGTGGAAATGTCGGCAAAGGCCAGGGCACAGCTTTTTTCATCCAAAAAACAGGAGGAAATATAGTTGTTCTGCCCCTCTTCGAGCATACCGTCCTCAATTACAGTCCCGGGTGTCACCACCCTTATGACCTCTCGCTTTACCAATCCCTTAGACAGCTTAGGGTCCTCTGTCTGCTCGCAGATAGCAACCTTGTAGCCCTTTTTGATAAGTCTGGAAATGTATGCTTCACTGGAGTGGTAGGGCACTCCGCACATGGGAGCCTTTTCCTCCTGACCGCAGAGCTTGCCTGTCAAAACCAAATTAAGCTCCTTAGATACAAGCTTTGCATCATCATAGAACATTTCATAGAAGTCGCCCAAACGGAAAAACAGAATCTGATCCGGGTGCTTTTCCTTCACTTCCATATATTGCTTCATCATAGGCGAAAGCTCTGCCAAAAAATCACGTCCTTAAAAGAAAAATTAAATATTAGTGGCAGCCGCCGCAGGAGGAGCAGCTTCCTGTGCAGCCTGCAACCAGCTCAATTGTGTCGGGGTTTTCTCCGTTGGCAGAAGCTGTTATAATCTGGCTTACATAGTTGAAGGTCTGGGCGAAGTTTTCCTTTGCATCGGACAAGGCCTTCATCTTTGGGTTGGAGGTGATGACAGAATAGACCTCTCTCAATCTTTTATCCATTTCACCTATCTTGTCATCATCTCTCTCATCGCTCATTATTTCCTGATTTATCCTGCCCTTGAGCCGGTTGAATTCCTCCACCATTGACTGAAGCTCCTTGTCGCTGTCGCACTCATCAGAAAGCTTCATCATCTCCTTGTAGCTGTTCATGTTCTGAATAGCGTGGCCCAATTCTCTTGCCATTGCAATAACGTCCATATTTTTTCCTCATTTCATTAAATTTAGTAGATTATATCTATTACGCCCTTTATTTGGGCGCTCATAGCTTCCTTTATTGTGACAAGGCACATTTTTCCTGTCACATCGGTGTCTGTCTGAGAGAGTGTCAGAATATTTGCCCCTGTTCTTCCCACGGCCAGACGGTTCTCGCTGTCATAGGAGTCAAACAGCACCTTTTCCTGCCTTCCCACCTTTTCAGAATTAAGCTCATGGCTTATCCTCTGCTGGATTTTAAGAAGTCTGTTCATTCTTACGGCCTTTTCCCTGTGGGTGATTTCATCTTCCATAATTGCAGCAGGAGTGCCGCTTCTCTTTGAATAGATGAAGGTGAAAAGGGCATTGTATCTGACCTTTTCTATAAGTGAAAGTGTATCTGCAAAATCCTTGTCGCTCTCATTGGGAAAGCCCACAATTATATCGCTTGAAAAGCTTACATCAGCCATCTTGCTCCTTGCATAGTCGATCAGTGAGAGATATTTTTCAACTGTGTAGCTTCTGTTCATCCTCTTTAATATTTCGTTGCTGCCGGATTGCACAGGCAGATGAAGATGGTGGCATATGTGCCTGCTTTGGGCAACCACATCAATAAGCTCCTTGGTGCAGTCCTTGGGATGACTTGTCATAAAGCTGAGGAAAAAGTCCCCATCCAGCTCATCTATGGCTTTTAAAAGCTTTGGAAAGTCATACCCCTCCTTTTTTCCGTAGGAATTTACATTTGTCCCTAAAAGTGTTATTTCCCTGCATCCGTTTTTTACAAGAGCTTCTGCCTCATCAATTATATCCTGAGGCCTTCTTGACATCTCCCTGCCCTTTACATAGGGGACTATGCAGTAGGAGCAGAAGTTGTCACAGCCTTGCATGATGGGAAGATAGGCCTTAAAGCTGTCCTCTCTCACTATGGGGAGGCCCTCTTCTATCTGTGTGCCTATGTCGGAGTGAAATATCCTTTTTCCCTCGCTGAGCCTTCTTGATATAAGCCTTGGTATAAGCTTTAAATTGTTTGTGCCAAAGACAATATCCACAAAGGGATAGCTCTTTTTTATTCTCTCCTGCATCTCTTTTCTTTGTGTCATGCAGCCGCAGATTATTATGAGCATATTCTTTTTTCTCTGCTTTAGGGCCTTTAATGCGCCTATATGCCCAAGAACCTTTGTCTCTGCGGTTTCTCTTACGGCGCAGGTGTTGTAGATTATAAGCTCGGCATCATCTTCTTCATCTGTGAAGGAAAAGCCCAGCGCCTGCACAATTCCGCTTATATGCTCTCCGTCAGAGACATTCTGCTGACATCCGAAGGAGTGTATATAGGCCTTTCTGCCCTTGGGAAAAAGCTTGTCCAGCTCCTTGCTGCACAGGCTCACCTCCATATTTTCTCCTGCAGGATTGGTTAAATTCATATTTTTCATCTTGTCACCTTAAAATAGAATATTCTATAATATTATATCATAAAGAACTGCGATGTAAAATAGAAAAATAGCAATAAATTTGATGTAAAAGAGCCTGTAACTGTTTCACTATTTGACGTTTTATGCTATAATCAACAAAAGATGATATAATTGCACAAAAATTTAAGAATTAAAGGATGTGTAAAAATGAGAAACAAGGGGTCATCAAAGCAGCTTAACCTCATAATAATCTTGATGATAATACTCATTGTTCTTATGGGTGTTTTAGTAGGCGTAACTCTTATGGAAAAAAAAGGCTCGCAGGCTGTCAGCGCCTCTGCTGACTCTCAAAGCCAAGAGGCTTCAGAAAGCACAAAGCAGCCTTCATCCGAGCCTGATGCGGAAAAAGAGGAGGAAGAGACAAGCAGCGAGGATAGTCAGCCATCTTCAGAAGAGAGCAGGGAGCAAATAAAGCAAGAGCCAAAGCCTGCCAAAAGGCCCTATATCCCCCCTGTGCAGCAGGTTATTGAGCAAAAGGTCTTTGACAAGGAGGGGGCATCCTACGAGGCAAAGGAAATAATCAAAAACGGATATATCACCAACGGAAACATTGCGCTCAGAAACAGGACCTTCAACGAGAACCTTTACATAACATCAGAGGCAAAGGATAAGCCCATAGTCCTTCAAAATGTGATTGTAAAGGGGAAAATAGTTGTTTCAGGCTGCCAAAAGCTCACACTTCACGATGTAGCTGCAAGAGAGGTTGAAATAATAACCTCAAACAGGGAAAATGAAGTGATAGTTTCCGGTGCTTCCACAATCGAAAGGCTCACCTTGAAAAACAGCTGCTATTTGGATGAAAGCGGCGTCAAAGCCCCCTTTGAGGGAGTTAAGGAAATTCTCATAGAAAAAAATCCCGGCGTGCTGTGGATAGATGCCGATTTGAGCTGTGCCGATGTAAACAGCATCTATGCAAATGAGATTTCAAATATCACGCTTGACAGAGAGTCCTCTGCAAAAACAGTTATAGCAGCCGAGGCTGTTCACCTAGGCGGAACAGGCGATGTAAAAAGGCTGGATGTTTATGCTGATAATGTCACCTATTTTGCAAAGCCCTATGAAATAAATGTAAGTGATAAGGCAGATTATCCCTCCCATTCAAAGGAAAAGCTGAATCTTTTAAAAAAATAAGGAAATTTTAAAAAAGTGCGCCCTTTAAGGAGGAAAAACTCTCACAGGGGCTTATAAAAAATACTGCAAATTGACAAAAAAGCGTCGCATCAGAACAAAGAGCAGGCTGAAGGGATATTCTCATAGAGTGCAGGGGGATATCCCTTTCTCTTTAAGGGCGGACTTGGATGACTGTTTAAGGGGGCATTTTGCCGCCTTCTGGCAGATAGCCCCCCTTAAAATTTGGCACGAAGGTAAATTTTTTCATTATTTCTCACCTTGTCTTTAAAGCCTAATCCATAAAAGCAAAGGAGGCATGAAATAAATCAATGCCTCCTTTAAAATGCAAAAATTTTTTGATATCCGCCTTCTGGGTAATCCCTGGGGCGGATTTTTTATCTTTTTGCCGTGTATATTTCCTTTTGGTATTTATCCTCTTCAAATTCATCCTCGGATATTCTTATAAGACGTGAGCCTATGGGCATATCTATATATGGAAAAATATCCATGTCAAACTGCTGCCAGAGCATCCCCACAGGAATCAGCTCCAGATTTTTTGTGTCATTCATATAATTTTCGTCCTCTGTTCCGCAGGCAAAAAACCAGCCGCTGTCATCAGTGTCATGCGGCTGAAACCTCTCCATACAGCCGACCTTATAGACATCCTGTGTTATCATCTTTGAAACATAGGCATAGCAGCTGAGTATGTTTTTTCTGTTTCTTGCCTTATCATAATATTTTTCATGGCTTTTGAATTCTGCAATCGTGCTGTCGCATACATTGCTGTCGCCTGCCGCTATTGCTATGTCGGCATCAAAAAGCTCCATATCATCTGCCTCTTTTTTCAGCATTACAGCCAGCTTGAATATATCACTTTTGTCATAAGAGCTTGTGCAGCTTATCTCCTTAACAAGCTTTTTGCCGTTTTCTCCGTATATGTAAAGGTCGATGCCTCCGTCAGAGTAAAGCAGCAGCTTTGCTGCGCCGAGATTGTCCTTGTTATTGTAAAACACCATAAAGCTGGGCAGCTTTTCATTGACATACCAGTCAAATTCTGTGCCGTTGTTGCCGTTCATATAAAAAACTGCTCCGTTTTTTTCAAGATTAGCTGCTTTTATATTCGGCAGGTGCTGCGCTATGCTTTCATCAATTATTTTTTTAATTTCCTTCAATATCGGATTCATTACAACTCTCCTTGCATTTTTATAAAGTGTTATGCCTTATTTATCTTGCTGCACAAACTTTTTTAAAGCCTTGTGGAAAGGTATGCAGAAATATCCCTCCAATTTTCCATGCTTATAGCCTCTGCCCTCACAGAGCAGGAAAGATTACATTCTTCAAACGCCCTTTCAAAAACAGCCTTGTCCTTATTAAAGAAGGAGGAAAGGGCGTTGACAGCCTTTTTTCTTCTTTGACTGAAGGCTCCCCTTACCAGCTTTGGAAACAGCTCGCTGCCCTCTTCAACAACAGGCTTATCCCTCAATTTAAGCTTTATTACCGCAGAATCCACATTTGGCATGGGCATGAAGGAGCCTCTTTTTACCTCAAAGAGATATTGGGGATTGCAGACGTTGAACACCGAGGCTGAAATTGCTCCGCAGTCCCTTGTCCCGGGAGGGGATGAAATTCTTAGGGCAAATTCCTTCTGAACCATCAAAACCATCGAGCTGATGGGCAGCTTTTCCTCTAAAAAACGCATTATAACAGGGGTTGTGATATAATAGGGGAGGTTTGCACACACAGACACCCTCATGCCGGGAAAATGCTCCCTTATGATGGAGTGAAGGTCAGAGGTCAATACGTCCTCGTTTATAATTGTTACGTTGTCTCTTTGGCTTAATGTCTCATTTAAAATGGGTATAAGTCTTTTGTCCAGCTCCAATGAGACTACTTTTTTTGCACGCATGGAAAGCTGCTCTGTGAGAACCCCTATGCCGGGGCCTATCTCCAATATGCCCAAGCCTTCATCCTCGCAGGCGCTTTCTGCCATTTTGGGGCAGACACCGGGATTTATAAGAAAATTCTGCCCCAAGGCCTTGCTGAATGAAAATCCATGTCTTTGTAAGATGTCCTTTATTTGTCCTATGTCGGTCAATGCCATATTTTCACTTTCCTTTAATAAATGGTGAAATTTTTAAAATTTTATGATACAATAGCTATGCTTTAAAAATTTGCAAAGGTTGTGTATCAATTTATGAATAAAAAGTTTTCCTTTGAGAAGAAATCCTTCCTTTGGGCATTTTTTATTTCCGTTTTGGTTTTCCTGCCATTCATTATATATAATGGCGGCATATTTGTCTATATGGGAGATTACAATGTTCAGCAGATACCCTTTTATAAGCTTGCCCATGAGGCGGTGAAGGAGGGCAGCATCTTTTGGAACAATTACACCGATTTAGGCGCCAATTTCATAGGCTCATACAGCTTTTATCTGCTGTTTTCCCCATTTTTTTGGCTGACGCTGCCTTTTCCAACCGACTTTCTTCCCTATCTTATGGGCCCGCTTTTGATTTTAAAGACAGCTTTTGCTGCTTTGACCTCCTATCTGTATATAAAAAGATATGTGAAAGACAAAAGCTTTGCTGTGTTAGGCTCAATACTTTATGCCTTTTCCGGCTTTATGATTTTCAACATCTTCTTCAACCACTTCCATGATGTGGTGGTGTTTTTCCCTCTGCTCATGGCTTCTCTCGATGAGCTTTGCGAAAACAACAAAAAGGGATGGTTTGCATTTATGGTGTTTGTAAGCGCCATTGTAAACTATTGGTTTTTTATAGGCGAAGCAGTTTTTGTGTTCATATATGTTATGATAAGGATTGTGACAGACGAAAGCTGGCGCTCGTGGAAAAAATTTCTTTCTATTGTGCTCGAATCGGTTTTAGGTCTGGCGATGGCATGCTTTGTGCTCATTCCCTCCGCCCTTGCCATAATGGGAAATCCCAGAACGGGCACAGGAAAGCTTATAAACGGCGACCTTTTGTGGACCTATGGCTTCAGGCAAAGGCTTCCTGCCATAATAACAAGCTTTTTCCTTCCGCCGGAAATACCAAGCCGTCCCACCTTTTTCCCAAAGATGGGTGCAAAGTGGGCATCTCTTTCTGCCTGGCTGCCCATTTTTTCAACCATAGGAACCATCGCCTATTGCAAAAGCAGGAAAAAGGATACTGTAAAAAGGGTAATAATAACCTCACTTATAATGAGCCTTGTGCCGGTTTTCAATTCTGCCTTTGTTCTCTTTAACGGCTCTTATTATGCCAGATGGTTTTATATGCCCATACTGTTTTTGGTCATTGCCACAGCAATAGTTTTAGAAGAAAGGCTCTCTTTGAGCGAGGAAATAAAATCCGGCTTTATCTGGACCTTCTTTATAACCATGACTATTATTTTAGGTGTTGGGCTGTCCCCCGAAAGAGGGGACAACGATTCCTTCAGGCTGGGAATTTATGATGACCTCAAAACATTTTTATTCTTTTCGCTTGTGGCTGTAATCTGCCTTATTGTGTCCTTCATGCTTTTGTTCTTAATTAAAAACAGCAGGCATTTTTTCAAATTTTCTGCCATATCTGTGTCTGCCTTGGTGGTTTTGTTCTGCTGGGGATATATTGCGGAGGGAAAATCCGACAGGGCAAGGGATGAGGAATATCTGAGCATGGTTTTAAAAGGCAGGGAGGAATTTTCTCTCCCTGATGACGAATTTTTCAGAACAGATTTTTATAAGTGCAGGGACAATATGGGTATGATGCTGCATCTTCCGACTATACAGGCGTTTCATTCCATAGTTCCGCCCTCGGTGATGGAATTTTATCCCTATGTGGGAATAAAGAGGGATGTTTCCTCAAAGCCCTCTGTCAGCTATGAGGCTCTGAGGCCGCTTACATCTGTAAAATATCTTTTTGTAAAATCAGATGAGAAGGACCAGCCGCCTATGGAGGGGTACACACTTTATAAAGAATATGACGGATATAACATATATGAAAATGATAATTTTATCCCTATGGGCTTTATGTATGATACAGCCATAAGCAGGGAGGAGCTTGACAAGCTAAGCGGTGAGGACAAGGTGAGGTATATGCTGTCGGCTGTCTGCCTTGAGGATGATGCCATAGAGAGAAACAGCGACATACTCTTTATAGAGGATGAGGCTTCCTATTACAATGTTAGCTTTGAGCATGTAAATGAGAGCATACAAAGGAGAAAGGAGAATACAGCCCACTATTTCAAATTTGACAACAGAGGCTTTACCGCCAAAATAAATGCCGAAAATGAGGGGCTTGTATTTTTCTCTGTCCCCTATGACAAGGGCTGGAGCGCTTATGTAAACCAAAAGGAGGCCGTAATAGAAAAGGCTAATGTGGGCTTTATGGCGGTGAGGGTTCCCAAGGGCGAAAGTGAAATAAGATTTGATTATATGACGCCCGGACTTAAAGCAGGACTTTATATTTCTGCAATTTCTCTGGCTGTTCTCATATTGTATCTCCTTCTTAATGTAAGGAAAAATATGCAGCTTGAAAATCTGCCTAAAATGATAAGGGAAAAGGCAGAAAGGGAGCATGAGCCTGTAAAAATAAGAAGATTTCAAAATGAAGCCGAGGAAAAGACAGACAGCGCCTCTGATGCACCTGATGAGGACACAAACAGCAAAAATCAAACCGGCTTTATAACCCTTGATGATATAAAGCAAGGCGGAATATTTAAGGATTAGGTGAGGTGACGAGATTGTTAAAGCCCTGTGATGATATTATAAGCATACCCAAAATAGGTCAAAAGAAGCAGAAATTATATAATAAAATGGGGATTTTCACAGTCTCGGACCTTATTTCGCTCATTCCCAGAGATTATATAAGGCTTGAATATAGCGATGAAAGAAATCTTTCAGAGGGAACAGCCTGCATAGTCGAGTGTCAGGTGATAAAAAAGCTGCCGCCTGCCAGAATAAGAAAGGGCATGACCATTTCAAAGGTTAGGTGCTTAGGCCGGCAAAAGGAAATTCTGCTTACCTTTTTCAATGCAGAATATACAGTAAATTCCCTTGAGGTGGGAAAAAGCTATATTTTTTCCGGAAAGGCTGAAAGGGTAAATTTCACACTTATAGAGATAAATGCCCCCACAGTTTATCCTGTGGAATATAAGGGCAGGCTTCTGCCTTTATATCCTCTGACACAGGGCTTGAGCCAAAAGGTAATAAACAATGATATTCAAAGAGCTTTAAGTCAGACAGAGGTCCCAAAAGAATATCTTCCCGTTGACTTTTGCAGAAAAAATTCTCTTCTTCCCTATGAAAGGGCTGTCAGAGCGCTGAACTGTCCAAGGGATGAAAAAGAGGCAAGATGGGCTTCAGAGAGGATAATATTTGATGAGCTTTTCATTTTTTCTGCCGCTATGGAGAGGATTAAAAGTCTGAGGGGCACAATAAAAATAAAGCCGTGGAATATTTTAGGGGAGAAGGAATTTATTTCGAGCCTGCCCTTTTGCCTTACACAGGGGCAGCTTGAGGCAATGGAGGATATTTCAAAGGACTTTAAAAAAGGCTCCCCCATGAACAGGATGATAGAGGGGGATGTGGGCTCCGGAAAGACGGTAATAGCCGCCTTCGCAGCCTATGAAAGCTATAAAAACGGCTTTCAGAGCGCTGTAATGGCTCCCACAGAATCGCTTTGCAGGCAGCATTATGAAACAATGGATCGCCTGCTTTCACCCTTTGGAATAAAATGTGTGCTGCTTACAGGTCAGATGAGTCAAAAGGAAAAAAAGGAAGCAAGAAGGCTTATAAAGGAAAAAGAAGCAGATGTGATAATAGGCACACACGCCCTTTTTTCAAAGGATGTGGAATATTGCGCTCTGGGACTTACAATAACAGATGAGCAGCACCGCTTTGGTGTAAACGAGAGGAAAAGCCTCAGCGAAAAGGGGAAAAACAGCCACAGCCTGGTAATGTCGGCAACTCCTATACCCAGAACACTCTCCCTTGTGCTGTACAAGGATTTGGATTTGACTGTGATAAAAGGGATGCCTGTCGGAAGAAAGCCGGTCAAAACCTATCTGGTGGGCTATGACAAGCACCAAAGGGCATTGAACTTTATCAAAAAGCACGTTATGCAAAAAAAACAGGCATATATAGTATGTCCGCTTATAGAAGATAGTGAATCTATAAAATGCGTTTCCTCGTCAGAGCTTTTCAAGGCACTTTCAAAGAGCAGGGATTGGGGCATAAGCACCGCACTTTTAAACGGAAAGCAGGATTCTTTCGAAAAGGAGAGGATAATGGAGGATTTTAAGGCAAACAAAATTTCCGTGCTTATATCCACAACCGTGATCGAGGTGGGAATAGATGTGCCTAATTCGGTTATCATGCTGATTGAAAACGCAGAGAGATTTGGCTTGAGCCAGCTTCATCAGCTGAGGGGAAGGGTTGGCAGAGGAAGTGAGGAATCCTTTTGCATACTCCTTTCAGATTCAAAGGAGAAGGAGACTGTAAGAAGGCTGAAAACTCTCTGCTGCTCCAATGACGGATTTTTTATAGCAGAGGAGGATTTAAAGCAGAGAGGCCCCGGAGATATGCTGGGTACAAGACAGCACGGAAATCCTCTTTTTAAAAATGCCGATCTTATAAAAAACGAGCAGCTGCTTTTAAAGGCTTCTGAATTTGCCAAAGAATTTATAAAAAGTGAGGACAATTTAAAGCTTATATCCGATGGGTTGGAAAAAATATACAGAGAAATCGGAACAGAATTAAATTAAGCTGTGAAAATTTCTAAAAAAAGCGGCAGAAAAAAGGAGTGTATCTTTGAGAGGATACACTCCTTTGATATTTTGCCCCTTTTGTCCTTGATTTAAGCTTCTCTCTATACTTAAAAGGAAATTTGCCTAAAAAGAATATCTCTAAAGGCATTTTCCCTGTTTCCTTTATAAGGGCGTAAATCTTTAAGTTTATGCAGTTTCAAAGGGCGGTGAAAGTCAACAGTATCAAAAGCAGGCTCTCTATCTTCTGATTTGCCTTTTCTGCCAGAATGATATGATATTTTGTATAAAGCAGCTCCTCAAAAGATTTTGCACATTTTTGCAATTTATCCATTCTTTAATCTTCACTTTGTAAAAGAAAAGCCGCCTTGTATAAACAAAGCGGCTTTGAGCATTTTCTTTTAGCTTTTGCCTGTTGTTATTATATATGCAAAAGCAGAAATTATATCAAATAGGATTGATAAAGCATTTACTGCCTGCCTAAATGTGTAAGCTTTGCTGTCAAAGCCTTGTGCAATGCTGTATATTCTCTTTTTGGAACAATAATAGGCGCTTGGGTGCAATGCTTTTTGCATTTGCAGAAATTTTCATAATTAGGTCGGCCTATAAGCCTTTATTTTACTTCAAATGTGACCTCGCTCAATCTCTGCCTTACCTCCCTTGAGATTTCATCATATATCTTTTGAAATCTGCAGCCCTTGTTCTGACATTGATAGGGTGCAGCGCCTGAATTGTCCAAACATAAACAGCGGCTGAAGGCAAATGGCCCCTCCACCGTTTCTATCACATCCTTCAATGTTATCAAAGAGGGGTGGCAGGCAAGCTCATATCCGCCGTTTACTCCCTTGAATGAACACACTATTTTTGCCGCTGCCAGCTTGCTTAAAATTTTAAGTGAAAACCTCAATGTGACGCCGGTCTCCTGAGATATGGAGGCTGCATCCATCCTTTTGGGATAGGCCTTTGCAAGGCAGTCCACAATATTTACCGCATAATCCGCTTCAAGAGTTATATTCATCTTTTCTCCTTTTTAATCCAAAAAGTCCTTGAGCTTTTTGGCACGGCTGGGATGGCGCAGCTTTCTTAATGCCTTTGCCTCAATCTGTCTTATTCTCTCCCTTGTGACATCAAATTCCTTGCCGACCTCTTCAAGGGTTCTGGTCCTGCCGTCTTTAAGGCCGAATCTCAGCTTTAAAACCTTTTCCTCTCTGGGGGCGAGTGTGTGCAGAACCTCCTCAAGCTGCTCTTTCAAAAGTGTGTGAGAGGCAGCCTCGGCAGGTGCAGGTGCATCGTCATCGGGGATAAAATCGCCCAAATGGCTGTCCTCCTCCTCGCCGATGGGCGTTTCAAGCGAAACAGGCTCCTGAGATACCCTCATTATCTCTCTCACCTTATCCACAGGCAGGTCAATTTCTGCGGCTATCTCGTCGGCTGTGGGCTCGTGGCCGTTTTGATGCAGGAGGGCAGAGGAAACCTTCTTTACCTTGTTTATGGTTTCAACCATGTGAACAGGTATTCTGATGGTTCTTGCCTGATCGGCGATAGCCCTTGTTATCGCCTGTCTTATCCACCATGTGGCATAGGTTGAAAACTTGAAGCCCTTTGTGTGGTCAAATTTCTCAACAGCCTTTATAAGTCCTAAATTTCCCTCCTGAATGAGGTCAAGAAAGCTCATGCCCCTGCCTACATATCTTTTGGCAATGGAAACAACAAGCCTTAAATTGGCATCAATAAGCCTTTTTCTGGCAGCAGGATCACCCTCTGCCATTTTTTCTGCAAGTATCTTTTCCTCTTCTCCTGTCAGCAGAGGGATCATGCCTATTTCCTTAAGGTAAACCTTAACAGGGTCATCAATGTTTATTCCCTCAGATGCAAAGGTGTCATCCAGCTCGATATTCTGTGTATCGTTTTCAATGATTTCAAAGGCGTATGTTTTGCTGAAATTCTGAAGGGTTTCAAAAAGCTTGTCCATCTGATCCGGATCAAAGCCGGATTCCTCTGCGGCGTCATTGATCTCGGTGGTTGTAAGCTTTCCCTTGGCTCTGCCCTGCTCCAACAGGTCCTTTATTATATTTTTCTGTTCTGCTGTATCCTCTTTTATATTCTTTTCCTTTTCTGCCACAGAATTATCCTCCTACTTTTTATTTTTCATAAGCTCGTTTGCATAAGAGCCGATTTCAGAAATGTCCATTTTTGAAATTTCATCGGCGCTTTTTTCGTTTTTAATGGATAAAATAATCCTGCAAAGCTCGTTGGCAGTTTCGAGGCTTATGTTACTTTCGCAATTTTTAGCGATAATGCCGGAAAATCGGCTAATTTGTTCCTGACTTAAATGTGCTGCCAATGAAGAAATGTCCAAGCTTATGTTATCTTCATAAAACGAGAGCATAGTGCTGTATATTTCTCTGTTGGAATCTGTCACCCATTTTTCCGGCGGCAGAAGCTCCCTTATCAGCGGTATGCTGTTGGGGTTTTTATATAAAAAGAATAAGAGCCTGTCCTCACATTTGGCGTATTTATAATACTTATGCCTCTGGGGATCGTTTGAAAAATCCTCCCTTTGAGCAGCAAAAGAGGGCAGGGCAAGCTCCAGCTTCTTTTTTTCACGGTAATATGCCCTTTTTTTAAGAGTGTTTACCTCCTCTGTGACGGCATCCTTTGAAATGCCGAGCGAGGAAGCAATTTTGGAAATGTACACCTCAGCTGCCAGAATGTCCTCCTGCTTTGCCATGAGAAGGCAGAACTCCTTGAGAAAATAAAGCTTGCCGTCTGATGTGCTTGTGTCATACTTTCTTTTTAAAAGCTCTATTTCGTTTTCGGTTGAATTGAGGCTGCTTTCCAAAAGCTCTCTGAATGATTCTCTTCCCTTTTTTCTAATGAATTCATCCGGGTCCTTTGCATTGGGTATATTGAGTATGCGAACCCTTAAGCCTGTGTCTGAAAAAATTTCCACAGCTCTGTTTGTTGCCTTTCTGCCGGCCTCATCAGAATCATAGCATATGATGACCTCATCTGCATAAAAGGAGATGAGCCTTGCCTGCTCCGAAGTGATGGCTGTTCCCAGAGTTGCCACCGCATTTTTAAAGCCTGAGGCATGAAGGGCTATTGTGTCCATATAGCCCTCTGTGAGAATAAGGGAGCCGCTGTTTTGATTTTTGGCAATATTTAAAGCAAACAGGTTTCTTCCCTTTTTAAAGACATTTGTTTCGGGGCTGTTGAGATATTTCGGCTTTTTGTCATCCATTACCCTTCCGCCAAAGGCGATGACAGAGCCTTTTAAATCTATTATGGGAAACATTATTCTGTTTCTGAAAAGGTCATATACATTTCCCTTGGAATTTGTCCTTGCCACATTTGCCGTAACCAGCTCCTCTGTGGTAAAGCCCTTTTTTAAAAGGTAATCGCACAGGCTTCTCCAGCTATTGGGCGCAAAGCCAAGACCGAAGGCCTTTATGGTTTCATCATTGAGGCCTCTTCTTCTTAAATAGGCATAGCCCTCCTTGCCGTTAGGAGAGATGAGGGCGGAATAAAAGAATCTTGCCGACAGGCGGTTTATTTCAAGAATCCTTCTTTTAAGTGATGCAGCCTTGTCATCCTTAACATCCTCCGGCATGGAAAGCCCCACCCTTTGGGCTGCAAATTTAAGCGATTCTGTATATTCAAGGTGCTCTATTTCCTTTATGAAGGTTATAGGATCTCCGCCTTTTCCGCAGCCGAAGCAGTAAAAGGAGTTGGTGTCGGGATAAACTGTAAAGGACGGGGTTTTTTCAGAGTGGAAGGGGCACAGCCCCTTCAAATTTTTCCCTGCTCTTTTAAGGGGGACATAGGAAGAAACCACCTCTTCAATGTTAAGACGATATTTAAGCTCGTCTATAAAGCTTTGCGGAATCATTTTTTCCCTCCTTAAAGGACTCTTTGCAGCAATCCTGCTAGATTTGAATTTTAGGCGGCATATTCATAAAGCCCTCTGATATGACAGACGGCAAAACCGATGCTGCAAAGCTGTCTGTAAGTGTTTTTTCCAAATTGGCAAGGTCCTCTGACCTTATTGCACAGAGCATGAGAACACGATCGGTAAAGCTTGTGTTCTCTATAAGAGTGTGCTGCTCTCTCAAAATTCTTTCAGCAGTTGAATATTGATTGTACCCAATTTCTAAGGAAAATTTTACAATGTGGCTCACCTCGACAATTTTTGCACTTTTGACTGCAATGGATGCCCCCCTTGCATATGCCCTTGTAAGGCCTCCTGCACCTAGGAGCACCCCGCCGAAATAGCGTGTGACAATGCAGACGGCATCCTTTATCCGGCTTCTTTTCAAAACCTCAAGAACAGGCTGTCCCCCGGTGCCCTGAGGCTCGCCGTCGTCGCTGTAACGCATGGAGCCGTCCTTTAATATGTAAGCCCACACATTGTGCCGCGCAGCAAAATTTTCCTTCCTTGTCTTTTCAAGAATTTCCATTGCGCTCTCATGGCTTGAGCAGGGGTACAAGCTGCCTATGAATCTGGATTTTTTCTCAGTGAACTCATCCGTGGAAGGGGAGGAGACGGTCAAATAATTTTCCAAATATTTCACCTCCCGACAAAACATAATTTATTGTATCGAAACAAGAGCGGTGCTCAGCACCGCTCTAAAAAAGAGCTAATTGAAGCTTATTTGTTGAAGCCAAAACGCTTATTAAAACGATCAACACGACCTCCGGAATCAACCAGCTTCTGCCTGCCGGTAAAGAACGGGTGGCACTTTGAGCAAATTTCAACACGCATATCGCCCTTTGTGGAGCTTGTTTCGATTTCATTTCCGCAAGCGCAACGAATCACGCACTTTTTGTATTCGGGATGAATGCCCTCTCTCATCTATGTTCACCTCTTTCAGAAAATAAGACTTATACTCACATAAAGCATAGTTAATGTTACCACACTTGATTTAAAAAAGCAAGTATTATTTTAAGAGAAAATGATAGAATTTAAACCTTTTTTTATAGCTTCTGAAATTTCCTTTGCCCCATTCTCATCCTCGCCCTGTGTCATGATGTATGCTTTTAGCTTTGGCTCGGTGCCTGAGGGCCTTATGGTGAGCATGGCATTGTTTTCAAAAACAAAGGCAAGCACATTGGATTTTGGAAAGACAAAGGGCTCTTCCTTTCCATCCTTTAAAATTCTGGAATTTTTATAGTCGATGTGATAAGACACCTTAAAGCCGCCGATTTCCTCAAACGGTTCTTTGAATAAGTCCTCAACAAGAGCCTTTAGCCTTCTGCCCTCTTCAACGCCCTTGAATTCAAAGGAAACGCCCTCCTCCATGTGATAGCCGTACCTTTTGTAAATTTCATCCAGCACATCAAGAAGGGTTTTTCCCTCCGCCTTATAATGGCATGCCATTTCCGACATGAGAAGTGCGGATGCAACTCCATCTTTATCCCTTACAAAGGATACAGGCAGATAGCCGCAGCTTTCTTCAAATGCAAACACAAAATCGGATAAAAGGCCTTTTTCTTCCAGCTCTGCCATCTTTTTGCAGATATTTTTAAATCCGGTAAGTGTCTTGAAGCACACTCCGCCAAAGCTTTCAACTATTTTTGGTATGATGGGGGAGGAAACGATGGATTCTATAACCACAGGCCTTTTGGGCAATGTTCCCTTTTCCTTAAGCGCATTGAGGATGTAATAGCACATAAGTATTCCCACCTGGTTGCCGGTGAGCTTTTTTTCAGCGCCGTTTTCATCAAAGAGAACAACTCCCAAGCGGTCAGAATCCGGGTCGGTGGCAATCAGCATCTGTGCACCTTCCTCTTTTGCCATCTTTATTCCGGGGATGAGCGCCTCTGTAAATTCCGGGTTGGGATAGGGGCAGGATGCAAATGTTCCGTCCGGCTTTTCCTGGCTTTTTACCACCGACAGCAGCTGAAAGCCGCAGTCCTTCAAAAGCTTTCTGACCGGCTTGTTTCCTGCGCCGCACAAGGGGGTGTATATTATTTTTACGTTGTTTTTGCCTAAGGCATCCTTATCTATTACCGAATCGGCAAGAAGAGAAAAATATTTTTCTGTCACATCGCTTGTTATATAGCTTATAAGGCCATCCTCCAAAGCCTCGTCAAAATCCATTGTGGAAATATCATCAAAGGGATCGAGCCTTGCTATCTCGGATAAAATTTCATCGGCTGCATCCTCTCCTATCTGGCAGCCGTCGTCAAGATAGGCCTTGTAGCCGTTGTATTCCTTGGGGTTGTGGGAGGCTGTGATATTTATTCCGCCGGAGCATCCAAGCTCTCTTATGGCAAAGGAGAGCATGGGCGTCGGCATCAGCTCAGGATATAAATAAACCTTTATTTCGTTGGCTGCAAGAACCTGGGCAGCCTCCTTTGAAAATAAATCGGATTTTATCCTTGAATCATAGGCTATTGCCATTGTGGGGTTTTCCTCTTTTTTGAGAAGATAGTTGGCAAAGCCCTGTGTCGCTCTTCTGACAGTGTAGATATTCATGCGGTTGGTTCCTGCTCCGAGAATGCCTCTTAGGCCTGCGGTGCCGAAGGAAAGCTCCTGATAAAATCTCTCGTATATGGCATCCTCGTTTCCCACAATTTCCTCTAATTCAGCAGCTATATCATCATCTTCAACGGCAAACATCCGCCATCTTTTAAAAAGTTCGTTTACATCCATAATATAACCTCCTAATCATAGTGACACATATATGATAACTTTTAAAGTTTTATAAGTCAATCTATTATATTGCTTATTTTGCTTTATAAGTCTATAATCTGTATAAAAGAAAACTTTGGAGGGTATGCTGTGTTTTCAAAAATTCTTAGTCTGGGACTTTTGGGCATAGAAAGCTTTTTGGTATCCTGCGAGGCGGATATAGGCAAGGGCCTGCCTTCGTTTGATGTGGTGGGACTGCCTGATGCTGCTGTAAAGGAATCAAGAGACAGGGTGAGGGCGGCAGCCAAAAACTGCGGCTTCAATTTTCCGCAGTCCAAGGTGACTGTCAATCTTGCCCCTGCCGACAGAAGAAAGGCAGGCTCCTTTTACGATCTTCCCATAGTCATATCAATACTTACAGCATCCGGAGAAATAAAAAAGAGGGATGTAAACGCCGCCTTTATAGGCGAGCTTTCCTTAGGCGGAGAGCTAAAGCACGTCAATGGGATACTGCCTATGGTTTTAGGCTGTGAGGCACTCGGTGTAGATGAGGTGATAATCCCATATGACAACAGGGCTGAGGGCTCTGTGTGCAAAGGTGTAAGGGTTCTGTGCGCCAAAAATTTAAAAGAGGCGGCAGATTATATAAACGGCAAATGTGAGCTTTATCCCTGCAAGGAGGAGCAATTTGAGCAGGAGGAAAATTTCCTCTTTGATTTTGCTGATGTGAAGGGTCAGGAAAATGCCAAAAGAGCGCTGACAATAGCAGCATCAGGCAG
Source organism: Oscillospiraceae bacterium (assembly GCA_020024215.1). Lineage (GTDB taxonomy): Bacteria > Bacillota > Clostridia > Oscillospirales > Ruminococcaceae > Yanshouia. Next base: position 24,996 of record JAHHUC010000001.1, on the reverse strand, counting down.
CCACAACATACTTATGATAGGCCCTCCCGGCTCGGGAAAAAGCATGCTTGCCAAGTGCCTGAGCTCCATATTGCCGGAAATGACGCAGCAAGAGAGGATAGAAACTACCAAAATACATTCTGTGGCAGGCTTTTTAAAGGAGGGCGAGGGGCTTGTCAGAAGCCGCCCATTCAGATCTCCCCACCATTCCGTCTCACCGGCTGCGCTGACAGGAGGCGGCTCCAATCCAAAGCCGGGAGAGGTTTCTCTTGCACACAACGGAGTGCTTTTTTTAGATGAGCTGCCGGAATTTAAAAGGGATGCCATGGAGGGGCTGCGCCAGCCCATAGAGGATATGTGTGTCACAATTTCAAGGGCATCTGCCAGAGTGACCTATCCTTCAAATTTTCTGCTGGCTGCGGCCATGAACCCCTGCCCCTGCGGCTTTTTCGGCCATCCTCAAAAAAGGTGCAGCTGCACGCCCAATGCCATGAGAAAATATATATCTCACATAAGCGGACCGCTTTTGGACAGGATAGATCTTCATGTGGAGGTTGCTGCGGTGGACTTTGAAAGCCTTTCCTCCAAGGCTCCTCAGGAAAGCTCCGCTATAATAAAGGAGCGTGTGGAAACGGCAAGAAACATCCAAAGAGAACGCTTCAGAAATTTGAATATACACTCAAATGCAGATATACCGCGCACCTATCTTCAGGAATTCTGCCCCATGTCCGAAGGCGCCGAAAAAATACTGAGGCTGTCCTTTCAGAAGCTGGGGCTTTCAGCCAGAGGTCATGACAGAATATTAAAGGTTGCAAGAACCATTGCAGATCTTGAAAATTCGCCTGTAATTGAAGCAAACCATATAAGCGAGGCTGTCCAGTACAGAAGTCTTGACAGAAAATACTGGAATACCTGATGAATAGGTAAAAGCCCTGCCCACCTCTTAAATCGGGAAATTTTAAAACTCCACCCTGCAAGAAAAAATTAAAAAGGGCGTACCTGTCTTTTTTTAAATGCCGTCATCTGTCCTTTGCCAAAGGGCAGATGACGGCATTTAAAAAGAAATTTTTGAGACTTTGCAGGCGGCAGACAGGTGTGCCTTTTTTAGCGTAATTGCATAAAAGGATGCACTGTTTTTCCGACAAGTTTACAATAGAAAATGCTGCCTTTATTTTAAGCTTCAAAGCCTTCAGCGCCGCTTAATTTGTTTTCTCTTAAATGTATGCAGGTGTAATTGTTCTTAGAATACATACATCTATTTAAAATAAGCCCACGGCGCCTTTTTATGGGAGGCAAGGGGATATCCTCCATAGTGTATAAAATCAAAACATTCTTTCACTTTTTGCAAAAGAGCGGTTTATTTTGTCCTGTAAATGTGAGAAATTGTAAAAAAATGTAGTGTAATGTTTGAAAAAATAGCTGCTCAAACTTGTTTTAACACTTGCATTGCAGGTGTTTTCACTGTATAATAGGTATACAGTGGTTAATGTAGGTGAATTGAGGTGAAAAATCCCTCAAGTTTGTGAACATGAGGTGATTGGGTGCTCATAGGAGAATATTTCCCCAGCATAGATGCAAAGGGAAGAATAAATTTCCCCTCCAAGCTTAGGGAGGCTTTGGGCGACAGCTTTATAATCACCAAGGGCCTTGACAACTGTCTTTTTGTTTACAGGCTTTCTGATTGGCAGAAGCTTTCTGAAAAGACCATGCTGCTGCCCACATCAAAGGCGAGGAAGATTCAGAGATTTCTCTTTGCCGGGGCCTGTGAGGTTACGCCGGATAAGCAGGGGAGAATTTCCATTCCGCAGAATCTGAGGGATTATGCCGGCTTAAAAGATGAGATAGCCGTTGTGGGCGTGTCTGTCCGCGCGGAGATCTGGAGCCTTGACCGCTGGAATGAAGCAAATGAGGAGCTTACGTCTGAATCTGTTGCAGAGGCAATGGATGAGTTAGGATTTTAAATATGGAAGAAGTTTTCAATCACCGGCCTGTTTTGCTTAATGAGGTCCTGCTTTCACTTGACATAAAGCCGGACGGTGTTTATGTTGACGCGACAGTGGGAGGTGCAGGACATTCCCTTCAGATTGCCAAAAGGCTCTCTTCACAAGGCGCTCTTTTTGGCATAGACCAGGACCCTGTCGCAGTAAAAACAGCGGGGGAAAGATTAAAGAGCTTTCCGAATGCAAGGGTGCTGCAAGGCAATTTCAGCTCCATGAAAGCCCTTTTGAAGGAGCAGGGAATCTTTAAGGCAGATGGCATATTGCTCGATTTGGGCGTGTCGTCCTATCAGCTGGATACACCAAAAAGGGGCTTTTCCTACAATTACGATGCACCGCTTGACATGAGGATGTCCTGTCAGGGGCTCTCTGCCTTTGATGTGGTCAATTCTTACACTCTAGAGGAGCTTTCAAGGATAATAAGGGATTATTCGGAGGAAAGGTTCAGCTTTAAAATAGCTAAGGAAATAGTTAAAAGAAGGGAAATATCCCCCATAAAAACAACGCTGGAGCTTGCCGATTTAATAAAGGAGGCAATTCCGGCACCTGCAAGAAGAGAGGGCAAAAATCCTGCCAAGAGAACCTTTCAGGCCATAAGGATTGAGGTAAACGGCGAGCTGAGAATTTTAGAGGATTCTTTAAAGGATGCCTTTTCCCTCCTTAATGTGGGCGGAAGGCTGAGCGTAATAAGCTTTCATTCTCTGGAGGACAGAATTGTCAAAAACACATTCGGCGAATTTTGCCAAGGCTGCATATGCCCTAAGGAATTTCCGGTGTGTGTCTGCAACAGAACTCCGAAGGGAAGGCTGGTCTCAAAAAAGCCCATAACCGCTCAAATGCAGGAGCTTGAGGAAAATAAAAGAAGCCACAGCGCAAAGCTGCGAACCATAGAAAAAATAAAGGAAGAATAAAAAAAGGAGAGAAGTTAAATGGCAAATGCTGCTTACGATTTTGAACGATTCAGCCCCAATAATTATGATGAGGTTCAAAAGGTCAGCCAGCCGCCTGAACTTAAGGTAGTTTCACAGGATGCATCCGGCAGGAGAAAAACTCTCTCAGCCTTTTATTCGGTTTTGTCCTTTGTTGTGGTCATAACAGTGGTTTCTGCCATAATATTCAACCATGTAAGGCTTACAGAGCTTACTGCTGTGTATGAAAAAACACAGGCTGAATATGACAGCCTTGTGGAAACAGGCAATCGCATGCGTGTGGAGCTTTCTGAAATGGTATCCTTGAGAACTGTGGAGGAAAGGGCTTCCAACGACCTTAAAATGGCAAAGGCAGAGGAATATCAGATAGAATATGTGGATTTGGGAACAACCAGCAAGGTTCTTAAATGTGAGAAAACCTCTGACAATTTAGGTCAGAAGGCAAAGAGCCTGTGGCTTTCTGCAATGGAATATCTTAAAAAATAAAATAGTATCTATTATTTTGGGAGCATACCAAAGGATATTGATGTAAGAGTTAAGCTTTTATTAGCCTAACTCTTAATTTGCTTAAAAGGGGTGTGCGAAAAAGGTCGGCAGTTTACGTTTTTTGAGGAGATTTACTTATGGCATTGAACAGACAGGGAAACAGCATGAAAAAAAGGATGAACATAGTCCTCTTCATCATGGTGTTCATAGGCTTCGGGATACTTATAGCAAGGCTTTATCAGATACAGATAGTAGACGGTGAAATGTACAGGGGAAAGGCTCTTTCCCAGCAGCTGCGCCCCACGCAGATAACTGCAAAAAGAGGAAATATATATGACAGAAACAGAAAAATTCTGGCATCATCGGCAACGGTGTGGACCGTCACCATATCTCCTGCGGAGGTAAAGGATGCGGCAGAATTGGAAAAAATAGCTGATTTTCTTTCCGAAACGCTGGATGTGGACAGGGAAAATATCATAGCCAGAGGCAAAAAGGTGGGCAGCTATTATGAGGTCATAAAGAAAAAGGTGGAGGATGAAAAGGCGAGGGAAATACTTAAATTTGCATCCGACAACAGCATAGGCTCCATAAATCTGGTTGAGGATACAAAGAGATATTACCCTTACGGAAATTTGTGCTCCACGGTTCTGGGCTTTACAGATGATGACAACAACGGAGCCTACGGTCTGGAAAGCTATTATAATAAGGTGCTCTCCGGAACAGACGGCATGGTTGTCTCTAATAAAAACGCAAAGAGCGGGGATATGCCCTTTTCCTATGATAAGATGTTTGAGCCTCAAAACGGAAATTCTCTGGTGCTTACAATAGATGAGGTTATACAGCACTCCTTGGAAAAGCACCTTGAAACAGCTGTGATGGAGCACAATGTTCAGAACAGGGGCACAGGAATTGTGATGGATGTAAATACCGGAGCCATTCTTGCTATGGCGACAAAGCCGGATTTTGATCCCAATGAGCCGTCGAAGCTGTGCGATCCTTTAGCCGGCATAAGAATAGAGGAATATGCCAAAAGCGAGGAGCTGCAAAATGAGCTTGCAAAGATATCGGATCCTGAGGAAAGGGCAAAGAAGGAAAAGGAGCTGAAGCAGGCTTTTCTTGAGAAGGAATGGTTTGCCCAATGGCGCAACAAGGCCATAAGCGACCCTTATGAGCCGGGATCTGTTTTCAAGCTTGTAACCGCCTCCATGTCCCTTGATTTGGGCACGGCATCCCCGGAGGGCTCAAGGTATTTCTGCCCCGGATATCATGTTGTGGCAGGAAGAAGAAAGTCCTGCTGGAAGAGGGAGGGCCATGGGGATATAGCCTTTTGGGAGGCTATAAAATATTCCTGCAACCCGGCCTTTATGATGATAGGCGCTTCCATAGGGGCGGAAAACTTTTATGATTATTTTGACCGCTTTGGTTTAAGAGAGGCAACAGGCATAGATCTTCCGGGAGAATCGGACGGAATATTCTATGATTTAAAGACGCTTTCAAAGGAATCGGGAGAGGAGCTTGCCTCCTCCTCCTTCGGACAGACCTTTAAGATAACACCCATACAGCTGGCAACAGCAGTTTCGGCAGTTGTAAACGGCGGAAAGCTTATGCAGCCTTATGTTGTGAGCCAGCAGCTGGATTCGGAGGGAAATGTGGTTAAAACCACAAAGCCCCAGGTCAAAAGAAGCGTTATCACAGAGCAGACCTCAAGGACCGTTGCAGGAATAATGGAGCATGTTGTGTGCGATGAGGATGCCTCGGGAAAAAAGGCGTATGTCCCCGGATACAGAATTGGCGGAAAGACCGGAACCAGTGAAAAGCTTGACGCCAAGGAGGACGGAGAGGTTACAAAGAGAATAGCCTCCTTTGCCGGAATAGCCCCCTCAAACGATCCTCAGATATTGTGCCTTGTGCTTTTTGATGAGCCGTACATGACAAATATATACGGCTCGGTGCTTGCAGCACCTGTTGTGGGCTCAATTATGGCAGATATATGTCCCTATCTGGGAATAGAGCCGCAATATACAGAAAAGGAGCTTTCGGAAAAGGAAGTAGAGTGCCCTTATGTGGAAGGTCAGCTTGTCCATGACGGAATAAGCGAGATAGTCAAAAACGGGCTCAACTATAAAATTTCCGGAAACGGAACAAGAATAATACGCCAGCTTCCGCCTGCCCATTCAAAAATGCCTAAGGGCTCGGATGTAAGGCTTTACACAGAGCCGCAGGGCGAGGATCAGGGAGTTCTCACAGAGGTTCCCGATGTTGTGGGAATGACTGTTGAGCAGGCAAGAAGAACACTTCTCAACTCACAGTTCAATGTCAATTATGAGGGGAAGGCGCAGTTTGAGGGCGACAGGATAAAATCCCAAAGCCCCAAGGCCGGGGAGATGGCAAAGACCTCCACGGTTGTAACAATAAGCTATAATGATGAAATAGAAAGCAAAAAGCCATAAAACAGACAGGCGGCAGACAGCTTTGTCTCCCGTGATTTTATGCAAAAAATAAGAGGCGGTGATCACATGAAGCTTACAGAGCTTCTCAAGGGCTTGGAATATGAACAGAAATTTGAAGATAAGGAGATAACCTCTCTTTGCTGTGATACCAGACAGGTCAAAAAGGGCAGCCTTTTCTTCTGCTTTAAGGGAAAGCATACCGACGGACACCTTTTTGCAGATGATGCCGTTTCAAGGGGAGCAGCCTTTGTGGTGGCAGAAAAAAGCGTGGGGCTTGAAAATGAAATAATTGTAGAGGACACCAAAAAGGCATATGCCGTATGCTGTGCAAACCTTTATGACAATCCTCAAAGGAAGCTAAAGCTGATAGGCGTCACAGGAACCAACGGAAAAACCAGCACAACCTGTCTTATAAGGGATATTTTAAGGCAGGCAGGCATAAGGTGCGGCCTTATAGGAACGGTTGTAAACGAGACGCCCGAGGCTGTGATGCCCTCAAAATTCTCAACCCCCGATTCATTTTCCTTTTATTCTCTTCTTCATGAAATGGTAAAGACAGACTGTGAATATGTGGTGGTGGAGGTTTCCTCCTTCGGCTTAGAGCAAAGAAGAATATGGGGATGTCATTTTGACATTGCACTTTTTACCAATCTCACACAGGACCATCTTGATTATCATGAGACTATGGAAAATTATTATCAGGCAAAAAAGCTTTTGTTCGATGTCTCTGATAAGGCTGTCATCTGCATTGATGACGATTACGGCAGACGTCTTGCAAGGGAGGTTCCCTGCGAGGTGAGGACATTCTCAATACAGGATGACATGGCTGATTACACAGCAAAAAACATTGAGCTCAGCTTGGAAAACACCTGCTATGCCTTTGTGGGAAAGGGAATTATAGAAAGAATCAAATACCCATCTTTGGGAATGTTCTCGGCGCAGAATTCCATGGGGGCTGTGTCCCTTTGCATCGAGCTGGGAATTGAGCCTAAGGATGCCAAAAGGGCAATAGCCAATTCAGAGGGAATCCCCGGCAGATTTGAAATAATAAAAGTAGATACACCCTTTAAGGTGATAAGGGATTTTGCACACACTCCCGACGGTCTGGAAAAGGTTCTGGATGCCTTGAGAACTGTCTGCAAAAACGAAAGGATAGTTGTGCTTTTTGGCTGTGCCGGCAACAGGGACCGCTCAAAGAGAAAAAAGATGATAAGAGCGGTTGCCCAAAGAGCCGACTTTGTGATATTTACCTCCGATAACCCAAGGCATGAGGACCCCATGCAGATAATAAATGACGGTATGCCGGGCTTTGAGGGCTTAAGCACAGAAAAGAAGATAATAGTTGACAGATATGAGGCAATAACCTGGGCATTGAAAAACTGCCGAAGGGGAGATATACTTCTTCTGGCAGGAAAGGGCCACGAGGATTATCAGGTTTTGGATCACGGAACAGTCCATTTTGATGAGAGAGAAATTGTTACGGAAATTTGGGAAAAGCTCAAAAACAGGGAGGAAAAATAAATTGTTCAAAGCAGAGGAAATATTCAGTCTTTTCAATGTGGAAAAAAGAAGCTCACAGGAGATTGAAAAAGTTGTCACCGACTCAAGAGAGGCGGATGAAAACAGCCTTTTTATAGCTCTCATAGGAGAAAATCAGGATGGGCATAATTTCATTTCCTCCGCCTTTGATAAGGGCTGCCCTCTTGCGGTGGCATCCTATATTCCAAAGGGGCAGCAGGATGAAAAAATAATCCTTGTAAATGATACAAAGGATGCGCTTTTGAAGATAGCCGGACTTCACAGAAGAAAATTCAACATACCCTTGGTGGGGATAACCGGCTCTGTGGGAAAGACCACCACAAGAGAATTTATCAGCCTTGTGATGAAAAAGAAATTCAGGCTTTTAAAAAATGAGGAAAACCTCAACAATGAAATAGGTGTTTCCCACACACTTTTAAAACTTGATGACAGCTATGATGCCGTTTGCATGGAAATGGGCATGGACGGCTTGGGACAGATTGAAAAAATAAGCCAATCCGCCCTTCCTCAGATAGCGGTCATAACAAATATAGGCGTTTCCCATCTTGAAAAGCTAAAGACAAGGGAAAATATACTAAAGGCGAAAACCGAGATTTTAAAGCCCATGAAAAAGGGAAGCCCTCTTGTCATCTGCAAGGACAATGACCTTTTGTCAGAATATAAAAATGAGGATTACAGGATAATATCCTATGGAATAAAGGAAAAATCTGCGGATGTGGTGGGAAAAAATATCACATTTGCAGATTCCGGCACAAAATTTGACGTATCTGCCCCCTTTGGAAATTTTGAATGCTTCATACCTGTCATAGGTGAACACAATGTGCTCAACGCGCTCTGTGCGCTTGCGGTGGGAAATCTTCTGGGTGTACCCAATGAGGATATGGTGTCTGCGCTGAAGGCTTATGAGCCGGTGGGGCTAAGGCAGAGGGAAATTGAAAAAAACGGCATCAAATATATAGCCGATTGCTACAATGCCTCGCCGGATTCCCTTCTTGCTGCCTGCAATGCCCTGTCATCCTTAAAGACAGAGGGGAAAAAATATATGGTGGTTTCCGATATGCTGGAATTGGGTGAAAATGAAAGGGAGCTTCACACAAGCTGCGGAGAAAAAATGGCAACCCTTGATATAGACTGTGTCTTGGGCATAGGCGAGCTTACAGAAAAGCTGATAGAGGGGGCAGAAAACGGGATAAAGGCCCTGCATTTTCAAAATAAGCAGAAGCTGGCACAGCACATAAGGGATGTGCAAAAAAAAGGAGACATCTTCTGGTTTAAGGCAAGCCGAGGCATGAAGCTGGAGGATGTGCTGGAAAAAATTCTTTAGGGGGATATAAAAAAATGTTTTATGTGATGATTCTGAGCCTGGGGATTTCCTTTGGAATCTCAGCTCTTCTGGGGCTTTGGATAATACCTGTTTTAAGAAGGCTCAAATATGGGCAGACTATTTTGGAGGTAGGCCCCAGCTGGCATAAATCCAAGCAGGGGACACCCACTATGGGCGGACTTATGTTTATTGCAGGAATAACCGTTTCCATACTCTGCTGTATGTTCTTTTATACAAACCAGTATAAGGGCGACATTTCTTCTGACAGGCTTATGAATTCAAGGGTGTTTGCAGGCCTTGTCTGCTCGCTGCTCTTTGGGCTTATAGGCTTTGGGGACGATTATGTAAAGGTATCTCACAAATCCAACGACGGCTTTACCGCAAAGCAGAAAATGGTGCTTCAGTTTGCAGTTTCCATACTTTATCTCTGGTGGCTTTATGCCGCAGGAGACAGGGCGACAAATATATTTATCCCCTTCTTCGGAAGCTTTGAAATGGGAATTTTCTATTTTCCGCTTTGCGCTGTGGGAATAGTTTTCATTGTAAACTCCGTAAACCTCACAGACGGCATAGATGGGCTTGATGCCTCTGTCACAGCCATATGCGCCTTGGGCTTTTTGCTTATATCAGTATTTTTTAAGGCGTTTCAAAATGCCATTTTGTGCTGTGCGGTCATAGGGGCAATGGTGGCATTTCTCATATACAATGCCTACCCTGCAAAGGTTTTCATGGGGGATACAGGCTCGCTTTTTCTGGGCGGAATGGTAATTGCAATGGCCTTTGGTGTGCGCCTTCCCATATTTCTCATTTTCTGCGGAATAATTTATATTGTTGAATCGCTCACTGTTATAATTCAGGTTTTCAGCATAAGAAAAAGAGGAAAAAAGATATTCAAAATGACACCTATACATCATCATTTTGAAATGTCCGGATATTCTGAGAGAAAAATTGTCGCCCTGTTTTCAGCCGTTACTGCCATAGGTGCGATTTTGGCTTATTTTGCTGCAATGCTTTTATAATTATTTTAGGAGGCTCTTATGGAGAAAGACAGAAAACAGACCAAATGGTTTATAAAGGGAAAAGTGGATATAGCCTTCCTTATAATTGTGCTGGTTCTGCTGTCCATAGGTCTTGTAATGCTGTTTTCAGCAAGCTATCCCAACGCTTATTACTATAAGCACAATTCCTTGCATTTTATATCAAGACAGTTTTTGTTTGCCGTGGCAGGAATATGCGGTATGCTTTTTATTTCAAAGCTCAATTACAAGGTGCTTATGCCTCTTGCGGTTCCTATCTATTGTCTGACGCTGCTGCTTTTGGTCATCGTGCTTTTCATGAAGCCTATAAGCGGTGCAAAAAGATGGATAGTAATAGCAAATGCCATCACCTTTCAGCCCTCAGAGGTGGCAAAGTTTGCGGTGGTGATACTCTTCAGCCTTCTCTCTTGCCGCTACGGAGAAAAAATGAAAACTTTCAAATACGGAATAGCTTCGTTTGTTGTTTTTTTGCTTCCCATAGTGGGACTTATGCTTATGGAGCCTCACCTTTCGGGCACTGTGCTCATTCTTCTTTTAGGAGCCGAGATGATGTTTTTGGGAGGCTCAAATGAAAAGTGGTTTATGCTGGGTGCTGCCATTGTTGTCTCAGCTGCTGTGGTGCTTGTGATAAATCCGGAGCTTCTGACCTTTATAGCCCACTATGCCGATGACAGAATCAAAATCTGGCTGGATCCTAATTCCGACCCCTTAAAGGGCGGCTTTCAGACATTGCAGTCGCTTTACACCATAGGCTCAGGCGGTCTTATAGGAATGGGGATAGCCGGCTCAAGGCAGAAATATCTTTTTCTGCCGGAACCGCAAAACGACTTTATATTCCCTGTTGTGTGTGAGGAGCTGGGCTTTGTGGGCGCAGTTATAGTTATACTTCTCTTTGTCATGTTGGTTTGGAGAGGCTTTGTCATCGCTGCCAAGTGCCCTAATAAATTCGGCTCTCTCATAGCCGCAGGCTTTGTCAGCCAGGTGGGAATACAGACAATACTAAATATAGCGGTGGTTACAAATACCATACCCAACACAGGAATAAGCCTTCCCTTCTTTTCCTATGGAGGAACCAGCCTTCTGATGCTCTTGTGTCAGATGGGCATAGTTCTTTCGGTTTCAAGAACCTCTGCCATAGAAAAAGGCTAGAATTTTTTACTTCAGGAGGAATCTCAATGAAAATATTGTTTGCCTGCGGAGGAACGGCAGGCCATATAAATCCTGCTCTGGCGGTGGCTGAGGAATTGCGAAGAAGAGACATTGACACAAAAATACTCTTTGCAGGAAATCCCAACGGCATGGAGGCAAGGCTCATACCTCAGGCAGGATATGCCTTTGAGCCGATTGAGGTGGCAGGGCTTCAAAGAAAGCTGAGCCTTGAAAACATAAAAAGAAATTTCAAGGCGGCTTATCTTCTTGCCAAAAGCTCAAAAAGGGCAAAGAGGATAATTTCGGATTTTAAGCCGGATATAGTTATGGGAACAGGGGGCTATGTTTCCGGCCCCATTGTAAAAAAAGCCCATCAGATGGGCATAAAGACACTCACACACGAGCAGAATGCCTTTCCGGGAATCACTACAAAGCTGCTTGCACATGATGTGGACAGAGTCCTCTTTGCTGTTGAGGGTGCAAAAAAATATTTCAAGGAGGATGTGCTGTCAAAAGCAGAGGTGGTGGGAAATCCTGTCAGAGAGGGCGTTTTGACCGTCAACAGGGAGGAGGCAAGAAAGAGGCTGGGCATAGGTGACAAGCTGTGTATAGTTTCCTTCGGCGGAAGCCTTGGTGCCAGCAGGATAAATGAGGCTGTGAAGGATGTTATAAAATTTCACATAGCAGAGGGAAAAATCCATCACATACACGCTGTGGGAAAATATGATTACAAGGATTTTATAGAGAGCCTCAAAGCCGACAATGTTCCCTTCATCAACAACCCCAATGTGGATATAAGGGAATATATCGACAATATGCCCACCTGTCTTGCGGCATCCGATTTGGTTATAAGCCGCTCTGGAGCCATAACGCTTTCGGAAATAGAATGTGCAAAAAAGGCATCCATACTGATCCCATCGCCCAATGTGGCAGAAAATCACCAATATTACAACGCTATGGAGCTGGTAAAAAACAATGCCGCAATGATTCTGGAGGAAAAGGATCTCACAGGAGAAAAGCTTGTCAGCATGGTAAAGGAGCTTTGTGAAGATAAAAACAGGCTCAGGGAGCTGGGGGAAAATGCCTCCAAAATGGCAATAAGGGATTCATCTTCAAGAATAGCCGATATTATTTTGAAATTAGTTAATGATTAAGTCACAAAAAAATCTCTTATTACATAATATGAAATGTATTATGTAAGGGGGAGAATTCATATGGCTTGCTTTTTGATCGAGGGAGGAAGAAAATTAGAGGGCGAGGTTTACTGCAAGGGTGCCAAAAATGCGGTTCTTCCCATTTTAGCTGCCTGTGTTCTCTGTCCCGATGTGACCTTGACCAATGTTCCCGAGTTATCCGATGTTTCAAGGTCCTTCAAAATACTTGAATTTTTAGGCTGTGAGATAGAAAGGGATAAGGACAGGGCGCACATAAAGACAGATGGCATAAAAAATCTTGCTCTGGGAAGTGATCTGACATCCAAAATGCGGTCCTCTGTCATCTTTTTAGGCTCGCTTTTAGGAAGATTCAAAATGTCTCAGGCAAGCTATCCCGGCGGCTGTGAGCTGGGGGCAAGGCCTATTGATATGCATCTGGATGCCTTCAGAAGGCTGGGGGCTGATGTAAAGGATATGCACGGCAGCATAAGGTGTGTCTGCAAAGAGAGCAATCTTAAAGGAAGCAGCATAACCTTGTCTTTCCCAAGCGTCGGTGCAACAGAAAATATAATACTTGCCTCTGTTTTGGCAAACGGGGAGACAGAAATAATAAATCCTGCCAGAGAGCCGGAAATTGAGGATCTTGTGTCTTTTTTGAACAGGGCAGGAGCGGATATAAGCATAGAAAGCGGCTCAATACATATAAAGGGTGTCAGGTCGCTTAAAAAGGTTTCTTACAGCATAATGCCCGATAGGATAGAGGCGGCCACATATATGGCATTTGCGGCTGCCAACGAGGGCAATGTGCTTATAAGGAATTGCTGCCCAAATCATTTTGAAAGCGTCACGGCTTCTTTTAGAGAGATGGGCTGCAATGTAGAAATATACAAAAACAGTGTATATATTAGGGCGCCCCAAAGGCTTAAGGCCATTCGTGTCAGCACAATGCCCTATCCCGGTTTTCCCACAGATGCCCAATCGCTTATCATGGCAGCTCTTTTAAGGGCTGAGGGCACATCTGTGATAGTGGAAAATATATTTGATTCAAGGTTCAAGGTGTCGGAGGAATTTATAAAGCTGGGTGCTTCCTTGGATATTGTGGGAAGGGCTGCAATTATAAAAGGAGTTGATGAAATCTATTCTGCCGATGTTTCGGCAAGAGATTTAAGGGGCGGAGCAGCCTTGGTTGCCGCCTGTCTTTGTGCAAGGGGAAAAAGCTGCATAAGCGGAATTTCTCACATAGACAGAGGATATGAGAACATGGAGGGAAATCTTAGATCCATAGGTGCCTCCATAGAAAGGATTTCAAAAGAACAAGATGAAAAAGGTTAAGGGCAGAGGCGCCGAAAGGGTTAAAAGGCCGAAAAAAAACACAGGGCAAAGAGAAAATATCATAGGGCATAAAAATATTCAGCCAAAGGACATAACGAAAAAGCGAAAGCGCAGCAGAAGAAAATATCTTTTGTACTATATATTGTTTTTTGTGCTTTTGCTGGGAGCTTTCTGCATATTGTCTCTGACGGTGCTGTTTAAGATAGAGAAAATAGTTGTGGATTCCGATGCGCCGTATGTGGAAGCTGATATACTTGACAATATGGGAATTAAAAAGGGAGATAATCTTTTGAGGGCTTCTGAAAGCGTGGCTATGGAAAATCTCTTTCAGAAATTCCCTTATATAGCGGATATAAAATTCAAAAGGCACCTTCCCGATGAGCTGGTTATAAAGGTCACAAGGGAAATCCCTAAGGTGTCCTCTGAAAGCGAGGGAAGAACAGTTATACTGTCTGAAAAGGGCAAGGTGCTGGAAATACTTGCAAGCGAGAACAACAAGGGGCTTCCGAGGGTGTGCGGCTTGAATACAGACCAACTTAAGCTCAGCGATTATATAAAGGAGGAGGAAAAAGAGAAGCTCAACATTGTTTTAAGCCTTCAAAGCTCCCTTGAAAACGAGGGTATAAGGGCGGATATAATAGACATAAGGGATCTTTCCTCCATCAGGCTTTTATATGATAAAAGGGTGGATATCCATTTCGGGGGCACATTTGAGCATGACTATAAGGCTGCCTTTGTGAGGACAGCCGCCGAAACGTCCATAAATGAGGATTTTGTGGGTATATTGGATGTGTCAAGGCGGCCTACGGCAAGGCTCAGACCTGTAAATATATTCCTTGAGGAAAACTGGCCGTTTCCTGATTATATGCTTTCGGATTATGAAAAAACACTTACGGTCAAGCCCAACGCCATAATCCCAAAGGAACAGACAAAATTGGAAACAATCCCCGATAAATAGATACATTGCAATGTATATATTTCTATTGTAATAAGAATATTATCGTGATAGAATAGTAAATGTGTAGGAATGTGAAAGGGTATATCCCTTTATTATAAAGTGTGGAGGTTTAAAATGGCTAATAATTTCACTTTAGCACAGGAAAACAGAAAGACAACGGTTATTAAGGTTGTCGGTGTTGGCGGCGGAGGAGGAAATGCTGTCAACAGAATGGTTACATCCGGCATAAAGGATGTGGAATTTATCTCTTTAAATACAGATGCAGGGGCATTGGAAAAGTCCCACGCTACATATAAGCTTGTTATAGGAGAGCGCCTTACAAAGGGACAGGGCGCAGGCGGAAAGTCCGAATGTGGTCAGAGGGCTGCCGAGGAATCCAGAGAAGAAATTGCTGCACTTTTAAAGGGCGCCGACATGGTTTTTATAACCGCAGGAATGGGCGGCGGAACAGGAACAGGCGGTGCGCCGGTTGTTGCCGAAATAGCACAGGATATGGGAATTCTTACAGTGGGATTTGTCACAAAGCCCTTCAATTTTGAAGGAAAATGGAGAATGGACAATGCCGAAACAGGAATTGCCGCCATGCGTGATCATGTGGACTCCATACTTGTTATACCCAACCAGAAGCTTTTGGAGAGAGCCGGCTCCGGCGAGGATATCGACTTTGACGATGAGGATTATGACGAGGATGACGATGAGAACGATCTGTCCATAGACGATGCCTTCAAGATGGTGGATGAGGTGCTTTCAGATGCGGTAAAAAGCCTTGTAGACATCATCAAGAATGTAGGATATATGAACTGCGATTTTCAGGATATCATCACAATAATGAAGGATACAGGAAACGCATACATAGGTGTGGGACAGGCAAAGGGCAAAAACAAAGCCCGCGAAGCTATGAAAAACGCCATGAACTGTTCACTTTTGGAGCATACCCTGGAGGGCGCAAGGGGAATATTGGTTTACTTTACAACAAACCCCTCCTTCCCGATTACAAAGCTGGAGCGTGCAATGCTTGCCATAAACAAGGTGACACATCCGGATGTAAGAACTATTATGGGACTTTCCTATGATGAAAATATGGAGGATGAGGTAAAGGTAACAATAATTGCCACCGGCTTTGAGGCAAACGCAGGGTTCTCGGTTCCGAATTACAGCTTTAAATCTGCTGTCAAGAATGAAACCACCTCGGTTAAGGAGGAGGTCAGACAGCAGGAGATGAAGGAAGAAGAGGAAAAGGTGGAGATAGAAGAGCCTGCTGCTTCCCACTTTAAAGAAAAAGAGGACAGCGATGACGGCTTGGATCCCTTTCTTCCCATTTTGGAAATGTTCAGAAAAAAATAACGGCTAAAAATCAGGACCGGCGCAGCTTGCGTCGGTCTTTTGACATTTTTGATAAAAGGGCATTTACTTTTTTATTTATTTATGATAATATTCCTTGGGAGCGTCGAAAGGCGTTCTTAAATTTCAGTTGTAGGAAATGTATTATGAAAAAGGGTAATGATTTAGGAAAAGACAGTGTATTGTCCCTTGTTTTAAAGCTGGCGCTTCCCTCTATGCTGGCGCAGCTGATAAGCGTTCTTTATAACATTGTGGACAGGATGTTTATAGGAAATATTCCAAAGATTGGAGCAGTAGCTCTGGCAGGCGTGGGTATATGCGGCCCTATTGTGACGCTTCTTACCTCCTTTGGAACGCTTATAGGCTTAGGCGGCTCCATCACTATGGCCATGAGCATGGGCGAGGGGGACAATGATAAGGCAAAAAGGATAATGTCAAACAGCCTGCTGTCATTGCTTGTCCTTTCTGTCTGCCTCACCGCAGGCTTTCTTTTGATGAGAAAAAATCTTATTTATTGGTTTGGCGGAAGTGATGTCACATTCACCTATGCCAATGATTATCTCACCATCTACACCTTAGGAACAATATTTGCACTTATGGCAACAGGCTTAAACTATTTTATAACCTGTCAGGGCTTTGCAGGCTTTGGCATGATGACCGTTGTGGTGGGTGCGATTGCAAACATAATTCTGGATACAATATTTGTTTTTGAGTTGAATATGGGGGTAAAGGGCGCTGCATGGGCAACTGTTTTTTCACAGATGCTTTCCTTTTTGTTTGCCATAAGCTTTCTCTTTTCCAAAAAGCCCAAGATAAGGGTATGCTTTGGAAATTACTCTATGAAAATAATTAAAAATATAATGAGCGTGGGGCTTTCTCCCTTTCTAATTTTAGCTACCGATTCTGTTATAGCCATAGCTGTAAATGTGGTTTTAAAGCAGTTTGGAGCAGATGAGGCGGATCTTCTCATATCCTCTGCCGCAATAGTGCAAAGCTATATGCTGCTTATAACAGGGCCGCTTATCGGAATATCCGGCGGAACACAGGCGATAATAAGCTATAACTATGGGGCGGGAGCCGGCGACAGAATAAGAAAGGCTGAAAAGCTGATACTCGGCATGGGAATTATTTTCACAAGCATTATGGCGTGTGTCACATATATGTTTCCCGCATTTTTTGTCTCATTTTTCACAGATGACCCAAAGCTTACAGATATAACGCTTTGGGGAATAAAGATTTTCACAATGGGAATTGTTCCGTTAAGCTTTCAATATTGCCTTGTGGATGGCCTTACGGCTTTGGGCAGGATAAAGACCTCCCTCTCGCTTTCTTTAAACAGAAAGGGACTTTATCTCATACTCACATTTCTGATACCTGCACTTTATTCGGCAAAGGATGTTTTCTATGCCCAGTGCATTTCCGATTTTGTTTCCGCCATTGTTTCCACAACAGTGTTCCTTTTGGTGTTTGAAAAGCATGTAAAGCAAAGAGAGCAGGCCATGAGATTTAAAAATGAAACTATACACATAGTAAAATAATGTATAAATACTCTCAGGTAAATTTCCTGAGAGTATTTTTTATAGCAGGATATATCTAAAAGAATTTTAATCAGTTCAGCTTAATTGCTTTTTGCAGGGCATTTTTTGCGGTGTATATGTTTTATTATTGACAAAATAAGCAGAAGCATTTATCATAAGTGCAGATAAAGCTAAGAGCAGTCCTTGCCATTCCTGTAAGCTTGCATTTTCACTGTGCAGTTGATAAAAGGGCACAGGAGGGCAGGGAAAAAAGGTTTTCTGTCATATGTGTTCTGTGCTTAAATTCATTTATGCTTATGGTGTGACAGATTGTTCAAGGGCTTTAAAGGCGGCAGTAATTGTTGCCAAAAGGCAGCAGATGAAGGTATTTAAGCTTCGGCATCATCACGGCATACCTTGTATGCACCAAAGATGCGCAAATGAGGTATTTTAGGCTGTAAATTTCATTTTGTGCCGGATAAGTCTGAAAGCACCCAAAGAAAAATGGCGTTTTTCCTATTCTTTGGGGCTTTTTTGCGGCTTTTCTTATAATCTGCAAAAGGTGGAACAAGACACCTGTGCCAAAAAAATAACAAAAGCCGGACACATAAAGAAGAAATGTCCGACTTATGTTCAAAATCATTTAAGGAGAATGGTATTATGAAAAATGCTAAAAAAATTATGACTGTGCTGCTGTCCTGTGCCATTGCGGTGCTGTCCACTGCCTGCACCGGTTCTCAGTCCGGCTCTGAAAGCTCGCAGTCAGAAGGCTCTCAGTCAGATGCCTCACAAGAGGAAAGCTCCCGGCAATCAGCAGCTGCTGATAAGCCCATGCTGGAAAAAATCAGCGAAAAAAGCTACGATTTCGGAACAGCCTTTACAAACGGCTATGCCTTGGTTGCAGAGGGATGGAAGGTTGGTTATATCAACACTAAGGGGGAATATTTCCCTGCCTATGATTTGACCAGCTGCACACAGAAGGTAAAGCAGGCTGTTAACAATATTGTGGCAGATGGCAAGGTGTTTGTGTCAGAAGAGGGATATTTCCCCTATTATGATGTAAAAAGCAACAAGTGGGGCTATAACAATATTGTAACAGGTGAGGTTATAGTAGAGCCTAAATATGAACATTGCGGCCCCTTTGCTTCCGGCTGTGCCGTAGGTATAGTTGATGGAAAATTTGAGGTAATTGATAACAAGGGCAATGTAATAGCCACACCTGCCAAGGTCTTTGACGGATATTATCAGAAGGACAGGCTGCTTGTAAGCATGAATAGCAGGAAGGACGATTTGGGATTCAGCAATATGTCCATTGCCGGTTATGTAGGTGCGCTTTTGGATAATAAGGGAAATGCAATTATGGAAAACCAATTCTGTATCCAGGAAAGCGGCGAATATAATGCCAATGGATTTGAGATTGCCCACGCACCCAGACTTTATCAGGGCGATGACAACACTATGCCCAGCCCTTATCCCAATCTTGCAGTAAACGAACAGCCGGGTATATATGATTTAAACGGTAATTTTTTACATAATCAAGGCACCGCAACCAGTGATTCATCAGAAGGAATCACTGCGATGGTTCTCCCTAATGAGCATATGAGCACAGATGGAAATGGACCTTTGATTGCTTATATCCGAGTTGGTGAAACAGAGCCGTTTACCGATTTTCTCTATACCAGCTCTGCACTTTTCTCTGAGGGACGCTGCTGGGTTAGAAAGGAAGGCAACAGCTTATTTGGTCTTATTGATAATACAGGTAAGGAAGTTATGCCTCCAAGCGTAGGTAATGCAAATGAGTTTAAAAAAGGCTATGCTTTGGCCATGTTTCCCGTGGAAGGCCAGGAGGGCTATATTCGTATAGTAGACAGGGACGGCAAATTTGTAACAGAAGAAAATGTGCATGTGCAAAATTACGTTCCAAATGCTCAGCTTATGGCAATAAAACACAGTGATACGGATTGCAGTATAACGGACATGGAAGGCAATGAGATTATGAGAGGAGATTATGTACTTCGTTATGATGCTGAAGAGGGCGATAATATTGTTGGCATAATGCACGATGAAAACGGAAACTCAAAATACAGCTACTATCGCTATAAAGCAAAGTAATCCCCTTTAATCTGATTTAAAAAAGGCATAAGGCAGACTAAAAAGCCCGCTCCCTGCATAGATGCAGAGAGCAGGCTTTTTTGCTGCTGCATTGAGCCATTTTTCCGCCCTTGGTGCAAAGCTTCAGCATTTTTTCCTTTGAGATATATCCCACAAAGCAACAGATCTGTGCACAGTAGCAGAGTCTGCCTATATCCCATCCCAAAATTGCATTTTTACCTATTCGGCGGTATGCCATAATCATTTTAGGAAGAAAGCTGTCCTCATTTGAATCAGGTACAAGGTCAATAAGCTGCTGCTCAGATAAATTGCCGCATTTAAAAAGCAGCAGCTCCATGTCATCATTGTATCTTCTTCTCATACCGTTTTTTAATAAATTCTCCATATTTTCTTCGGCAGTTTGGGCATCAACTATTCCCCATGCACTACTCAAAGCTTGTCTTAAAGCCTGATTTATACTTGTTTCATAGGGGTTTTCAAGCCCTGCCATGTATTTGAAAATCCGGTTTCCGTCAGGGAGATCAAGGTTTAATTCTATTGAGAGCGAAGCGGCTGTGTTAAACCATAGAAAGGCCGGTGCCAAAGGCATGTCCACAGCTATTCTGTCCTCTTTTTTGTGTGAAAAGTGCAGTATTACGGCGATAAACGAAAAACCTACCAGAAGGGTTATTCCAAGTCCAAGGAAAACGGTGCCATATTATGTCTCCTTAATCTAAAAGTTTTTAAATTCCCTCCAGGTTAAAATCGGGTGTATATTTTTTATCCGCTGAGGAAAGCTCCTGCATAAAGCCCTCAAGCCCGAGGGAAGCAGCGCAGCTTACCGCAAGGTTATATTCAGCTTCATTAAGCGGTCTTTTAAGACTTTCTATCTCCCCTTCATAATAGCAGGGGGTGTATTGGCTCATAAGGCTTATGAGCACACCCTTGCCCTTGAATCTTTTGGCAATATCCTCCAGCACAGCGTATGTATTTTCCAAAAATCCGGGGAGCACAAGATGGCGTATAATTGTTCCTTTTAATATCATGCCGTTTGAATCAAATTTGCAAGGGCCTGTTATTTCTACCATTTTTTCTATGGCTGCTGCTGCCTTTTCGGGGTAATCCACCGCATTTGAAAGCCTTCGGGAGAGAAATTTTCCCTTGTATTTATAATCGGGGAGAAAGACATCCACATAGCCCTTCAAGCCTTCTATAATACCCACATTTTCATATCCGCCTGTGTTGTAAACAACAGGTATATGAAGCCTGTCCCTTACAATTTCAAGGCTCTCCTTTATAAGAGGGGAAAAGTGGGTGGGTGTGACAAGGTTTATGTTGGCTGCCCCCTCATTTTGCAAGCGCAGCATTATCTGTGCCAATTCAGAGGGTGTCACCTGCTTGCCGAAATTATCTCTGCTTATTTTTTTATTCTGACAGTAGACACATCTTAAGGAGCAGCCGGAAAAAAAGACAGCTCCCGAGCCGTTCTTGCCGCTTATGCATGGCTCCTCCCACATATGAAGCGCAGCTCTTGACAGCTTGATTTCCCTCTTTTCACCGCATATTCCTAAATTGTGAACCCTGTCGGCAAGGCAATTTTTGGGACATAGGCTGCAAAGCTCTTTATCTTTCAAGGGAAAAATCCCCCTGTCTTTCAAACACAACCGACAAGGAGCCGTCAGTGACCTCTATTGTTGCAGCTTCGCCTTTGAAATAATTGCTGAGACCTAGGGCTGAGGAGCTTTCAAAATCATGATTTTCCAGTGTATAGCCGCAGCATCTTATGTAAACTCCCTTGGCTTTTCCCCCATTTGGGAACACGGAAAAACAGCCCTTGAATTCCTTCGGAAAGGAAATTTTGGAATTTCTTATAACTGTTATTACCTGATTTTTTGAAAACAGAAAGCCCTTTAAGCCGTTTTCGCTTAAAAATTCCAAAAGCTTGATATTTGCCAGAGTGTGATCAATTCTTTTGCCTGTTCCGCCAAAAATATAAAACAGCTCAAAGCCTCTTTTTATGCCCTCCTTTACAGCCAACAGCATATCGCTGTCATCCTTTCTTGAAGGGAAATAAAGCCCCTCTGTCATGCTTATGTCAGATTTTACCGAATCCCTGTCGCCTACAAAAAGGTTGGGCGTCACACCTATTTTTAAAAGGAAATCAAATCCGCCGTCTGCGGCAATCAAAAAATCCTCTTTTTCCATGGGCAGATTTTTTTCAAAAAAATCTCCTGCACCTACAATTATACACTTTTTCTTCATAAGCCTTTCTTTCTTTCAGATAATCCACAGCCCTGTCTTGAGATCAGGACAGGGCCGGGAAATTGTTTATTATCTGCACATGTTTGCAATAACCTCTGTATATATCATTGCACCGGTGAGCAGGTCATCTATGCTTGCAACCTCGTCAGGTCCATGAATATTAGTCTCTGTTCCCGGCATTGTGGGCCCAAAGGCAACTCCGTTTTCAATGTGGTGAACATATGTTCCGCCGCCCATAGAAAGGCATTCTCCCTTTCTGTCTGTAAAGTCCTCATAGGACTTGGAGAGTATCTTGATAAAGGGAAGGTTTTCATCCACATAATGAGGCTCAACCATTTCTGTCGAATCAAGTGTAAGAGAATATTCTGCCAGATTCTTCTTCATAACAAGTGAGGTGTTTTCCTCGTTGGAGCAGATGGGGGATCTGATGTCGAAAACTCCTGCAAGACTGCCGTTTTCAATGTTCAAAATATTGAAGGAACAGGTGAGAGGGCCTGAAATTTCGTCCTCTCTCTTAATTCCAATGGCCTCGCCCAGAAAATCTCCGTGGGGGAAGAGTGTGGAAAGCCCCTTTATATATTTTCCTAAATCTCCCTTTAAGCCCAAATCTGCCAAAAGCTGCAAAAGGGCTGTAACTGCATTGATTCCGTGTCCTGGTGTGGAGGCATGGGCAGAAAGTCCGTTGCAGATGAACCTGATTTTTGTTCCTTCCTCAACAGCTTCAATTTCTGTCTTTGTAGCTTCTCCCCACTTCTTTGCTGCTGCTTTGGCAGCATCGAGGGAAATTCCCTCTGCAACAGCCTCTGAATGTTGGGCCACAATGTTGGAGGTGTGACCTCCCTCAAAGGAAATGAGGGCAGGAAGCTCCCTGTTTTCATAACTTCCCCTTATAGTTGTTGAAAATCTGCCCTTTTCGCAGTTGTAGATTGGAAAATCCGCATCGGGCGAGAAGCAGAAGGCGGGCTGTGCCTCCTTTTTGAAATAGTAATCCAAATCGCTGCTGCCGCACTCCTCGTCAGAGCCTAAAATTATCCTCACATTCTTTGAAAGCTTGATTCCCAAGTCATTGCAGGCCTTTAAAGCCCAAAGGGCTGTTACAGCAGGTCCCTTGTCATCAGAAACTCCGCGGCCGTATATGCTGTCGCCCTCTATGGTCATTTTAAAGGGCTCCCTTGTCCAGCCTGTGCCCTCTGCAACCACATCAAGATGGCAGAGTATGCCCAAATAGGCATCCTTGCAGGAGGGATCTGAATTTATTGTCAATGCATAGTTGTCAAAATTCTTTGTTGCAAAGCCCATGCGCTTTGCAATTTTTTCTGCCTCTGCAACTGCTCCGGCAGCACCCTCACCGAAGGGCATACCCTCCTTTGCTTCTGATCTTACGCTGTTTATCTCCACAAGTGAAGCAATGTCCTTCAAAATATCTTCCCTGTGCTCCAAAAAGTATTGCCTTATTTTTTCCTTCATAGCTGCACCCCTTTTTATGTGATATATGTTAATAAGATTATATCAACAAAGGGCAAAAAATTCAACAATAAAGAGATGTCTTTGTGTGCAGGCAAAAGCTGCAGGTCAAGAAAGCTCAGGGGCTAAAATCCTGCCGCTTTCCTTAAAAGTTCACCGGTATCCGAGCTTTTTTGAAAACGGAAAATATGTGAGAATAAAAAAATTTGCAATGCTTGGACATTAAAAAAATCCCCCGAAAAAAATCGGGGGATAGGCTTTATATCTATTGTGATATTAGTAGTTGTCAGGTCTTAACATGAAATAATCTCTCGGGTGGCTGCAAACGGGACATACAGCAGGAGCAGCCTTTCCGATGTGGATGTGTCCGCAGTTGGAGCATTCCCAAATCATGTCGCCGTCTCTTGAAAATACCAGACCGCCCTCAACATTGGCAAGAAGCTTCTTGTATCTTTCCTCATGCTCCTTTTCAATCTTGGCAACCTGCTCAAAGAGGAAAGCTATGCGGTCAAAGCCCTCTTCTCTTGCTTCCTTTGCCATGCGGGGATACATATCTGTCCACTCGCCGAATTCTCCGGCAGCAGCATCCTTGAGGTTTTCGATTGTGGAGGGAACCTCGCCGTCATGAAGCAGCTTGAACCAGATTTTTGCGTGCTCCTTCTCGTTGTTGGCAGTAGCTGTGAAAAGCTCGGCAATCTGAACATAGCCGTCCTTCTTTGCCTTGCTTGCATAATAGGTGTATTTGTTTCTTGCCTGGCTTTCGCCTGCAAAAGCTTCCATTAAGTTCTTTTCGGTCTTAGAGCCTTTAAGTTCCATATAAATTTACCTCTTTTCTATATTTTAATATTTTTCTCTATGGCATCTGCCATGCTTTGGAGGTAATTATCCTCACAGTCCTCAACAGAACCTGCATCGCAGAGCCTTGCCTGATTTGGGTCCATGGGAATTTGGGAAACATTGTGAATATTGTTTTGCCTTGCAATTTCATCAATGTGGCTTTCTCCGAAAATCCTGTGAATTTTTCCGCAGTCGGGACATTTGAAATAGGACATATTTTCGACTATTCCGAATATGGGTATATCCATAGCCTCTGCCATATTTACAGCCTTTTCTACAATCATGGAAACAAGCTCCTGAGGGCTTGTGACAACGATTATTCCGTCAATCGGCAGGGATTGGAACACCGTTAGGGGCACATCTCCCGTTCCGGGCGGCATATCCACAAACATGTAATCAATGTCATCCCAGTAAACATCCGTCCAAAACTGCTTTACAACTCCTGCAATGAGGGGACCTCTCCACATCACAGGGTCTGTCTCATGGGAAAGCATGAGATTTAAAGATATCAAATCTATTCCTGTTTTGGTTTTTGCAGGAATAAACAGCTTTCCATCGCTCAAAGCCCTCTGGTGTATGCCAAAGGCCTTGGGTATGGAGGGACCTGTAATATCCGCATCAAGTATAGCGGTTTTGTAGCCCTTTTTCCTCATTTCAACAGCAAGCTTTGAGGTCACAAGGGATTTTCCCACTCCGCCCTTGCCGGAAACCACGGCAATGACTCTTTTGACAGCGGATTTTTCGTTAAGCTGTTCCTTTAAGCTCTTTGGAGCGTTCCTGTCAGAGCAGTTGGCGCTGCAGGAGGAGCAGTTGTGGTTGCATTCTGCCATATTAAGTAACTCCTTTTGCTGCAAAGAAACCTCTTTGCAAAACTTATATAAATGAAATCCTTAAATAAAGGTCAGTGGAATAAACACACACACTTCCATTACTAATCATACTTTAAATTGGATAAACTGTCAATAAAATAATAGTTAAAAGTGTTTATTTACCGAGCTTTTCTTTTATCAGGGAAACTCCGGAGGAGGAACCTAAGCGATCTGCGCCTAAATCTATAAACCTTTCCATATCCTCCACAGATTTCATTCCGCCTGCGGCCTTTATTTTGATTTTGCCCTTGCAGGCCCTATTGAAAATTTCTACATCATGA